>NZ_DLMU01000013.1:0-54584 GCF_002479375.1 Comamonas sp. UBA7528
ACAAAACTCTGGTCGATTCACATTGCCGACATCATCAACGTGCTTGGTGATGCGGAGTGCCAACCCATTTTGTTCGTCGGCTCCGGTTTTTCGAAACGGTACGCACAAGGTCCGAACTGGGAGGAGCTGCTGGCGATGCTCGCAGAGAAGTGTCCTGAGATTGACAAAGACTTTGCGTATTACAAGCAGACTTACAAAGGGGATCTCAAGGCTATAGGTACGGTGTTTACGGATCTGTACCGCGAGTGGGCGTGGGGCGAAGGCAAGTCATTGTTTCCACCGGAATACTTCGATGCCAGCGCTCCTCCCGATATTTTTATCAAGCACACTGTTGCAGAACTTCTCAAAAATCTTGGCCCTCATGCAGAAGGGTCTTATGGATCAGATAGCCTAAATGCAGAAATAGAGGCGCTTAAGAATATAAGTGCTCACGCGATCATCACGACGAACTATGACCAAGTAATTGAGCCTCTTTTTCCTGAATATGAAGTAGTCGTTGGTCAACAGATTATTCGAAAAGGCTACCTCGCGATAGGAGAGATATTCAAGATTCACGGCTGCTTGACTCAGCCACAGTCTCTAGTTCTAAATGAAGCCGATTACCTACGCTTTGATGAAGATCATAAATACCTTAGTGCAAAGCTATTAACTTACTTTATCGAGCATCCTCTGCTGTTTGTTGGTTACAGAGCTGACGACCCTAATATAAAGGCGATCCTATACGACGTATTCCGTATGGTACGTGCCTCGACTTCAGATATCGTCCCAAACATCTTCATTCTCCAATGGGATCCAACTCTGACGGAGTCTTCGCCGCCACCTGCTCGTGAGCATGTAATTTCTGTTGCGCCGGACATCAATATTCGCATCAAGAGTATTACTTCAGCCTCTTTCGAGTGGGTTTTCAAGGCATTTGGTCAGGCTGGAAACCTCGAAAAAATCAACACAAAACTGCTTCGTGCTCTTATGGCCCGATCGGTAGAGCTAATCCGATCTGACATCCCGAAAAAGCACGTTGAGATTGATTTTACACAACTGTCGCAAGCTGTAGATTCTGGAGAAAATTTTGCAAAACTTTTCGGTGTTACATCGCTGTCAGATCCGTCGAAAGTCAACTTGGACTACAAGTACGCAATCAGCGGTGTTGCACAAGAGCTTGGTTTCACACATTGGTACAACGTGCGCAAGATGATCTCGGCGATTGCCGAGCAGACGGGCTTTAACATTACGTCAACGGACAATAAATATCACATCGCATACAAGCTCGGACATAAGTCAGATCAGCTAACTCACAAGTACACGCAAGCAACTGTGGACCTTTTAAAGCGTTACATGAAAGGTGAGCCGTTAGATCTCAATATGGAAACAGTCCAAGTCGATAAGTAAAACAGCTCTTAAATAAACCGGTGGCATGGAATATTTTTTCATTGCTTTACTCATGCAAGGGATTCAGTCAATAAATATGCGGAATGACCACATTTGAGAATTTCAGGAATTTACGCTTATCCAGCGATTTTCTGCAACAAGCTTGAAGCATCCGCCTGGGCGAATGCCTTCAAGCACTGCTTTTGGCCGAAGCCTGGCCTAGCCACGTCTGTGCGCAGCGCAGCACCGCAAAGCTGACATTCGGGGTTGCACCTTGAGCGTCCGGTTTAGGACAAGCAGTCAACGCAGCAGGCCGTCTTCAGTCGGCCAGGAGTTGTCATCTGGCAAGTGCTCGCGCACGACAGATCCAGGCTAAATGCAGACGATGCCTTTCGCATTTCCAGTGCTCTTTCACCGATGAATGCAAACGCTGATGTACTTGTAGCGTCCTTCAAGCGTCATTTCACTGCACTGTGAAAATCCCTTGCCACTTCCCCGGTAGTGAGCGAGCTAATTTCGGCCATACTGCCCCTACACTAGGTACAACAAGGAGATAACATGTCGAAAAAAATGGATCCATCCTGGAAGACTTATGAGGAGATCGCTGCCCTCGTCTTGAATCAATGCGCTACCGACTTCGGGATTGAGCGAGTTGAGGGCAAGCAAAAGGTCGTCGCCAAAAGCGGCACTACGTTCGAAGTCGACGCCCGCGCCTGGACGGAGGGCGATACCGCACACCTGCTTGTCGAGTGCAAGGAGCACAAGAACACCAGGATAAACCAAGCCATTACCAGCGCTCTCGCTTGGCAAATCTTCGACACAGACGCGAAGGGTGGCTTCTTGGTCTCCCCCAATGGGCTTCAATCAGGCGCGAGGTCAGTGGCCAAAGCTGCCAACATCCACGAGATCAAACTCAACCCTGCGTCCACCGCTTCCGCTTGGTTCGGCGAGTGGCTTGGGAAGCTGCGTGCTGGCTTCACCGACGAGGTGAACATTGGAGTATCCGAACACCTGGAGATCATGGAAATCGATCAGCAAGGAAAAACGACAGTCGTTTACGACTCGGCTAAAGGTGATTCGAGCAAATTCTGACAATTCGCTTGCGGCCGCCTAGCGCCGCAGTAAGGCCTCGGCCTCTTACTAATATGCAACGTCGATGGACCTTAAACCTTACAGCAGCCGACTTGAGAAGTTCTTTGACCAAGTCGCCGTCATTCAACACTATCAGCGACTCTCCGCGAACGTTGCTAAGCAGACGATCGCTGACCTGCAGGCTCGCGACCGAGACTTAACTCTTCTGGACTCGGAGACTCACGAGTTGCTAGGCCATAGCATCAACGTGTTCTCTTTTTACAGTCCATACACGGGAATGATCAGCCCCTACTCGCACGCAAGGCTGACGCCTAAAGAGATGGCGAGGCTCGTCCACCTTCACAAGAACAAGCAGTATCAATGGTTACTCGTCGAGGCCTACGAGTTGTTTGAGGACTTCGTGGTGTCACTCTATGAGCTCGTCAGACGCGACCATACGCATTTTCGCTTAAGCAAGGATGCTAATGCAGTAATGCCCCCGTCAGAACTCAAAAAGAAAGTGCCTCTGATCATCGATATGCTTCGGAAAAAGCTACCTGAACTCGCGAAGATTGAAGTCAACAACCAGATCAATACCAATCTGCGGCTTCATTCCCGTATGGCTGAGAAGTTTCGGCACGTCATCGTCCACAAGAACGGAAAAACTGACAATGTAGAAACGATGATCGAGGACATCCTCAATTGGGCTAATTTGGCGGGCGATAAGGCCCGGGGACCTGCAGCCAGAGCCCATGTTGCCAGCTATATCGGTGGAGGCGACGTAGCCGGTGTGATCGTTTTGGTAGAACAGCCAATCTTCCAAGCTGACGGGCTCACCATGAATATCAACAGGCATGAGAATCTGGTCAATGCGCTGATGTCCCATGCTCTTGTCATGTCGCAAAGCCTGGTTGACCATCTTGGCAAAGCGAGCCCAGAGTGAATCGCAGCATACGATGCCCGGTGAGTGTTCGACACGAAACCAAGACTTGAGATCCTTGGCGAGAGGATTTGGTAGCATCGCGAGCAGAAGCCTCAACTTGATGGCATTCGTGATTAACTCAAAAAATAGCCAGATGACCGATTCTCACTGAGCAACCCGGATGCGACTGCCGTGGTCCGCTTTGGTGCAAAGCAGGCACCTACTGATAAATCACGAACGGCAGCAACGGGTCGATTGCTGGCTGACGCGGACGATCGCTGACGGGTAGTTCAGGGCTATCTCGCAGATCCGAGGCGAAATACCGCAAACGTTGCACAGCAGACATAGGCTGGCGCCAATTTTCAGCGAGCGTCGCGCGGCCTTGTCTGCTCCAAATAGGCTCTGCCATACCGTAGACAGGCCACCAGTTCACGCCGCGATGAGGCCATGCACTACGCTAATGCAGAAACCCCGCCAGCACCCCTTGCGTCTCCGCCGGAACCTCCATCGGGATCATGTGCCCGGCGTCCAGCACTTGCAGCTGTGACCCCGGGATGCCTTGGTGCAGTTCCTGCGCTTCGTCCAGGCTGCGCAGGCGGTCTTGCTGGCCGGCAATGACCAAAGTGGGGCAACGGATGTCGCCCAGGCGGTTGGTGTCGCCATCACGGCGGAGCTGGGCCTGGCGGCGGAAGGCGTCGCCGCCCAGGCGCAGGCTCATGGCGTGGATGCGGTTGACCAATACATCATCATCCTCCCGCGCGGGCGCCAGGGATTGGCGGATGGAGCGCTTGCTGACCCCCGCAAAGGTCTGGGGCGCGGCCAGCACTGCGTCGGCTTTGCGGCGCGCTTGCAGCTCTGTATCCCCACGCGACGAGGTGGCGATCAGCACCAGTTGCTGCACCCGATCCGGCGCGATGCGGGCGATTTCACGGGCCACGTAGCCGCCCATGGAGAAGCCGATGACGTCAAACACCCCGTCCGGCACGGTGCGCAGGACTTGGGCTGCCATGTCTTCGATGGTGCTGGCGGTGCTGAGGTCTGCATGCACCAAGGGGCCACGGGTCTGCAGATAGGGCTGGATGTCGGTCCATAAATCCTGGTCAAGCATGAAGCCAGGGATCAGAACGGTGGTCAATGGTGACTCCTGCTGTGTGTGGGATGTGTTGTCCTATTTGCTGCTTTCATCGCTTTCACCGCTTCTACCGCTGCTATAGCTTTTGCAGCTTCTGCCGTGCTCGCCATGTTCGCCGTTTTTACCGTTCTTGCCGTCTTCACCCTGCTCTCCATCTTCGACCTCTTCGCCCTTCTTCTTCGCCCATCACCTTCTTTCCGCCATTTGGGCTGTACCCTACCGGGACAGCGAACGGCAGAACGCCTGTATGGCCTGGCAGGCAGTGTGGAGCGATGCGTCGTCCAGCGCATACGCCAGCCGGACATAGGGGCCGAGCCCGAACGCGCTGCCGTGCACGGTGGCCACACCCGCCTCGTCCAGCAGGGCGTTGACCACGTCTTCGTCGCTGCCCAACAGGGTGCCCGCCGGGGTGGTGGTGCCCATCAGCCCTTCGCAGGAGGCAAAGGCGTAGAACGCGCCTTGCGGCACTTGGCAGTGCAGCCCGGGCGCCTGGTTGAGGGCGGCGACCACGGTATCGCGCCGGCGTTGGAACACGGCGCGTGATTGTGCAATGAAGTCCTGCGGCCCGGTCAACGCCGCCAGCGCGGCGTGCTGCGAAATCGTGCTGGCGCCCGAGGTCTGCTGGCCTTGCAGTTTTTCCATGGCCTCCACCAGCCAGCCGGGGCCGGTGCCAAAGCCGATGCGCCAGCCGGTCATGGCATAGGCTTTGGATACGCCGTTCATGGTCAGCACGCGGTCGCGCAGGCGCGGCTCCACCTGGGCCAGGGTGAAGAATGCAGCGCCGTCAAAGATCAGGTGTTCGTAGATATCGTCGGCCAGCACCAGCACCTGGGGGTGGGCACGCAGCACTTCGGCCAGCGCCAGCAGTTCCGCACGGCTGTACACCGCACCGGACGGGTTGCTGGGCGAATTCAGGATCAGCCAGCGCGTGCGCGGGGTGATGGCGGCCTGCAGTCTGTCAGGGCTGAGCTTGAAGCCGCTGGCGGCGTTGCACGGCACGGTGACCGTGCGGGCGCCGCACAATTGCACGATTTCCGGGTAGCTGACCCAGTGCGGCGCGGGCACGATCACTTCGTCCCCTTCATTGAGGGTGGCGGCCAGGGCGTTGAAGATGATCTGCTTGCCGCCGTTGGCGACCAGCGTGTCCTGCCAGCGCACCGGCAGCCCGTTTTCCTGCTGGAACTTGGCGGCAATTGCCTCACGCAGCGCACGCAGGCCCGCCACCTGGGTGTAGCGCGTGTGGCCCGCGCGGATGGCGGCAATGCCGGCTTCGCGCACATGGGCGGGGGTGTCAAAGTCGGGCTCCCCGGCACTTAAAGAGATCACGGAGCCCCCCGCAGCGCGGCGGGCGGCCACCCGGTCCATGACCTGGTAGGTGGCCGAGGGCTTGGCGGCCGCCAGAAAGCGGTTCAGCGAATGGACGGGGGCGTTCATGGTGCGTCCCTCCAGCGGGACAGGCCCAGCAGATCCAGCGTGGTCTGGCCCTGGCGCAGCGCGTCCATGATGCGGGCTTCCTTGTCAAACCGTTCCTGGCCGCGCGCCAGGCAGGCAGGCACCTGCGCAGCGGGCAGGATGACGACACCGTCATCGTCCGCCACCACCAGATCGCCCGCCGCCACGGGTGTGCCGGTCAGTTGCATGGGCTGGCCCACGGACGGTGCGCTGGCCTTGATGGTGCCCCGCACCGAGATGCCGCGTGTGAACACCGGAAAGCGCCGCGCGGTAAGTGCAGCGATATCGCGCACCCCCCCGTCGATCACCAGGCCGGCGATGCCGGCGGCACCTGCCGCCACGGTCAAGACCTCGCCCCAGTACCCCGCCACAAAGCCGGCGGCAGATACCACCAGCACGCTGCCGCGCGGTGCTTTTTCCATGGCCAGGTGAATCGCCAGGTTGTCGCCGGGCGATACCTCCAGCGGGTAGGCGGCGCCCGCCACCGAGGCCCCGGGCCAGATGGTGCGGATGGCCGGATCAACTGCGCTGTTGGCCAGGCCCGATGCTTCGTACAGGGTGGAGGTACCCAGCTTGCGGGCCTGCGCCAGCTGGTCTGCGGAGTACATGGCGGAAGTGATCTGAGTGGTGTGGGTCATCCTGCTTTCCTTTGCAGCGTGTGGTAGCCCAGTGCGGTGCGCGCTTCGCGAATAGTGGCGCCTTGGGTGATGCGTTCGCGGATGGTGGCTTCGACCTGTTCGATCTGGCGGGCGGTGTCTGCCACTTCGCGCGCCCGTGCCCGCGGCACGATGACCACGCCGTTGGCGTCTGCCACCACGATGTCGCGCGATGCCACGCGGACGGTGCCTATGCCGACGACGGCATTGACCGCTTCCACCTGTACCCGGTCTTTGCCGGTGCGCATGAAGCGCCCGGCGGTGAACAGCGGGTAGCCATCGCCCAGCGCCTTGTTCACGTCACGGCAGACGCCATCGATCACGGTGGCGGCGATGCCGCGCAGGCCGGCGTACTGGGTCAGGATGTCGCCCCAGACCGTGGCGTCCGCGCGGCCGCCGTTGTCGATGACGATCACATCGCCCTCGGCCACGTCGTCGATGAAGTCACCCACGGTGCCTGCGGGCAGGCTGGCCGGGGCGTAGCGCACCGTGTAAGCGGGGCCAACAATGACATGGGGGTAGTTGGCCAGCGGGGCAATGCCCAGGGCCTGGCCGTGCAGGCCGAGCTTGTCCAGGGCGTCGGAAACGCCGGGCGTGTCCAGGCCGGCGAACAGGGCCACCAATTCCTGGTCTTCGGGGTTGGGGGCGTGCGGGTTGCGCAGGTTGCGGTATGTGTGTGGGGTGTCCATGAAGGAATCTCCAGAGAAAGAACGTTTACTGCGCCCGAATGGCTTCAAATTCCTTGTCGTGCATGACTTCGGCCACGGAGCGGCCGGCACGCACGGCGGCGACCATGGCGTCTTGTCGTGTGGCAATGCGCTCGCCCAGGTCCAGCACCTCGTCAATCCGCGCCGCCGGCACAAACACGGTGCCGCAGCGGTCGGCAATCACGTAGTCGCCCTCTTCCACGGTGACTCCGGCCATCTGCACCGGGGTGCCCGCAGCGATCTGTACCACCCGGTTGCGGGCGCTCACCATGGTCACGCCCCGGCCGTACACGGGGTAGCCAATGGATTCGCTGCCTTCAATGTCACGGCTGACGCCGTCGATGACGGAGCCGCGCACCTGCCTGGCGGTGGCCGCGTTGGCCAGGATGTCGCCCCAGCAGGAGATGCCCTCTGCACCGCCGGCAATGACCAGCACCCGGTCTGCCGTGGTCACCGCATCGATCACCGGGGAGATCAGGTGCACCGTGGGCTGGGTACCGGCCTTGGGGCCCAGCTGGATGGTGCTGGCGCGCCCCACGATCTTGGGACAGTCCCACAGCGGGCGCAGGCCGTAGGTGGCGCCAGGCAGGCCCAGAAAATCCAGGGCGTCGGAGACGGTGTTGGTGTCGAGCGCGGCAAGGCGGTCAAGTGGTGAGGGCTGGGTCATGCAGAGAACTCCAAGGAAGACACCGGCATCCTCATGCTGCGGCCCTGATATGTAAATTTCTAACTTCGTATCTTGTTGATACGATAAGCGGAACAAGAAACACCGAGGATGACTGGCGTGAGCACCATCGACTTTCGACTGATTCGGCAACTGTGGATGTTCCTGGCCGTGGCCGAGGAACAGCATTTCGGGCGTGCCGCCGCACGGCTGGGCATGTCGCAGCCGCCGCTGACCGAGCAGATCAAGGTGCTGGAACAGTCGCTGAAGCTGCGCCTGTTCGATCGTTCACGCCAGGGGACGCGGCTCAGCCCTGCGGGTGCGGCCATCCTGCCGGCGGTGCGGCAGTTTGCCGGGCAGGTGGAGCAACTGGAACGCGTGGTGCGCGAAGTGGCGGCCGGGCAGTCCGGGGTGCTGCACGTGGGGGCCATCACCTCGGCCATGCTGGACACCATCCCGCCCCTGCTGGACAGACTGAAGGCGCTGCACCCCCACCTGACGGTCTTTGTGCGCGAAATCGACAGCGTGGAAGCCATACCGGGCCTGGAAGCCGGAGAGCTGGACCTGGCCTTTGTGCGCCTGGAAGAGGAAGCCGGCAGCGGCATTGCCACCTTGCCGCTGACCGAAGACCGGCTGGCCGTGGCCCTGCCCAAGCACCATGCGCTGGCCGCCCTGCCGCGCGTGCGCCTGCAGTCGCTGGCCAGCGAGCAGTGGGTGATGTCTGCACGCCAGGTCAGCCCGACCTACTTTGACATGCTGACCTCGGTGTGCCGAGCGCATGGCTTTACGCCCCGGGTGATGCACGAGGTGCGGTCGGTCACGTCACAAATTGCCTATGTCAGCTGCGGCCAGGGGGTGGCGCTGGTGCCATCGGCCATGCGCAAGCTGGCGCCCGAGAACGTGGTGGTCCGCCCGCTGAAAGAGAAGGTCACGGTCGTCACCGCCGCACTGGCCTGGAACACCCACCGCCACCATCCGATGGTGGATGTGGTGGTGGAATTGCTGCAAAAGCAGCGTGGCAAGGGCTGAGCGAGAGGCTGAAGCAAGGACTGGTTCAGAGCGGCTCACACGGCACGGCAAACCGCAGGTATGGGGTCAATACGGGCGTGGTGTGGTGCCACGCAGCGCACTTCGTACAACAAGGGCGAGCGACCACGTATGCGGGTGATGCCAGTGATTCCAAGGGGCCGGCAAAGAGGCAGACGATGGGTATGCCGCAAGGACACGATGCCATGGTGGGCGGCAACACCTGACCTGTTGGCGGCATTGGCATGTGATGCCGTAGCCCAGCCGGCCCGCAGCGAAGACTCCAGATTCCTACGCCGGTGCATCGCCCTACCCTCTCTCCCTCTGCCCTCTCCTTCTGCGCTTCCTTGGCCCTGCTGCATCTCCCGCGTTCAGGGCAGTGAGCAGCGCATCAACGCACAGCCGAAGGCAGATAGCCAAAGCGCGCCCGAAAGCGTTCGGCAAACCGCGCGCGGGACTTGTAGCCGCAGGCCTGGGCAATCTCGGGAACACTCCAGGACGTGGTTTGCACCAGCATCATGGCGTGGTGCATGCGCACGTCGATCAGCACATCTTCAAACCGCGCGCTTTCGCCCGCCAGGCGGCGGCGCAGCGTGGCCTCGCTCACGGCCAGCGCTTTGCCCGCCGTCTGCGCCGTCCAGTGCTGGCTGGGGGCTTCGCCAATCAGGGCGCGCAAACGCCCGGACAGCCCCTGTGACTGGGGCGGCCTGAACACGCCACCGCGCTCAGCCAGCGCCGCCAGCAAATCCATGGCGCGGTACCGCAGGCGTTCGTCACTGAGCTGCCCATCTGCGGTGCTGGCCAGCACATGCTGCAGCGAGGACGCCAGATCCGCGTCCAGCGGAAGCTGCTGGAAAGGAGCGGCCACCTGCGCAGCCTCTGCCCCCGTGGCACGACCCAGGCGGAAAGCGTCCAGCAGCTCCGGCGACAGTGTCAGAAACACCGACCGGAAACGCTGCTCCATGCCGCCCGGCGTCTTGCGCAAATCGGCACAGGTGCTGGCATCCACCAGCAGCAGGGACGCCGACGCATCGACACCGATGCGGTGGACGCCGCAGTCCATATCCAGCCGCCCCGCCGCAATCAGCAGCACTGCCGCGTCCTGAAACAGGAACCGGGGCGTGTGCTGCACCTGCTTCAGACACGGCTGGGCCACGGTGCACAGGCCCCGCCGCCAGATGGGCGCGCCCGCAGGCAGCAGCCATGGCAGATCGTCCACAGCGGCTGCATCAGCTGCATCGGTGGATTCCGCCAGCGGGGCTGCCAAAGGAGCGGTCTGAGGGGCGACCCGGAGAGTTTCCTGCGCAAACGCCATGGCCGACCGGTCTTTACTGCGCGCTGGTCTGCAGCGACACCGCAGGGTTCAGGCTGTAGACCCCGGTGAGGCTGGCCTGCCCCAGCACCTGGGCCGATGCCAGGGCTGCGCGCACATTCGCGCCCGTCAGCGGCCCGGTCACGGCCAGCGTGGGGGTTGCCAGTGCGTAAATGGTGAACACGTAGTGGTGCAGCAGCGTGTCGTTCCATGGGGGGCAAGGGCCGTCATAGCCGTGGTAGCCGCCCTTCATCTGTTCGTCCGCGGCAAACCATCCGGTGTAGTCGTTCAGACCGTGGCGCCACCCTGCGGGCGCGGCGGGGCCGGCTTTGCCCCGGGGGGTCACCCCATCCGAATGGGAGCCCGCAGCAATGTGCGTGACGTTGGCGGGAATGTCCAGCAGCAGCCAGTGAAAGAAGTCCACGCGCGGCAAGGAAGATGGAACCTCACGGCCCTCCTTGCTCACATCGTCGCCCTTGCTGGGCACGTCGGGGTCATGGCAGACGACGACGAACGACTGCGTGCCCGCCGGCACATCGCTCCAGGCGAGGTGCGGGTTCCGGTTGGCCGACAGGGCCACATGGGATGCGGCATCAGGCACCGCAAACGCGAATTCACCGGGAATGGCCTGGCCGTCTTGAAAACTCTGGCTGATAAGTTGCATGGAAATCCGTCCTGCAGTGGGTTGGGCTGATGCGACGTGCATCCACCATCCTGCAGAAGTGTAGGGAGTCCAGCGCACGCCAAAGCACCAAATCCGATCAATCACGGCAGCATAGCCGGTCAATTTGCGTGCATTTGGTTCTGGTGCGCAGTTGCCGGCCCTTCGATCATCCAGTTTCAGAACGCCTGCTGCCGCAGGTACTGTGGGCCAGAAGCAGGCCCACATGCATCCCGGAAAGTGATGGCTCCTGGCTGGCTGCGGCCATTGTC
Source organism: Comamonas sp. UBA7528 (assembly GCF_002479375.1). NCBI lineage: Bacteria > Pseudomonadati > Pseudomonadota > Betaproteobacteria > Burkholderiales > Comamonadaceae > Comamonas > Comamonas sp. UBA7528. The sequence continues at coordinate 11,241 of NZ_DLMU01000013.1, forward strand.
AGCCTGCGACCGGAACGACAGAAAACGCCGTTAGCTGACACTGGTACAGCCAGACATGGTGCCTTAATGGGCTGTCCGCCCGCTTCGACACGGGGGGAAGCTGCTGTGACCACGCCATCGCGACTCTGGACAGGAAGGCGGCCACACCTTCATGCGGCTAAGCGCCCTGTTGACGCCGCCTTTCCATGCCTGAAGGTTCTCTCTCCCTACAGAACTTGAAAGTCTCAGATGCCCAAGCAAATCTTCGTCAACCTGCCCGTCGCTGACCTGCCGAAGGCCAAGTCCTTCTATGAAGCCATCGGCGCCGTCAACAACCCGCAGTTCAGCGACGACACCGCCGCCTGCATGGAGATCTCCGACACCATCTACGTGATGCTGCTCACCCACCCGAAATGGGCCACATTCACCCAAAAGCCTATCGTCAACGCCCACGCTGCCAGCGAAGTCATGCTGTGCCTGAGCGCCGACAACCGCGCGGCGGTTGACGACATGGTGGCAACCGCTTCCGCCCACGGCGGCAAGGCGGACGTGAACGCCTTGCAAGACCTCGGATTCATGTACGGGCGCAGCTTCGAGGACCTAGACGGCCACATCTGGGAGATCATATTCATGGACATGAGCCAGATGCCCCAAGGCTGATGCAAGCCCGACCATAGGCAGTGCCTGTTGATGGCCACCTTCTGACCTTGCCTGTGAGGAAATGAAGCGGCCGCCTGCTCCTGCCTGGAGCATCTATCGCGGAAGTCCGCTTTCTGGCATGTCCGTGTTTACACAATGTCGGTCAGCAGGAGCCGGTCAATACGCTTGCTTGGGGGCGGCTTCAGGCTGATCTGAGTCACTCAAGGCCTCGTCACCCACACCAGCCATTGCGCGTCGTCCACATCGAAGGGCCGCTTTGCGCTCAGATCCTGTCCCCGATTGCGTGGTTCGCCGCTTACCTAAACGAAGGACCGCTTCTACTTGCCCCGGCAGGCTTGTGTCGACCCAGAGCAGGCATCCACTAACGAAAAAGCTAAGCCGACTGCCGAAGGCGGGTCGGCTTGAGCGCCGGATTAGACCCAGCACAAGAAAACGACCATGACCGCACAGGCCAAAGACTACGAAAACAAGAGCTACTAGCCCCAGTAAAGTAAGGGCTAGAGGCCAAAAACACTAATAACTAACCTAAAGCCGCCACCGCCACTCACAGGCGAAGCTCAAGCGAATGCCAAACACCCAGCAAAAAACGCTTGCAAAGGTAAATGGCGCATGCATATGCAGGGGCTGAAATGGGCCGAAATAAAGGCAGACTAACGAAAAAGTTAAACAGCACCTAAAGCCGAAAAGAAGCAACAATTGCCATTAAAATGCCGAAAGAATGGCAATTGTTTGCGTCCGTGTTGAATGCCAAGCTATATTTACAGAGCAGTCATTTGTTATTTTTTTTTCCGACTTTTTTTAGGTTTTCGTGCAAATCGGCAAGTGACTTATCAATTACACCGCAGACGGCAATAAACCTGGTTGCCCAATTTAAGTTATTTTCGGCCTCTGCTTTTGCTATAAGAGAGCGCTGAATGTTGCTTTTGTGACTATCTTTGATTTTAAATGGTTCCAGTTCGCCTGAAGCGTCGATTGAAAATGAGTCAAACCATGCTGAATTTTCTTTTTGAATATTTATTAACCATTCATCAGGGAATAGTCCTTCAATAGCAAATCTAGATCTTACAGATACAAAGTGCTTATTCGCCTCAAAATCTATTTTGCAATTTCCAAAGTAGCCCTGAAGGGCTTTTCTTTCAATTTCACCAGCTTCATCACCATCAAATACAGTTACGCAAGCGTATTCATTTTTTATGAATTGATATGTTGCACGAAGAAACCCAGACAAGTGCTTAACGCCTCCAAAGTCCTCGAATTTTGCTTTTCTTAGAGTAGGAAATTGATGTTTCTCTGGAGGGATGATATTTAGCAACCACTCAAATATCTCGCGATCTGACTGTCCCTCAACTAAAACATTAAATACCGCAAGATTGTAGAAATCACCAAATTTAATACCTAGTGCAGATCGAATCGAGGATACGGCTTCGGTGAAGGTTTTGTATTGCTTTATTTCTGTTCTTTTTGCAGTGTTGAGATACGTCCCGGATACGAGGTTGGGATCCTGCGGAACGAATGCCATTGAGTGAGTTGTTTTGATGACGCTTGCTTCAGTTGCAAGGTTTTCTAGGATTGTGTTGCAACTCTCGGCTAAATTTGGGTGAAGGTATGACTCAGGCTCTTCGAGTAGCCACAAAACGCTCCTGCCTTCTGATATTTCTTGTTTGGTGATCCAGCGAAATGCAGCCAGAAGAGCAGTGGTTTGGATACCCATGCCTTTTTCTTGTATTGGTGTTTTTTGTGGATCCGATAACAAGAAATCAAAACCAGATACTAGCTTTTCAATTGATTGACTTGGGAGAGAGAAGCTTGCAACTAAATCATGAAGACCGGCGATCTCTAGCTCTTTATTCAATGAAAAGGCTGCATCATTCAGGCTTTCATCAATTTTATTTATGTAAGGCTCAATTACTTTTGATACTCTTCTTCTTAAGAAAGGTGCTAATAATTCACTATAGATTTGATCAACGCTTTTTGCAGATGGAACATAATGGAGGCTAAAAGATCCCAATACGCGATTTACAAGGCTTATATGTGTTCTTGAGTATTGAACTGATTTTGCTCCTTTCGGTCTTTTTGCATTTGGAAAGAAACTGTAGACAGGAGTATTAGTGTCTGTGAAGTACAAATTTAGGTTTATTTGATTCCCAGATCTAGTTGTTCCTTGCAGTTCGTGTAATTCATCTATGGCTTCATATATTTCATTTTCTTTGCTTGGATCCCCCTCAAATGTCGCAACAATACTTGTACGTGACTTGCTGGCGCCAAAGGAAAGATCCGAATCTCTTGTGTAACCGTAAGAATTATTTAAGCCTGTGAAGAGTAGTTGCACCGCCTTTAGTAGATTAGTTTTTCCAGAATTATTTGGGCCAACAATAGTCATGCTTCCTGGAATTCTGAGGTGCTGCTCAGTCTCTATAGTTCTAAAATTCTTAATTCGTATTTCTTTCAGTTCCATTTATATTCCAATGATATTTTCGGTTTGTCGGTACTTTGGGTGAAAATATTTAATTTATCTAACTAGATTTAGCCGATAGAAAAAATAGGCTCGTCGTTCTTATAAAAATAAATCTATCCGAAATTCTGAGAGTGAGCAATCGCAAGCAAAATTTTTAGGCAAACCTAAAAATTTCGAGATTGGAGCTTGTTGCATGTAGTCCAAAGACCAATGAAGGAATGACGGCTTATGGCCGAGATGTTGAATTCATGGCTACGCCAGGAAGCTGACGGTCATAAGGCTGTGGCAGCCGAACATCACTAGTCGCTCAGGCGAGTTGAAGCCTGCGCATCCTGTGTGCCCCCTCAACTCGATGGGAGACCATCATGGGATCGATAGGTAATACCGCTCATCGCGAGCCGTGAACAAAGGCAAGATCGTCGGGCAGAAGGCTCCGTTCAAGCTCAAGGACATATGGGCACTGCACGTAAGCTTCAGATGGAAGGCCGGGTGCGCGAGCCTGCTATCTCAACTTAGGCATCGATTGCAAGCTGCGAGGGTGCGACCTCGTCGCCCTCAAGGTTTGGGATGTGTGACACGGCGACCAAGTGGCATCGCTCGCTGTCGTCATGCAGCACAAGACTCAGCGTCCAGCGCAGTTTGAGATCACGCAGGCTGCCCGTGACGCCTTGCAAGCCTCGATCAAGCTTGCTGGGTTGAAATCAGAGGACTTCCGGTTTCCAAGCAGGCTACACGAATCGCCACATCTATGGACACGGCAGTACGCCCGAATCCTCGGTCACTGGGTTGACGAGCTAGGCCTGGACCGCATGGAGTACGGGACACACTTGATGCGCAGGACAAAGGCGACACTGATCTACCGCACCACCAAGAACCTGCGCGCTGTGCAGTTACTGCTCGGCTACTCGAAGTGGGAGTCAATAGTGAGGTACCAGGGAATCGAAGTCGACGATGCCCTCTAGATCTCTGAACAGACGGAGATTTGAAGTTACCGCTGGCGGTCACCCTGGAAACTGCGGCAGGGAGGGCTTCCTCAACGGCCGCAATGTGGCGCTGGGCCAAACTGGCACTTTTGGCCAATACAGGCCAGTGACAGTTAAAGAAAGCGGACGCTCAACGTTGCAGCTCACAGACGGACTGAGGCTTGCCGGAGGACGTGTGGTGGAGCGATCGGTTAGGCGTCGCTTCCGCCTGAAAATGACAACGATGACATATAAGACATCACTGATGGGGAATCTCCATTGCGTCCAGTACCGCAAAGGAAATTCTCTTGTTTTCTTCAATTGGCATGCCCAGTCTATCTGTCATCGCATTCAATTTTGGCCAGTTTCTCTCAAGAACTCTCGCTCGCTCGCGGTTATCCATGAAAACCAGCATTGTTCGAGTCTTCGCTCCCGATTGATCAGGTGCTCGTTGGGTATTGCTGAGGCAAGCCACATATGCTTTGAAGCCATATGCAGGTAGCGCGACGTTGCAAAAATAAAACCAGTTTATCTTCGAATCGGCCTTCTTGAACCACTTGCACACCTCCCGAATTTCCCACAGCTCCCTCCGGTCTGCGTCATAGCCGGAGATGCTCAATTCGACACGGCCTTGGAATTTCCGGCACAGTGCGTCACTGGTTTCGATCCGACGAAAGAAGTCAATGACTGGACCAACGTTCCCACCTTCAATGTCTTCCCGATCGACTGCGTAGTGGATGAAATCGTAACGAGACAGCTTGTCATTGAAGGCCCAATGTGATTTCAAACTTTCTAGGTGATCCTTGGGTGGGCCCACAATTTCGAGTAATCGGGACTTGTCGCTCTCGAAAATGTTTTCCCTGGGAATTGACATCTTCCATCCTGTGGGAGTTCCGTCAGTCCGAGACTGGCTGAAATGCTGCCAATAAGTTTTCCCGCTTGTGTCGTCATGAATGACAATCAGAACCGGCATAGGGATATTCAAGTAGTAGTTCAGATGTTTCAGTTCGCCATAAAATGTGAAACCCGCTGCTCCGCCATCTCTGAGGAAGGACTTTCCAGTCTTAATCTGAATTGCGAGGCATTGACCGGTGACAGCTCCGCTGTCAGTGACTACGTCGATATAGCCATCAATGCCGAAGTCATGCTCGTTGTGATTTCTTCGAAATATCCATCCGAACTTATTGTTTACCGTGGAGGAAACAGCGTTGACGCCCTCTTCACCGGTTCGTGTGCTTTTGCGAATGCTTGGAAATCCGTCTGTCATGTGAGATCACTCTTGATATTTATTCTTTTGCAACCGAAAACTCAAGGAGTTTGAATGAGCGTGTGCGGCAACGGTGAATTTTGTGACGCCTAACTTAATGTAGACCATAAAGCCTGCGGGATACGCTGGGCGATGCGAATTATTCTAGATACTGATTCCTCCTAGAAGCGACTTGCAGTCTGGGTTTGTGATCAGTCTCACTGGACAAGAACCCGGCACGCTTGTACTGGAGAAAATATAGCTTGCGAAGCGGCGGAATCAAAGTGCAACGTTCGAACTGCGGCTGTGCTTAGTAGTGCATCGCAGACCGTTTTGGGGGCACGGTGCCCCCGTCGCCTTAGGGTCGCAAGCTCCTGCTCACACTACGTGACTACGGACATCCAGCGACCTATCTGTCTAAACTTGACGGCCGCTGTGCGCTGCACGCCTAAAACCCGTCATTGGGCAGTCGTCCGCGTCGACGCTCGGATGGGCCGCGATGGGGCAATGACCGATAGGTTGCCATTGCCGTCGTTCTTCGGCGGAATCTGCGCCCAGGGGCACCCCTTTCTGGCATCCATGCGCACGGCGCTAATGGCCCATCAGCGTCCGGAGGATCACTTCGCAGCGGGCCATCGGGGAAGATACTAGCGCATGCGCTGACCGGACAGGCCAGCCAAGATCAGGAACCATAATCAGTCCAGATCAAGCACCGCGCGATAGCGGTCACCATTCAATTCCTTGAAGATCAGCAGATAGGGGGAAGGCCCGGCGGGCTCCGTCCAGCCGACCTCTGCGAAGGTCTCGCTGACAGCTGATCGCACCGCATCGATAGCCAGCAAGCCCTCATCCTCTCCGTAGCCGACAAACGCCATGGGCATGTTGTCCAGCACCGGCCATTCAAAGGGGTTGAAACAGGCAACACCGGGCGTGCGCTCTAGCAGTTCTTGCTCCAACGCGGGCTCCGCGCCATCGAGTTCGACGTCGTGAAAACTGAAACCGTCCCCCTCCAGGAAAACGTCCAACCGACCTTCTGCGATGCAGCATGCGCATATGGTCGGGCTGTCGGCACACATGTAGATGTTGCCTCGGTACTTCCAGCCACAGGGCTGCGCACAGACACCGCAGGTGTCGTCAGACGGCTCGAAAGCACGGCCTTCTTGGTAGGCGCCGGGATTGAAACGGAAAAAGGGCTGTCTCTCGCTCATGGTGACTTGATTGTCACGCCGATTGCAGCACCTGGACGCGTTGCACGCTAGGGAGCTGTCTGCTTGGTGCACTCAAGCAGACACTGACTGGTGCAGTGAGAACGACTGTACCTGCGGGGCCTTCAGTGCAGCGGCAGACCGGCCTCCGCCGCACCCACAGCGGTCATGTGCGGAGCGGTGCAGTGCTGCGTGGGCAGCACACTTCCCTGCAGCCGCCACGCACCACCGAATACCGCCGGACAAGCCAGCCCCCCGCCCTACCGCACCGCCGGCAGGACCTCTTGCGCAAACAGTTCCATGCCGGCCAGGGCGGTGGCGTTGCTCCACAGCCCGTTGGCGTTGAACACGCAGCGCAGCTGGTGGATGCCGGTGCGGCTTTCCAGTGCCTGGATCTGGGCGATGCAGGACTCGGGCGTGCCGTGGATGAACAGGTCGCGCAGCAGTTGGGCGGTGTCCAGGGGCGGCACGTCGGCAGGCGCTATGCCGCGCTTGCCGGCAAAGTACACCCTGCGCTGGTAGTACGGGGCCCACAGCGTGTCCAGCTGGGCTTGCACCTGGGCGTCGGTGGCGCCGATGCACACATAGCGCGCCAGGGAGGAACGGGCGCGCAGCGGCGTGCAGTCCCGCTCCGTTTGCTGCGCCACCTGGGCTAGGCGTTCCAGCTGACCGGTTTCCGGGGGTTCCAGGCTCAGCAGCAGCGGCAGGTCTTCGCTCAGCGCAAAACCCAGGGTTTCGCTGGTGGAGCCGGCCACGTAGATCGGCGGGTGCGGGCGCTGCACACCCGTGGACGCCAGGGTGCGCGGGGCAAACTGCCACGGGTCCTGCGGGCCGCCGGCGATGGTCGCACCGCTCAGGCCGGCGCGGATCAGGCGGCATGCGGTTTCGAACCGCTCCCGCGTCTGCGATGGGTCGATCTGCAGGGTCTGCAGCGATGCGGGCTCGGTGCCGCGCCCCACCCCGATGTCGATGCGCCCGCCGCTCTGGTAGTCGACCTGGGCAATCTCTTCGGCCAGCATCAGGGGGTGGTGCAGCGGCAGCACCAGAATCGATGTGCCCACGCGCAGCCGCTGTGTGCGGGCCAGCAAGGCGGAGGCCAGCAGCAGCGGCGACGGGTAAGGCCAGTGCGCATCGGGTACGCGGAATTCGCTGAACCACACGCCGTCAAAGCCCAGCACGTCCGCACGTTCGAACAGCGCAAAAAAATCGCCGGGGTGGCCCAAGGTGGCCTCCCGGGTCCAACCGGCCAGATCAATCCGCACAGCCATCCTCCTTCTTGCGCCGTGCCCGCAGCAATACCTGGGGCGGCGCGTCGATACGGTCAAACTCCACCTGGAACACGGCGTCCAGTGCGGGGTCGGTCAGCAGGTCCTGGGCGGCGCGGTCCTGCACCACGCGGCCGCGATCCATGGCGATGACCCGGTCAAAATGGGCAAAGGCCAGGTCCAGGTCGTGCATGACCACCAGCACCAGTTTGTCGCGCCCTCTTTCGGCCAGTGCCTCGACCAGCTCCAGCCGGTGGCGCACATCCAGGGCGGCGCCAGGCTCGTCGGCCAGCAGCACCGGCGGGTCCGTGGCCAGCACGGTGGCCAGCAGGCAGCGCGCCTGCTCGCCCCCGGACAGCGAATTCCAGCGCCGGCTGGCAAAGGCCTGCAGCCCGTGCTGCTGCAGCACATCGTCCATGTCCACGGACGGACCCAGGCGCATCTGCAGCAGTTCGGCCAGGGTGACATCCCAGTACGGCGCAAACCGCTGGGGCATGTAGCCGATGCAGCGGGCGCGCTCCGCAAAGGACAGGCGCTGCAGCGGCGCGCCATGCCACAGCACCTGCCCCTGGCTGGGCGTTTGCAGCCCCGCCAGCATGGACAGCAGCGATGATTTGCCAGCCCCGTTGGGGCCGATCAGCGCGATGGCGCCGCGTTCGGGCAGCGCCAGCGAGACCTGGTCCACCACCCTGCTCCCCCGGTGCTGCAGCACCAGGCCCTGGGCGGCGAGTGCGGGCGGTGTGTCCGCTGCATCCGGTGCGACCAATGTGGTCGATGCGGCCGGGATGGCGGATATGCCGGATGTGGCCGGTCTGTTCGGCGCGTCCTGTGGGTTCTGCATGGGAAACCTCGCGGTCATGCCGCGCGCAGGCGCCGCGCCAGCAGGATGATGAAGAATGGGCCGCCGGCGATGGCCGTGATCAGCCCCAGCGGCACTTCCGCCGGGGGCAGCACGCTGCGCGCCAGGGCGTCGGCCACGGTGACGACGATGGCGCCCACCAGGGCGCTGGCAGGCAGCACCACCCGGTGCATGGGCCCCACCATCCAGCGTGCAATGTGCGGCGCGGCCAGCCCGACAAAGGCCACCAGCCCGCCGTAGGCGACGGCGGCGGCCACCACCAAGGAGCCCACCAGCACGGCCAGGGGAATGAAGCGCGCCGGATTCAGGCCAAAGCCCTTGGCCACCGCATCGCCCAGGCCCAGCAGGTCCAGGCCATGGGCCAGCGGGCGCGTGGCGACCACACAGCCCAGGGTGATGGCGGCCAGCACCAGCAGGCCGTTCCACGATGGGGTCTGGATGCCGCCCAGCACCCAGCTCATCACCACCTGCAGGCTGACGGTTTCATCGGACAGGGCCAGCATCAGGAAGGAGCGCAGCGCGCCCAGCATGGCGGCCAGCGCCACACCTGCCAGCAGCAGACCGGCCGCATCCAGTGCGCCCGCTGCCCGGGCCACGGCCAGCACCAGCAAGGTGGAACCCCAGGCACCCGCAAAGGCCAGCACCGGCAGCACCACGCCCTGGGGCAGGCCCAGCGGCACCAGCAAGGCCACCGTGGCGCCCAGGGCTGCGCCGCCGGACGCGCCCAGCAGATAGGGTTCGGCCAGCGGGTTGCGGAACACGCCTTGAAAGATGGCCCCCGACAGGCCCAGCAGCGCGCCCACGCAGGCCGCCGCCGCCACGCGCGGAAGGCGCCACTGCAGCAGCAGGCGGCTGTGCAGGGAATCGTCGCCGCTCAGCGCACGCCACAGCTCCGGCACGCTGGCCCACTGGTGGCCGGCGCAGGCCGCCCCCAGCAGGCACAGGGCCAGCACCAGCAGCGCGGCCCACCATGTTTTGCTTGAAGTCATATCGGGTGCAGTTGCCGGGCCAGCGATTCGATGCCGTCGAAGGTGCGCGGCCCGGGGATCAGAAATTCGGAGCGGGACACGGTCCAGCAGTGGCGCTGGCGCAGGGCCCGCATGTCGCGCCAGCCCGGCTGGCGCAGCAGATCGTCCAGCCCCGCCTGGTTGCCGGCGAACAGCAGCACATCGGGGTCGGCGGCCAGCACGGCCTCGGGCGACACCTGGGCCAGCACACCCAGCGCGGGCAGTGCGTGCTGGCAGCCGGCGCGCACCATGGCTTCACCGGTGTAGGTGCCCGGGCGGGCCAGCAGCAGCATGCCGTTGCCGGCCCGCCCGGTGACCATCAGCGCCCGCAGGTGCGGACGGCCTGCCACGGAGGCATCCACCGCCTGCAGCCGCGCATGCAGGGTGCCGGCCAGCGCGTCCCCGCGTTCGGGCTCCCCACAGGCCTGGCTGACCAGGCGGATGTTGTCCAGCACCTCCTGCAGGGTGCGGCTGAGCAAGACCATGATGGGCACTCCTATGCGTTCCATGGGCGCGACCAGCTGGGTGGCGGCCTGCCGCGCCGGTGTCACGATGACCAGGTCCGGACGCTGGGCCACCACGGCATCCACGGAAAAGCCCAGCCGGCCGCCGACCTTGGGCAGGCCCAGCACCTCGGCCGGGTAGCGGGTGAAATCCTCGACACCGACGATGCGGTCCACCAGCCCCAGGGAGGCGACCAGTTCGGTGTTGGACGAGAAGATGGTGACGATGCGCCGGGGCGGCCGGGGCAGCCAGACGGCGCGCCCCAGCGCATCCTTCAGGTGGATGCCCGAGGCCAGCTGCATGGCCTGCTCTGCTGCCCCCGCAGGCCCGGTTGGACCGACCGGGCCGGCCAGCACCGTGGGCACGGCAAGGCCGGGCAGCAGGGAGCCGCCCGCCACCGCCGCGCCCCAGCGGCGCAGCACGGCGCGCCGGGACAGCGCGTCCGGGAGTGCTTCCGGAGGGTGGTTGGCGGGCCTGTGCATGCGGCCTGGCCTCAGAAGTCGGCCTGCAGGCCGACCATCAGCTCACGCCCGGGCATGGATGTGCCACAACCACCGTTCTGGAAGCGCGCATCTGCCAGGCAGGGCGAGCGGTCCTGCGCGATGAAGATGGGGCTGCGGTTCAGGTTGAAGACATTGTTCACCGCCGCAAACAGCTTCACGCTGCGGTTCACCCGGTAGTCGCCACGCAGGTTCCACACCGTGAAGGCCCCCTTGCGGTGGATATAGGTGCTGCTGGGTTCGCCCTGCGGCACCAGCAGGTTCTCTTCGGTGTCGTACCACATCGGTCCGCGCAGCAGCGCGGTCAGCTGCATGCTCCAGTCGCCGGCATTGCGGTCCATGCCCTGGGCGTAGCGCATGCCGGCAGAGGCCTGGAAGCGGTACATGCGCTGCACGCGATCGGTGTTGGCGGTGGCCGCCGCGCCCTTGTCGCGCATGTCGAAGTGGTAGTAGCCGCCCGCAAAGGCGCTGAGCGACTGGCCCGGCAGGCCCAGGTTCAGCACCTGCTTGAGGTCGACGTTGGTGGTCAGCTCCAGGCCACGCGCCACGACTTCTGCGGCGTTGTTGGCATAGTCCGAGGTGTTGGTGCTGGGGCCCCGGGACACGGTGGTGATGCGGTTGGAGATGATGTTCTGGAACAGCGCGGCATCCACCTTCCAGCCTGGCTGCGTGAAGGTGGTGCCCACTTCGATCTGGCGGCTGGTCTCGGGCTTCAGATTGGGGTTACCGAAGGTGCGCCCGCCGCCCACGGCGGTGAAGTCGGCGGCCAGTTCGGTGGCGGTCGGGGCCCGGAAGCCGGTGGAGATGCCTGCGCGCAGGTTCCAGTCGTCGGTGGCTTTCCAGGTCGAACCCAGGGACCAGGTGTGCGTGTCGTACTTGCGCACATTGGACTGGGCAAACGCCAGATTGGGCGTGGGGTCGAAGCGGGTCTCCCCCCAGGTCTTGCGCAGGCCGGCGCGCAAGGTCAGCCGGTTGTCCAGCAGCGTGTGCGCGTCTTCCAGGTACAGCGCCTTGGTCTCTTCCGTCTGGTTGTTGTCGTACGGTGCCACCTGGCCTGCCGGGCCGCCGGGCATGGCCACACGGAAGCGGTCCGAACGCAGATGGCTGCGTTCCCAGTCCACGCCCACCAGCAGGTCGTTGGCGGCGGACAGGCGAAAGCGCGGCTGCAGGCGGATGCCGGTGGCGTCCAGCTTGCGGTCGTTGTAGTCGCGCGCCGTGCCCGGCACCGGGCTGGTGCCGCTCTTGATTACGGGGGAGGCCCAGTTGAATTCGTCCTCGTCCACAAAGTGGTAGACCTGCGCCAGCCAGCTGACGGACTGGTCGGCCAGTGCGCCGGTGTAGGTCAGGTCCAGCGAGCGGTTGTCGCGGTTATCCTTGCTGTAGATGTTGGCGCCGGATCCCCGGAAGCCTGCGTTGTAGATGCCGTCGGTGCGGGCCTGCAGCTCCACCCGGTTCAGGCTGTCTATCTGCAGCCCCAGGGCGGCCACCGCGCCACGGCGCTTCCAGCCGGTGTTCTGCATGACGGTGCCGCCGTCGCCGGACTTGTAGTCATCCCGGGCGCTGGTGTTCAGGCCCACATACCAGTCCAGCATGCCGCTGGCGCCTGCCGTCTGGGCCTGGGTGCTCCAGCCGCCCCAGGAGCTGCCAGTCACCGTGACCCGGTTCAGCGGGCCGCTGGCGCCGGTGCGCAGGATGATGTTGATCACCCCGCCCATGTTCTGGCTGCCGTACACCACCGAGGCAGGGCCGCGCACGATTTCGATGCGTTCCACATCGGTCAGGCTGAGCTTGGACAGATTGGCTGTGCCGGCGCGGCGGCCGTTGAGCAGCACCAGCACCTGGCCCTTGAAGTCGCGCCCCTGGCCGTCGGTGGCGGCACCGCGCAGGTTCAGCGAGGTCTGGGCCGCCGTCCATTCGCTGAGAAAGCCCACCGCATGCTCGGCCAGCAGGTCGGTGACGGAGCGGGACGAGGAGCGTTCGATGTCCTGGCGGTCAATCACCTGGGTGGTGGCCGCAATGCGGGCCCGGTCCTCGGGCCGGGCCGTGGCGGTGACGAAGACATCGCCCAGCGCCGCAGCCGGTGCGGTTGTGGTTGCGGTCGCCGCAGAGGCCGCGGTGTTTTCTACTCCCTGCGCATGCGCGCCCCACAGCGCGCAGCACAGGGCGACGCCCACGGTCACGGGCTTCAGGGCAAGGGGGAATGCGCCAGATGGTGCACGCGATGGTGCACAGGGCAAAGCGACAGGCCCGCAGGAAGGGCCATAGGAAATACGGGAAGGGGTGCGCATGCGCGGCTCCAGATGGCCTTGCTCTCCCGCAAGGCCGATTCAAGAAAACATCCGCAGGCAGGCATGCGCAGACAGGACAGCTCGGCGTGCGAACCCATCCCACCTGGACTGCGCGCTCACCCGCGGCGTCCAAAAAAAGTGACAAGGCCGGTATCCGGGCTCGCGAAATGCCGAAGTCCAGGGACATCCGTCCTGGGACTTTCGGCCCACTCCACGCCTTCCCACGCAGTGCGCAGTGGCTTCAGGTCTGACCTGTGTGCAGAGGGTGATTCGCTTACCGTTGCGGGGGCAGCGCAGGCATTGCGCTCTGTGGAGCGCACCTGCTTCCCGTTTAACTGCTGTGGCCTTGCGGCCAACGCAGCACCTCGAAACAAGCATTGAAATGTATCTCAATGCAGCGAGGAATTATCGCTCACGACACATGGCTGCAACGACCGGAATGCGCCGCATCGGTGCGCCGGGCTGGCCACACACCCGGTGCCATCCCTTCGGGGTGCCCACCTGCGCGCCGCTGTGCCCAGGCATTCAGTCCCACGCCGGAAACGGGTCGTGGAAGCCGGTCCAGGCCCGGGGGGCCAGGCCCATTTCGTGGTCGGTCAACAGACAGGCATCCAGCCGCTGGCGCAGCGCCGGCTCGTCCATGCCGATGCCGATCAGCACCAGTTCCTGGCGGGCGTCGCCCACGCTGTCATCCCAGTGCTGGGTGATGGTGGCCAGCGCCTCGGGCTCGCGCGGCCATTGCTCCCGGGGTACCGACGCCCACCAGCGCCCTGCCCGACCATGGCGGCACACGGCCCCGGCCTGCGACCAGTTGCCCGCGTAGATGGGGCGGCTGGCCAGCCAGAAAAAGCCTTTGGAGCGGATGACTCCGGGCCATTCGGAGCCGACCAGGGCATGAAAGCGCCCCGGGTGGAACGGCCGGCGCGAGCGGTAGACAAAGCTGCCGATGCCGTATTCCTGGGTTTCCGGGGTGTGTTCGCCACGCAGCTCTTTCAGCCAGCCCGGGGCCCTGGCCGCCTCGTCGAAGTTGAACAGCTTGGTGGACAGCACGGACGCCAGCGGCACTTTGCCGAAGGAGGACTCCACAATGCGCGCCCGCGGGTTCAGCGTCTTCAGGATGGCCATGAGCCGCTGGCGCTCTGCGCGGGTGATGAGGTCGGTCTTGTTGAGCACCAGCACATCGCAGAACTCGACCTGCTCGACCAGCAGGTCCACCACCTTGCGCTCATCGCCCTCACCCAGCGACTCCCCGCGCCCCCGCAGGCTGTCCCGGGATTCGTAGTCCTTGAGGAAGTTGAAGCCGTCCACCACGGTGACCATGGTGTCCAGCACCGCAATGTCCGACAGGCAGGCGCCCGACTCGTCGGTGAAGGTGAAGGTTTCGGCCACCGGCAGCGGCTCCGAGATGCCCGTGGACTCGATCACCAGGTAGTCGAAGCGCTTTTCCCGTGCCAGGCGACGCACCTCCACCAGCAGGTCTTCGCGCAGGGTGCAGCAGATGCAGCCGTTGCTCATTTCGACCAGTTTTTCCTCGGTCCGGGACAGATCGCTCCCGCCTTCGCGCACCAGCGCCGCGTCGATGTTGACCTCGGACATGTCGTTGACGATGACCGCGACGCGCAGGCCCTGGCGGTTGTGGAGGATGTGGTTGAGAAGCGTCGTCTTGCCTGCGCCCAGAAAGCCAGACAGGACGGTGACGGGGAGAAGCTTTGCCATCGCCGGTACCAAGAACAAGATTTGATAATGATAACTCATTATCAAATATGAAAGCAGCACACAGCAGCGAACACACCCCCACTCCCCTCCTGTTCCCCGGCTCCTTGCGGGACAGGGTCATCCGGCCCTGCATCCCCTCGCATGCTCCCAAAGGCGCTCGGCGCGCAGTGCACCATCTGGCACAAAGCAAAGCCCCTGCTGTCCGGAAACAGCGGGGGCTCTTGGTATCACCGGTTTCACTGGTGTCGGCAGTGCAAGCGACCGCTATCTGCATCCCGTACGGGGGCACCGCACACACAGCGCGATAGGCACCTTGGAGCCGCTCACACAAGCTTTGATACGTCCTTGCTTCGCCTTGTCGTACTTTGGTACTGCCGGCGGCTTCGCGCCCCGTCTCCAACGCAAACCTGCGGTGTGCCAGGTCGTGTCAGCGGCTCTTATGGGCCGTGGATGGGGTCGGCCAAGGGGGCCGCCAATCAGGCCGCGAGCCGGTCACGACCTGGGCGATAGCGGCCCTGCCCTGGCTCAGCCGTCCACCCGGATCCCGCGGGACTGGATGAGGGTGGCCCACTTGGCCCGCTCATCGCGCATGAAGGCATCAAAGCGCTGCGGCGTGCCGCCGCCGTCCTCGGCCCCGAACTCTTCCAGCTTGCTCACCACATCCGGCATGGCCAGGATGCGGTTGACGTCGGCATTGATGCGGGCCACCACTTCGGCCGGCATTTTGGCCGGGCCAACCAGCCCGAACCAGATGCTGGCGTTGAAGCCGGGGTAGCCCTGTTCCGCCACGGTGGGCACATCCGGAAAGGCCTTCACACGCTTGCTGCCGGTCTGCGCCAGCGCACGCACCTTGCCGCCCTTGATGAAGGGGGCTGCGGTGGTCATGCCTTCGAACGCATAGTCGATCTGCCCGCCGAGCAGATCGGTCATCACGTTCGATGCGCCCTTGTAGGGGATGTGGAGGGCCGACACCCCGGCCGTCTGCTCGAACAGCGCCAGCGCCAGGTGCTGGGCCGATCCCGTGCCCGACGAGCCAAAGCTGACTTCGCCGGACTTCTTCTTCAAGGCCGCCAGCAGCCCCGGCATGGAGGTGGACGACTTGGGGCTGGCCACCAGCACCTGCGGGGTCTGTCCCACCAGCGCAATCGCGGAAAAGTCCCGCTCCGGGGAAAAGCCGAGCTTGGGGTTCAGCGCCGGGGCAATGCCCAGGGCGTTGATGTGCCCCATCATCAGGGTATGCCCGTCGGCCGGGGCCTTGGCGACTTCGGCCGCCGCAATCAGGCCGGCCGCGCCGGGCTTGTTTTCCACGATGACGGGGATGCCCCACAGCGTGTTCAGCTTGTTGGCAATGATGCGCGCCAGGATGTCGGTGCCGCCCCCGGCCGAGAAGCCGACCAGGATGCGGACCGGCCCCGCCGGGGGCTTGCCTTGTGCGAAGCCGGGCTGCGCACAGAGTGCGCCCGCTGCGGCGATAGAGGACAGGAACTGTCTGCGTTGCATGGTGTGTCTCCTTGTTTTTATGGGCCGAGGGGTCTTACGCCACCTTGCTCCAGCGACCGAACTTGGCCACCTGCGCCTCGTCGAAGTTGAAGCCGAGGCCGGGTGTCTGGTGCAGGACGACGCGGCCTTTTTCCTGCGACAGCTGGCGGTCCAGCAGGCGGCGGAAGTTCAGGACCTGGTCATCCCAGAAGAATTCGACATAGCGCGCGTTCGGCGTGGCGGCCACCAGCGGTGCGTGCACATCGTGGAACCAGTGCGGGCACATCTGGATGCCGTAGCCGGCGGCCATGGCAGCAATGCGCTTCCATTCGGTGATGCCGCCGCAGACGGCAGCGTCGGTCTGCAAAATGGAGGCGGCCCCCATGTCGAGCAGGTGCTTGTGGTACCAGCGGCCATAGCCGATTTCCGCCGTGGCCACGGGGATGCGGGTGAGCTTGGCCAGGCGGGCATGGCTTTCGACGTCGTCGGGGCTGAACGGCTCTTCGATGAAATAGGGGTCGTACTGCTCCATGCGGCGCAGGTACTGCATGGCCTGCACGGTGTCGACCCAGCCGTTGTTGCAGTCCAGCATGAGTTCGACATCGGGGCCAATGGCTTCGCGGGCGGCCTTCACGCGCGACTCTTCGCCCTGGGGCGACCAGCGACCGGTCTTCATCTTGACGGCCTGAAAGCCCAGCTCGACATAGCTGGCCATTTCCTCGCCCAGGTGCTCGGCCGTCTTGCCTTCCACGTAGTAGCCGCCGCTGGCGTAGGCGGCCACGGTGTCCAGCTCCACCGCGCCCAGGTATTTGTGCAGCGGCAGCTGGGCCGTGCGCGCATTGAGGTCCCACAGGGCAATGTCCAGGGCGCTGAGCGCGCGCATGACCGTGCCCATGCGGCCTTGCAGCAGGGCTTCCTGGTACATCTCTTTCCACAGGCCTTCGACGGCCAGCGAGTCGCGGCCCAGCAGCACGGGGGCCAGCAGCTGTTCGACCGCCACGCGAAACAGCTCGCCGGCCGCATTGCCGACGTAGCAGAAGCCGATGCCTTCGACACCGTCGGTGCTGCGGATCTTGACCAGACCGTAGTGGCGGTCCACCACGGTGCGGTTGGACAGGTAGGTGACTTTGTCCAGCGGCACGCGTGCGACGCAGACTTCGATGGATTGGATGATGGGCATGCGGCCTCCTGAGGTGACGTTCTAAAAAGCAATGGGCGAAAGGAATGGCTGCACTGTGCGCCGCATGGGTTCCACAAAAAAGATGGTGTTTGATGGTTCAGATCACGCAAAATACGTTGTATGGATTCGCGTTTTCTTCAAAGCTTCATTGCGGTGGTGGACTGCGGTTCGATGGCCGATGCCGCGCGCCGGCTGGACCTGCCCCCGACCACGGTGGCGCAGCAGATGCGTGCGCTGGAGGCGGACGTGGGCTGCGCACTGCTGACGCGGGTGGGCCGCACCGTGCGCCCCACCGTGGTGGGAGCGCGCATCGTGGAGCAGGCCCGGGAGGTGCTGAAATCCGTGGACAACCTGCGGTCCGTGGCCTCCGCCACCGAACTGCCGGCGGGCCCGCTGCGCCTGGGCGCCACACCCACCGCCCTGATGGGGCTGGTGCCCCCGCTGCTGCGCCGCTGGATGCGTGCGCACCCTGCCATCCAGGTCTATATCGAGCCCGGCACCTCGTCGCTGCTGCTGGACCAGGTGCTCGCCGGCAATCTGGATGCAGCCATCCTGGTGCACCCCACGTTTGCCATGCCCAAGACCTGCGAGTGGCGGCTGCTGCGCAGCGAGGCGCTGGTGCTGCTGACCCCGCAGGACATGAAGGTGCAGGACCCGCTGCTCACCGCGGCGCGCGAGCCCTTCATCCAGTACGACCGCAAGGTGGTGGCCGGCAGAATGGCCGACGAGTACCTGCGCAGCCACCACATCAAGCCCAAGGTGCGGTTTGAGCTGGATGGCATAGAGCACATCGCCCAGCTGGTGGCCGAAGGGTTTGGCGTGTCCATCCTGCCGGACTGGCCGGTCATAGGCCCTGCCGATCCCCGCACGCGCCGCTGGCCGCTGCCGGCCCCCTGCCCCTCGCGCGAAGTGGGCATGGTGTGGCAGCGCTCTTCCATCCGCTCGCCCCTGGCTGCCGCCCTGTTTGACCTGGTCGGCCCGCTGCCGTCCGGCAGGCCGGACTGAGCGTCAGCGCCGGGGCAGTTGCACCTTGAGCCTCGTGCCGTGGGCCTTGGGCCTTGGGCGCCACCCGGTGACATGGTGCAGCCCTCTGTCATCAAGCGGCAAACATTGCCGTGTCAGATGGTGCGGCGGGCGCCGGCATGCACTGTGCCTACGCTGTACCTACGCACGCCTGTTCATTCCTGCCCCATCCCGAAGATCCATGACCGACACCACCGCCCCCCTGAATGTTCTGTTCCTGTGCACCCACAACGCGGGGCGCAGCATCCTGGCCGAGGCCTTGCTCAATGACATCGGCCAGGGCCGCTTCCACGCCTATTCGGCCGGCAGCAGCCCGCGCCCTGGCGAGCTGCCGCACCCGCTGGGCCTGCAGGTGCTGCAACGGGCCGGCGTGCCGGTCGACGGGCTGCGCAGCAAGAGCTGGGACGAGTTTGCGGCGCCCGGCGCGCCGCACATGGACCTGATCATCACGGTGTGCGATGACGCGGCCGAGGAAGTCTGCCCGGTATGGCCGGGCCACCCCGCCACGGCCCATTGGGGCTACCCGGACCCGGCCGCCGGCGATGCCCCGGACGAAGGCAAGCTGGAAGCCTTCCGCCAGACCCTGCACATGCTGCACCGGCGCCTGGAGCTGCTGGTCAACCTGCCCACCGACAAGCTGGAAAAGGCCCGCCTGCAGGGCACGGCCCGGGACCTGTGCCTGCACTGAGACAGCCCGTCTGCGCCCGCCGGGCGCTCCATGCCTGGTGCCGCCCCCCCCCAATGCAGCCACCCGACGCAGACACCCGACACGGATACCGGGGCACAACACCCCCGCCGGAACACCCCCCCGGATCGCCCATAAAAAAACCCCGGCAAGCCGGGGTGGGAAGGGAGCGCCAGCACGGGCTGCGGCGCTCCACAGGGGAATCGCACCTTACTTGGGGGGCAGCGCGTAGGCGATCACGTAGTCGCCACGGTCCGGCGAGTTGCGGGCGCCGCCGGCCGAGACCAGCACAAACTGCTGACCGGTCACGGGCGATTGGTAGCTGATGGGCGTGCCCTGGCTGCCCACGGGCAGGCGGGCCTTCCACACTTCCTTGCCGGTGCCGGTTTCATAGGCGCGCAGGTAGTAGTCCTGGGTGGCGGCGATGAACACCAGACCGCCTTGGGTGGCCATGGTGCCACCGATGGTGGGCATGCCGATGGGGATGGGCAGGCCCATCTTGATGCCGAAGGGGCCGGTGTCCTTGACGGTGCCGACCGGCACTTGCCAGGCGATCTGCTGGGTCTTGAGGTCCACCGCGGTCAGCGTGCCGAAAGGCGGCTTCTGGCAGGGAATCTCCAGCGGCGACATGAAGCGCACCTTGGCGTTGATCGCATAGGGCGTGCCGTCCAGGGGCACGGGCTTGGTGATGGCAGCGGCTTCGTTGCCGTCGGCCTTGGCGCCGGTGTCGGCCGGGTCGGCCTTGATCAGCTGCACTTCCAGGCCCACGCGCATGTCGTTGATGAACAGGTAGTTGTTCGTGGGGTCGACCGACACGCCGCCCCAGTTCATGCCACCCAGCGAGCCGGGCAGGTTCAGCGACGCATCGGTGCCCGGGGGCGTGAACAGGCCGGTGTAGCGCTTGGACTTGAACTTCACGCGGCACAGCAGCTGGTCGAACGGCGTGGCACCCCACATGTCCGATTCCTTCATGTCGGCAGCGCCGATGCTGGGCATGCCAACGGAGAAGGGCTGGGTGGGCGAATAGGTTTCGCCTTCGATGTTGCCGGCGGGCACGGCGCGTTCCTCGACCTTGGTCAGGGGCTTGCCGGTGGCGCGGTCCAGCACGAAGAGCTGGCCGGCCTTGGTGCCGAACACCATGGCGGGGGTGGTCTTGCCGCCTTCGCCGGGGAAGTCCACAAAGGACGGCTGCATGGGCACGTCAAAGTCCCACAGGTCGTCGTGCACGGTCTGGTAGACCCACTTTTCCTTGCCGGTGCTGGCGTCCACGGCCAGCATGGAGGCGCCGTACTTGCGGTCCAGGGCCGTGTGCTTCACGCCCCACAGGTCCACGGCCGCGCTGCCCACGGGCATGAACACGGTGTTGGACTGGGGGTCATAGGACATGGGGGCCCAGACGTTGGGCGTGGAACGGGCGTAGGTCTTGCCTTCGGCCGGAGCGCTTTGCTGCCCGGGGTTGCCGGGGTCAAAGGCCCAGCGCAGCGCGCCGGTGACCACGTCGAAACCGCGCACCACACCGCCAGGCATGTCGGTGCTGACGTTGTCGGCCACACGGCCGCCGATCACGATGGTCGTGCCGGCCAGCGTGGGGGCAGACGTGGGGTAGTACTGGCCCTTGTCGGCGCCCTTGCCCATGCCGGCGCGCAGGTCCACGCGGCCGTGGGTGCCGAAGTCTTCGCAGAAGGCGCCGGTGTCGGCGTCCAGGGCGATCAGCTCGGGGGCCACGCTGTTCATCAGCACGCGGCGCTGGCAGGCGGCACCGGCCGGCACGGACACGGCCTTGACGGGGGTAGCGCCGGCCACGCTGGGCTGCACCTGGGGCTGGGTGGCATCAAAGTACGCCAGACCGCGGCAACGCATCCACTTCTTCTGCTTGGCGTTGATCTCGGTCTTCCACAGTTCCTTGCCGGTGGTGGCGTCCAGGGCGATCACGTTGTTGTGGGGCGTGCAGACAAAGACCTGGTTGCCGATCTGCAGGGGCGTGAGCTGGTCTTCGGCACCGCCGCCGCCAGGGCTGACGGGCACATCGCCGGTCTGGTAGGTCCAGGCCAGCTGCAGGTCCTTGACGTTGCTGCGGGTGATCTGGTCCAGGGCCGCAAAACGGGTGGCACCGGGGGTGCTGCCGTAGTGGGCCCAGTCGGCAGGTGCCTGACCGGGGGCCACGGGCTGCAGCACGGTGGCATCGGCCTTGGCCGCCACGGAAGCGTGGGGCAGGAACATGCCGCCCACGGTGGCCAGGCAGCCCAGCGCCAACACGCCTGCGACGGCGAACGATGCGCCCCGCAGCGATGGCAGGGCATGGGCGCGGCGCAGCACAGGGAAGGTCAGTGCCACCAGGATGCCCAGGCCGGCCAGCAGCAGCACGCGCGAGACCAGGGGCCAGAAGTCCAGACCGGCATCCGCCAGCGCCCAGACCGCAGTGGCCACCAGGGTGGCGCCATAGATCACGGCACCGCTGGGGCGCCGGCGTACCAGCTGCACGCCGGAGACCACCAGGGCCACACCGCTGAGCAGGAAGTACCAGCTGCCCTTCAAGGCCACCAGCTGGTAGCCGTAGAACGCGAAGAACAGGCCTGCGGCCAGAAGGCACAGTCCCAGAACGAGCAACCACACCTTGGCAGCCAAGGAGGGTGGCGTTTGTTGTTTTTTCATTTTTACATCCGATTGGGTGTGCGAGGCGCCGCGCCGCCGTGGGTGGGGCAGCAAACGGGCCTGGGCTGTCGACCACGCGCACAAGCTATGAGGCATCGGCCTTGATCTGCGTCAAGATCCGAGGGCGGATTATTGCGCCCCCGGAAAATCATCTATTGACAAGGTGAATTCGATACGCAAAAACGCGTAGCCGCTGCCCACCACGCACCAAAGACCCTGCCGGCATTGCTTTTTAATGAAATAGACGACCGGTCTATTTTTTATACAATGCACGCCATGACACTGAGCAAGAAAGCAGAAGCGACACGCCAGCACATCCTGGACACCGGCTACCAGCTGGTGCTGCACAAGGGGTTTGCCGCAGTCGGCCTGCTGGAGATCCTGAAGTCCTGCAACGTCCCCAAAGGGTCGTTCTATCACTACTTCCCGTCCAAGGAAGCCTTTGGCTGCGCGCTGCTGCAGCAGTATGTGGACGGCTATGGCCGCAAGCTGGACGGCCTGCTGGCCGCCGAGGGCAACGGCCATGAACGGCTGATGCGCTACTGGGATGCATGGATTTCCACCCCCGACGATGCCGCATGCGGCTGGGCAGAGGAATGCCTGGTGGTCAAGCTGGCCGCCGAAGTGGCCGACCTGTCCGAAGACATGCGCCGCGTGCTGGATGCTGGGGTGCAGCGGCTGCTCGCCAGGATTGCTGCGCTGATCGATGCGGCACGCGAGGACGGCTCCTTGCCGGCCGGCCCGCCATCGCCCGCGCTGGCACGCGTGCTCTACCAGATGTGGCTGGGCGCGGCGCTGCTGGCCAAACTGAGCCAGAACAAGACCTCGCTGGCGCAAGCACGCGATGCCACGGTGCTCTTGCTGAGCTGCGAAGCGGCACGGGCAGCCCATTCCCTCCCCTCCCATTCCTGAACACCCAAGGAGCCCCCATGAAAGTTCTGTTCGTACTGACATCGCACGACCGTCTTGGCGACACCGGCCACAAGACCGGTTTCTGGCTGGAAGAGTTTGCAGCGCCCTACTATGTCTTCAAGGATGCCGGCGCAGAGATCACCCTGGCCTCCCCCGCAGGCGGACAGCCTCCGCTGGACCCCAAGAGCGACGCGCCGGAGGCACAGACCGCGGCCACCGAACGCTTTCGCAGTGACCCACAGGCACAGGCCGCGCTGGCCGCCACCACGCCGCTGGCCCGCATCAACGCCGGCGATTTCGATGCTGTGTTCTACCCCGGCGGCCACGGCCCCCTGTGGGACCTGGCCAACGATGCCGCATCCATTGCCTTGCTGGAAACATTTGACCGCGCAGGCAAGCCGCTGGGCCTGGTCTGCCACGCACCGGGCGCACTGATCAAGGTGCGTGCCGCCAACGGCCAACCCATTGTCAGCGGACGGCGCGTCACCGGCTTCACCAACAGCGAAGAAGCCGCTGTCGGCCTGAGCGCGGTCGTGCCCTTCCTGATTGAGGACGAGTTCACCCGCCTGGGCGGTCACTTTGAAAAAGGCCCCGACTGGCAGGTGCATGTCGTCACCGACGGCCGCCTGGTGACCGGCCAGAACCCCGCCAGCAGCGAGGCAGTCGCCCACGCCTTGCTGTCCATGCTTGCTTGAAAAGGAAATCACCATGCGCAGCGCTATTCACACGAGCTTCGGCGAACCCTCCCAGGTGCTGGAGCTGAGCGACCAGCCGGTACCCAACCCTTCCACCGGCGAAGTTCGCATCAAGACTTTGCTGGCCCCCATCCACAACCATGACCTGTGGACGATTCGCGGCAGCTATGGCTACAAGCCGGTGCTGCCCGCCATTGGCGGGAGCGAGGCCGTTGGCGTGGTGGATGCCGTGGGCGAAGGCGTAGAAGGCGTCACCGTCGGCCAGCGCGTGGCGGTTGCCGGTGTGCATGGCACGTGGGCGGAATACTTCCTCGCCCCCGCCAACCAGCTGGTGCCCATGCCGCAGGCCATTCCGGATGAAGTGGCCGCCCAGCTCATCGCCATGCCGCTGAGCGCCCTGATGCTGCTGGAGTTTCTGAACGTCAGCCCCGGGCAATGGATTGTGCAGAACACCGCCAACGGTGCCGTTGGCAAGACACTGGCCATGCTGGCCAGCGCACGCGGCGTTCAGGTGCTGAACCTGGTCCGCCGCGATGCGGGTGTCCAGGAACTCACGGACCTGGGCATTGCCCATGTGCTGTCTACCGCGCAAGCTGATTGGAAGCACAGCGCCAGCGCCCTGCTCGGCCCCGCGCAGGCGGTGGCGGCGGTCGACTCCATCGGCGGCCAGGCCAGTGCATCGCTGCTGGAGCTGCTGGGTGAAGGCGGGACGCTGGTGTCATTTGGCACCATGGCCGGGGAGCCCATGCAGATCAGCTCCGGCGCCTTGATTTTCAAGCAGGCGACCGTCAAGGGCTTCTGGGGCAGCAAGGTCAGCCAGGCCATGGCGGCGCAGGACAAGCGGCGCCTGCTGGGCGAGCTCTTGCAGCGCACACTGAGTGGCGAGCTGAAGCTCGCGGCGGAGAGCATCTACGATCTGGGCGACGCCGCCCAGGCCGCTGCCGCCAGCCTGCAACCGGGCCGCAAGGGCAAGATTCTGCTCAAACCCTGAAAGCGCCATGGCGCCCTTGGAGGTGGGGCCACCCAGCTTCAGAGGGAGGCTGGGCGGCCGCCATGGGTTGGCCTGCGGCAGGCGCAGTTCGGCCCGGTGCTGCCGGTGGTTGCGCCCCCGCTCTCGATGGCAGGCAAGTTGCTGCGCGCCGAGAGGCTTTGAACTCTGCCGCGGCAGCGACAGCGGCATGGCACCATACGGCTTTTGGACAGCCTGGAAAGGGTGCTGATGCTGATCAACTGCGTTGCCTACGAAAAGGGATCCAAGCTGGCCGATATTCCGGTGGCGGACATCAGCGAATACATTGCGCGCCCTGGCTGCTTTGTCTGGGTGGCCTTGTCCGATGCGACGGCGGCTGAACTCGACGAAATGCGTGAAGAGTTCGACCTGCACGAACTTGCGGTGGAGGATGCCCGCAATGGACACCAAAGGCCCAAGATCGAGGAATATGGGCAATCACTTTTCGCCGTGATGCAGCTGCTGGAGCCTGATCCCGACCGACCGGGCCACTTCAATCAGGGGGAAGTGGACGTTTTTGTGGGCTCCAACTATGTCTTGTCGGTGCGCAATCGCAGCACCCAGGGTTTTCTGGGGGTTCGAGACCGCTGCGAGAGAGAGCCCGAACTGCTGAAGCACGGCGCGGGATTTGTGCTGTATGCACTGATGGATGCGGTGGTTGACCGTTACTTCCCCGTCATCGAGGCCTTGGAGGCCGAGCTTGACGCCGTCGAGCTGCAGATTTTCACGCACCGTGCTGCCCGCGACAACATCAAGCAGCTTTATGGTTTGAAGCAGCGCGTCATGGACGTCAAGCATACGGTTGCGCCGCTGCTGGAGGCCGTGAGCAAGCTGTACGGCGGGCGTGTGCCGCAGATATGCGCGGGATCACAGGAATATTTCCGCGATGTGGCGGACCACCTGGTCCGCATCAACGGGCTGATTGACGGGATGCGCGACACCATTGCAACGGCGATGCAGGTCAACCTCGCCTTGGTCGCCATCGATGAGAACGAAGTCACCAAGCGGCTCGCAGCCTGGGCCAGTATCTTTGCGATCTGCACCGCTTTTGTGGGCATCTGGGGGATGAACTTCGAGCACATGCCGGAACTGAAGTGGCAGTACGGTTACCCCGCCGCATTGCTGCTGATGGTCAGTGTCTGCAGCTATGTCTATCACCGCTTCCGCCGGGCAGGTTGGCTGTAGTTCCGGCTTCGCCCTCTGCCAACGACAGCAGGCGCTGGTCGATCGCGCAGGCATGTCTGGGCATCGTTGCGCCGCGGCCAGCCGCGTCGCCACGGAGTTGATCACACAGCGCAGAGGCCTCCTCCAGGCTGATCCACGGATTGGCGCCGCAAGGCAAGTTCCTGGTGGTGGGCGCGGGCCCGATGACCGTGGCGCCCGGCTTCATGGTGGTGGGCGAGCGTTCGCTCCAGGGGGCCATCACCGGCACGCCATTCGCGCCGGAACGCACGCTGGACTTCAGCGTCATGGAGGACGTCCATCCGATGATCGAAACCATGCCACTTAAATGTGCTGCCGAGGCCTACGCACAGAGGAAGTCGGGCGGTGTCAAATTCCGCATGGTGCTGCTCACGATGGGGCATTGAGGCACCGCCAATCCACCCACACCATGCAAAACTGGCCATGACGAACTCCATTCGCTCCCGCCTGGTCGTGGCGGTGCTGACCCTTGTCACGATGCTGGCCTTCGCCGGCAACTCGCTGCTGACACGGCTGGCCTTTCAGACCACGCACATTGACGCGGCACTGTTCACCGCCGTGCGCCTGGGGGCTGGCGCGGTGGTGCTGTTCGCCCTGCTGCGCGCGCGCCCACGCCCCCGGGCCAACGCCCGGGAAGCATGGCTGTCCGCCGCACTGCTGTTTGTCTACGCGGCGGCCATGTCCTATGCCTACCGGGGCATCGGCACCGGTGCGGGGGCACTGGTGCTCTTTGCCGCGGCACAGGTGCCCATGGCGGTCTACGGCTACCGGCACGGCGAACGCACCAGTGTGCTGGGGGCCGTGCTGGCGTTCGGGGGGCTGACCGCCTTTCTGCGCCCCTGGAATGCCTCCCCCACGCTGGGCGCTGCTGCCCTGATGGCGGTGGCGGGCGTCGCATGGGGGCTGTACTCGCTGCGCGGACGCGCTACGGAGAGTGCACTCCAGTGGACAGCCAACAGCTTCATCTGTACCGTGCCCATGGCCCTGGGCTGGTTGCTGGTCACCGCCGATGCGATCTCGGTCGATACACAGGGAATGGCCTATGCCGCCTTCTCCGGCGGCATCACATCGGCCCTGGCCTATGTACTGTGGTACTGGGTGCGCACCCGGATGTCGGCCACCGGCGCGGGGGCCGTCCAGCTGTCGGTGCCGGTGTTCGGCGTGCTTCTGGGAGCCTTGATCCTGGATGAACCCGTCACCGCCTACAGCCTGGCGGCAGGCGCCGTCACGCTGGCGGGGGTGGCCCTTGTCTCCATCAAAACCAGGCGTTGAGCCGCGGCGCGGATGGCTGCGGATAACCCCGGCATCGCCCCCTCCTCCCCTTTGCCACGCTCTTGCAAAAACACCCATGTGTGCCCAACCCACCACCTCCCGGACTTTTTTTGTCGCTGACGTCCTTTCCGCCAGCCACGCCGTGCTGGTGGATTTCTGGCCCCGGGTGCGCCCCCTGGCGCGCCATTGCCCCGGCGCTGGATGCCATCGCGACAGCGAGCCAGGGCACACTCGCGGTGTACCAGCTCAATGTGGATGAACACCTGGAGTTGTCTGCGGCCTTCCGTATCCGCAGCATTCCCGCGCTGCGCGTGTTCCAGGGTGGGTAGCTTGTGAAGGAGTTTGGCGGCACCATGCCCCCAAGTGCCCTGGAGCAGCAGCTGGCTGAATCTCTGCAATGAACGGCGCCATGCCCGGCCCTGCGGGCTTCAACCGCCTGTACACGCAGGCTTGCGCTGCGTATTCTTGGAAGCAACTATGACCCAGTACGACAAAGATCTTCTCGTTATCGGTGGCGGCTCCGGCGGCGTGCGTGCCGCGCGCATCGCGGCCCAGCATGGAGCGCGTGTCGCCATCGCTGAAAGTGCCAATTTTGGCGGCACCTGCGTCAACCGTGGCTGCGTGCCCAAGAAGCTGATGGTCTATGCCAGCCGCTTCCCCGAGCAGTTCCGCGCCAGCCAAGCCTTTGGCTGGACGCAGAGCGAGCCGCCACGCTTTGACTGGGCGCATTTCCTGCAGCGCAAGGACACCGAGATCGCTCGGCTGGAAAGCATTTACGAGCGCAACCTGCAAAGCGCGGGGGTCGAGACCCTGGCCGACCATGCAGAGATCGTCGACGCGCACACGGTGCGCCTGCGCGACAGCGGCCGGGTGGTCAGCGCCGGCACCATTCTGGTTGCCACCGGGGGACGCCCGTCGGTTCCGCAGTTCCCCGGCAACGAACTGGCGATCACGTCAGACGAAGTCTTTCACCTGTCCGAGCGCCCCGGGCGGGTGCTGATCGTGGGCGGCGGCTACATTGCGGTCGAGTTTGCTGGCATCTTTGCCGGGATGGGCAGCGAAGTGACGCAGTTTGTCCGGGGTCCGCACCTGTTGCGCGGGTTCGATCAGGACATTGCAGCGCTGCTTGCCACCCACATGGAGCAGCGCCATATCCGGGTGCGCTACGGGCAGGAAGTGCGCCGCATCGACCAGGTCGCTGGCGGACTGCAGATCAGCGCCAGCAATGGTGATGTGCTGGAAGTGGATGCCGTCATCCTGTGTACCGGCCGCCAGGCCCAGACATCCGGGCTGGGGCTGCAGTCGGCCGGGGTGGCAACCGCCGCCGATGGATCCATCGTGGTGGATGACTTTGGTCGCACCAACATCGACTCCATCTATGCCATCGGCGATGTCACCAACCGCGTCAACCTGACGCCCGTGGCCATCCGGGAAGGGCATGCCTTGGCAGACCGGCTCTTTGGCGGCATGCAGGTGCCCCCGCTGAACTATGGGTTGGTGCCCACGGCCGTGTTCTCCACCCCGGAAATCGGTGTGGTAGGCCTGACAGAAGCAGCCGCCCGGGCGCACTTCCCCGCATTGCGGGTACTCACCACCCAGTTCCGGGCCATGGGGCAGGCATTTGCCGGCTCCCAGGAGCAGGTCTTCATCAAGGTGCTGGTGGACGGAGCCACCGACCGCGTGCTGGGCATGCACCTGCTGGGCGATGGCGTGGCCGAGATGATCCAGCTGGCGGGTGTCGCCCTCACGGCCCATGCCACATGGAGCGACTTCCGTGCCACCGTGGCGCTGCACCCCACGATTGCGGAAGAGATCGTGACGCTGCGGGGCTGAACCGCGCCCTGCCCCACCGGCCCGGCCCACCCGGCGCCGTGCAGCGCCAGCGCACGGCTGCGGAGGCCCTGCACGGCATGCGCCACGGACGCTGCGCCTTGGCCGGAAAGTGAAGGCGATGGCTGCAGCAGCCTCCTACGGCAAGGTGGGTGGTATACGACAGCCGCAGTTCGGCCAGTAACTGCCCGGTCACCCACTGTGCAGGCTAGTGCCACTCTTCATCCGTCAGTCGTTTCAATTCATCAACTGCCGCACGAAAATCTGCCTTGTCAAATACAGCTTTTTGGCTGGGCATCTCCCATTCAACTGAAACAACGATGCCATTGCGCACATCCGTAGCGCGACCGATTCTGAGCCATGACACTGTTTGAGTATCAACCTGTTGCTCCACCACAGCAACGGTGCAGCTCATGTCCATATCGTCTGGACAAATCAATACTGGCACTATCGTTGATGAGCTTTCATCTTTGGGTTCCAAGAGATACCAGGCATTCTGTAAATCAGATTCATCAATCAGCCACCCTTGAGCAGGCACAAGTGTGTCAGTTGAATCAGTCCCCAAAGCATCGGAAGAAATTACCCCTTTAGCCCACATCTCAAGCGGTGTTCCATCAATCAAAAGGACAGGATGCGGAGCTTTTGCACAGCGTGACCTATGCATTCCAGCGTCAATTTTGTTCATACTTGGGGCACAGCAATTTTTAGAAATCCGACGAAAGTCGCGGATGCATGCTAGCGCAATAAACTGAAAGACAGCTCTGGGTCGGGCAGCGACATCCACAGCCAAAAACCGCCATTCGGTCACTCACTATGATTGCCATGGCCAAGGTTCTTTATCCGAGTGGCAACCCCGTGTGGTTGATCGTTTAAAAATCCAGTGATGCGCACCGATGCAAAAAGGTATCTCAATTTCACAAGCTTGGTCCGATGACGATATTGTCCAGTTGCATATTTCCGTTACTGATCAAGCTTCATCCTTCAGCCATGCTGCCTACATTGGCCATGGACAGTTGGGAGAACTGGTTAAGCAACTCCGCATCTTCAGAGACCACATTCACGGCGGAATACAGGACATTCGCTTTGGAGAGTTTGGCCCCGAGTACGCTAGTGGCGCATTCCATGCAAGGTTGCATTTCCAGTCACCGGGGAAGCTCTATGTATCCACTCACCAACAGTCTGAATTCACTCAATTTTCTTTAGGCAAAGTTGCTAGTGAGGCCAAGCTGTATCTGGTCAGTGAACCGGTCCTCCTGGACAACTTTATCGTGGAGCTTGGTGGCCTCGCCAACGGGGCAAGCAAACAGGCAAATCTAGTCTGCGTCTAACAACTCATTCAAGCCGACGCGGCTACGATGCTCGGCTTAGCTCGGGTGCCACTGTCCGCTCAACGTCGAGCAGCGACATCCGCAACCGGCCTGGAGCAGACTTTCAACTTGAGGACTCAGAATTCGACATGAGCAACGACTTCAATGAAGAGCATCCATGGGACGCGTCCCTTGCGGCGACACTTCCGGGGAAAATGATTCTCGTTGGACTGAACTACTTTGAAGAGAGTTCTGAGGAGCCTTTTGATCAGCAACAGCTATTCGGTCGCGTCGTCTATGCGGATGAGCGTGAAGGAATTCTGCTGTCACTGGAAGGCATACGAGCCGGTGAACAATTCAACCTACCTCCCGATACGCGTTCGTTTCGGGCGGCACAGCCCGGTGATTACAGGCTTCAGACCACTGGCGAAGTCGTGGTGAACCCGGACTTTACGGTAACGTTCTCGATTCAGAAAAAAGCGAAGAGTTCGGGCGACGGCTGAAAACTGCCAGAAGCAATCGGGCGCGGCAAAAGAAAGCGGGCGCTCAAAGTTGGAGATCAAGGGCATGACCCGGCTTGCCGGGGCATGCCCCTTCGATAGCAGGGTCAGGCAACTTCAGCACTGCCAGAGGAACTTGGGACTTGCGTTTCCGCATGCGCACCTGAAAACGTAAGCACAGCCGCCTCCGCCGAAGTTCATCTCCGTTTTCCCATCGGGTCCTTGTTCCAGCTGGGCGACAAAAGCCATGGGCTCTGCACATGCACTGCAAAGAGGTACTTCTTCCCCTTGCATCCATGTGGGCTCGCCGCCTACCTGGCCCAGAACTTTTCGGGGACTCACGCCATTGCCCGCTGCATATGCGGCCCTCGCGGAATCGTAGTCCTCTTCGCCCTGCTCCACGATGTGCGCTTCGTAGCGGACGGGTCTCACGACGTCCCCCGACGAGGGTGGGCTGACCAGCTGAAGGTTGCGGCTGGAGACGGCCAGCACCTTGTTGCCTCCGGCCTCTGCATCCCATTCGTCACACATACCAGGCTCGTTCTGGCACATGAAGAGCAAGAGCAATTCGTTGGACTCACCCTGAGCCAACTGACCAAGGAACTGCATGTGCCCCTCACATGAGAGGCAAACAGGCCACTCCACAACGCCATGGGGCGCACTGGGTCTGCCGCCAAAAGCTGTCTGGGATGTGGCGATCTCGGGGCAATCGTGAACGTGAACGAGCAGTGTGGTCATGGCAGAGAGGAGTCTTCGATTCAAAGATGCCTATCGTAATTTTTCCTGCGAACCCTGCGGGCAATCCTGGCCACCCATTCCGCATGGAAGTGGATGAGGAGCAAAACCATGGCCGGGGCAACAAGGCCTCCAGCGCATCCAGGTCCACGGAGTCGCGCTGTTCGAAAGGCATGAAGCGCAGGGTAAATTCATGAAGCGCAGGACCAAGCCCCCCCCACAGGCGGCGGTGCGGGAAATAGCGGAACAGGCCGAGCGCAGGCGCTGCTCCTTGCACAGCAAGGCCATGATCCGCATCGGGTCCGCTCAAGGTCTTGGTCGATTTGCAAAGGCTGTCGGTCATCGGTCAGTTGCGGTCGTACTGCAGGCTGAAGCCGCTGCGCTCGCGCTGGATGCGGGCAAATCCCAGTTCGCCCAGGTGCATGCCGGCAATCAACAGCTGGTCGGCACTGGCCATGTCCAGCATGTGCGAACGGGTGCTGGCAGACAGGGTGGCGTCCTGGTCAAAGGCGATGGTGACCTCGGGCCGCTGGATCTGGATATGGGGAAAGTGCACGATGTCACCCCACACCAGCAGATTCTGCGCGGCCGAGGTCAATAGATAGCCTGTGTGGCCTTGGGTGTGGCCCGGCAAGGGCACGGCCTGCACGCCAGGGAGCACTTCTTCCGTCTCGAAGGTGCGCAGTTGCTGGTGGTAGCGTTCAAACACGGTGCGGGCGATCTGGAAATTGCCACGTGCGCGTTCGCTGGCGCGGCTGAGGTGGGCGTCGTCCCGCCAGAAGTCCCACTCACTGCGGTGCACGACCAACTCGGCATTGGGGAACACGCGCTCACCTGCTGCGTTGAGCAGCCCGCCCACATGATCGGGATGGGCGTGGGTCAGCAAGATGGTGTCGATATCGCCGGGCGACACCCCCGCCAGCGCCAGGTTGTGCAGCAACAGGCCGCCCCATTGCCGGATGCCGCCGGCCCCCGCATCGATCAGCACGGTGTGCCTGGCGCTGCGCAGCAGATAGCAGTTGATATGAATGGCCTCAGGCGGCCGCTGCCCTGCACGGCTTTGCAGTTGCGTGGCGTCGGCAAGGTCGATGTTCGACAACAGACCCAACGGGGCCTGGAGGTAGCCATCGCTGATGGCCATGATGTGGAAGTCACCCACGCGGTGACCGGGAAAGATGTGTTCGAG
Organism: Comamonas sp. UBA7528; assembly: GCF_002479375.1. NCBI lineage: Bacteria > Pseudomonadati > Pseudomonadota > Betaproteobacteria > Burkholderiales > Comamonadaceae > Comamonas > Comamonas sp. UBA7528. The sequence continues at coordinate 43,555 of NZ_DLMU01000013.1, forward strand.
CATGGGTCTCTGCAATCTGGATAAGCAGGTCAGTGGGTCAGTGGGTCAGTGGAGTGCATGGATCTGGCCGGCGCCGTACCCAAAGCACCGGATGCGCGCCTCAGATGTCGTGTGGCGCACGATGGATGCCTGCAACTTGTGCATGAAGCGCTGCAGCACCTCGGGCGTGCGAAACGGCTCCAGGCGGTACTGCACTTCCACATGGATGGGCAGCCCATGCCCGGGGCGGGCCGCGACAAAGATCACATGGACGTTCTGCTGCTGTGCTGCCAGCACCCCGGTGCACAGCTGCATGCAGTCGTCAGACAGATGCGCCAGATCGGCTTCGGACGGCATGGGCGCCGAGATATAGAAAGTCAGGTTGGGCATAAATCGCCTCACGGTCTCAGCAGACGCTTTGTGGGATATCGGTGCTGCGCAGCTGCTCCGTCATGGCTTCATAAGCCTGGACGTCTGGCGGCAATGCGGCCATGGCAGGGCGCTGCGCCGCAGGCAGCCTGGCTATCCAGCGTTGCGGCGGAAATCCCTCCAGCGCCACGGCCTTCAGGGCCAGTGTGCACAGACCCAACTGCTGCAAGGTATCGGGGCCATGCGGGCTCACCAGCAGCCAGTCCCCCGCCTGCAAGGCGGGTGCGACCTGCGCACAGGCATAGAGGTTGCGGTGCCAGTCCGTGATGTGCTGCTGCCAGCGTGCAAAGTTGCCGCCGCCTTTTTCCCGGTAGTCGTCGCCGGTCAGCACGCCAAGCCCATCAATGGTGTGCAGCGCCAGGTAAACAGGCACAGCGGCCGGGACACCCGCATCCAGCGCCTTGAGGCGCTGCGAGGTCTGAAAGCCGGCCACAGAGATCAGCGCGGGCAGCTTCTGCAGGCTGTAGAAGTCATTCCATTCGGCTTCGGTCTGCGCATCGGCGTAGCTGCATTCAACGGTGTAGATCATGGTGGTTTCCTTGGAGAGCGGTGGCTGCTTGGGCGGTGCAAGCTGCGTTTGAATTGCCATAAAGTCATGCTATCCAAAGGAAATCGGGCTATATAGCGATATAAAATCGATCTACATTGATGTTTGGTCAAGCTGCGCTTTGGGCTTGCCTTCAGCCATGCGACGCAAGATTCCCAGCAATTCCGCCCTCCAGGCCTTTGAAGCCGCCGCACGCCACGGCAGCTTTGCCCGTGCCGCGCAGGAACTGGCGCTGACGGAAGGCGCCATCAGCCGCCAGATCGCCAGGCTGGAAGAATTTCTGGGGATGGCGCTGTTTGAGCGCGTGGGCAACCGCGTGCGGCTGGCGCCCAGTGGGGTGCGCTATGCCGCGCAGGTGGGCGAAATCCTGGATCGTCTGGAACGGGAAAGCCAGTACCTGATGGGGCAGCCTACGGGCGCGGCCAGCTTGCAATTGGCCGTCATTCCCACGTTCGCCACACGCTGGCTGATTCCGCGCCTTCCGCGCTTTCAGCGGGACCACCCGCATATCACCCTGCACATTGCCGAACGCATGGAGCCCTTTGTGCTGGCGGGCAGCGGCTTTGATACGGCGCTGCATTTCGAGCACCCGGCCTGGGCGGGCATGCGCACGCACCGCTTGCTGGAAGAAGTGCTGATCCCCGTCTGCAGCCCCTCGCTGTTGGCCAGGCACCCTCAGGAGGATGGCGGACTGGATGCCCTGCCCCGGCTGCACCGCATGCAGAACCCGGATGCCTGGCAGCGCTACGCGGAAGAGACGGGCGTGGCGCTGACCCACCCCGCCGTGGGGTCGCGCTTTGATTTGCACGCCATGCTGATAGAGGCTGCGCTGCGCGGACTGGGCGTGGCCCTGGTGCCGCGTCTGTATGTGGAAGCAGAACTGGCGCAGGGCCGTCTGCTCGCCCCCTGGCCGCCGAGCCCGTCCGTTGCCAAAACCTTTTGCCTGGTGCTGCCGGAACCCCTGGGGCTGAGCGAAGCACCGTTGCAGGCCTTTGTCCGCTGGATGCTGGCGGAGGCGCAGACGGCCCGTTCTGCCTGAGCACGGGTCTGGCCCCAGCCCGTGGTGACCCGGCATCGCTATGTTTCTGATAGCGACTATCGCTGCAGCAGTGGCTTCAAAGACCCAGCGCGGGCCTCCGCCGGCAGGCAGTCACCGCCAGCGAGAGGAATAGAATTTGTCGCTTCCGTCGCATGGGCTCTCGCCCATTGGCATGTATGCCATGTGCAACTGTGAGTAATCGTGATGAAAAATACTGCCCCACTTCTGGCGTCTGCTGCCGCAACTGTCGATGCCATTTCCGCGTTGGTTTCCAACACCTGCGTGCAGCCGCTGAATCGGCGCAAAGCCATGGGGCTGCTGCTGGCCGGTGCGGCCGCAGCCCACCAGGTGCAGGCCCAGGTGCTGGTGCCCAGCACCGCTGGCACTGCCAACGCTGCTGGCGCCGATACCAGGTTTCCCCGCAACAAGATTGTGAAGATTGTGGTGGCCTACCCACCTGCCGGAGACACCGGCATTCTGGGCCAGCTGATTGCCGAATTGCTGAGTGCCCAATGGGGCAGCAACGTGATGGTGGAATACAAGCCCGGTGCCACCGGCATCATCGGTACGCGCGAAGTCATTGCCAACGCCCCCGATGGCTATACCCTGCTGGTGGCCCCCAACTCGGTGGCCATTGCGCCGCACCTGACGCCGTCGTACGACGTGCTGAAAGACCTGACACCCATTGCCAAGCTGATTGACCAGCCCATCATTGCCGTGGTCAACAGCGCATCGGGCATTACCGATTTGCGCAATCTGGTGCAAAAGGCCAAGGCCGGTGCCCTGCCCGGTTACGCCAGCCCCGGCCACGGCTCCACCATGCACATCGTGGGCGAGCTGTTCAACCAGGTCGCAGGCATGCAGCTGCAAGAGATTCCCTACAAGGGCACCATGCCTGCCATCACCGACCTGGTGGGCGGTCAGGTGCCCCTGATGTACACCACACTCAACCCGGTGCAGAACTTCCTGAAGACGGGCCAGTTGCGCGCCATCGGCGTCATCGCCCCCCAGCGGGTGCCGTTCCTGCCCCAGGTTCCCACCTTTGCCGAAAGCGGCTACCCGCAGGTGGATATCTCCACCTGGCAGGCGCTGCTGGGCCCTGCCAATATGCCGGCGGCGCTGGTGCAACAAATCAACCGCAGCGTGAATGCGGCGCTGCAAACCCCCAAGGCCAAGGCCTTGCTGCAGCAATGGGCCATGCAGCCGGTGACCGAAAGCCCCCAGGCGCTGAAGCACACGCTGGAGCAGGACTACGCCCGCTACGGCAAGCTGATCAGCCAGCTGCACATTTCCTGAGACAGTCACCCATTGCCTGCGGGACAGGGCTGGATACACAACGTGTCTCCCTAACCTGTGCCTGCTCCCGTACCGCTGACTGCACCCGGCACTGAGCGCCCGGCCACGCCAGACCCTTCCCTGCTTTCGCTGTTCTCTGTTCTCTGTTCATTGGGCCCCACTGCGGGGCTGAGAAAGGATTTGCTCCATGGACTGCACCCTCACCTTGCTGACCGACGGCACCACGCCCTTCTTTCAGGTGCAAAACTCGGGCCCCGAGCCCCTGCGCATTCGTGCCCCGGCCTTGCAGCAGGTGTCCACCACGGCGCCAGACGCTCCCGCGCCCGCTGGCACGGTGCCCGCAGCCACCTCCGGCACGGGTGCGCCGGTGCTGGCATCGCCGCTGGAAGTGATGCTCTCGGGCGCCACCGGCTGTTCGGCCTACGACATCACCAACCGGCTGCAGGAGCGTGGCATCCACGTCACCGCCATGACGGTGCACACCCAGGCCGAGCGGGCGACGACCGCGCCCCGGGTCTTCACCTCGGTGCACCTGCACTACCGCATCACCGCGCCCCAGGCCGACCGCGAAACAGTCGCCTCCGTGGTCGACATGTCGGTGCACGCACACTGCTCCGCGCTGGGCATCCTCAAGCACACTGCCCAGATTGGCTACACCTTGGATCTGACGGTGTAACGCACCGCCCAGGATCAAGTGAAACCACAAGGGGCGCAATGCAGGGGGCACAGCGGGGGCCTGCCCCCCTGTGCGGGCTATGGTGCGAAGCCCTTTCGCCACCTTCCGCCATCCATTGCCGGCACGGACCGCCACCTGAGCGGCAGCAGCCGCCGACACCAGACGTCGCATGCGGCCTGTCTTGAACGGCCGCTTACGGCCAATTGGCCACTTGGCCACTTCCACCACGGAAGCAGCCGCTCCATGGCGTGGTTCGACACGCACCGGCCCGCAGGGCCGCTTCAGGGTGTTGCAGCAGGCTCAGGTCAACCCGTTGCGGTCACCTGAGGTGGACCCGTCCACACCTGCCATGCCCCTCACCCGACTTCTGCGCTGTCAATTCTTAACAATTGAAATTAACAATCGAAATTTGAGTATCGATATTCTTCAGCTTCCACATCACCTGTTTGTTGGAGAAAACTGATGACCCATCGCCATGCCATCAAAGACAAAGTTGCTCTCATCGCAGGAGGCGGCAAAAACCTGGGCGGACTGATTGCGCGCGATTTGGCACAACAAGGTGCCAAAGCCATCGCCATTCATTACAACAGTGCAGCCAGCGAAGCCGAAGCCCTGGCCACGGTTGCGGCCGTCAAGGACCTGGGCGCCCAGGCCATTGCCGTGCGTGGCGATCTGACCAAGGCAGCGGCGGTGCAAAAGCTGTTTGCGGACACCGTTGCCGCCTTTGGCCGCCCGGATATCGCCATCAACACCGTGGGCAAGGTGCTGAAAAAACCGATGCAGGAGATTTCCGAAGCCGAGTTCGACGAGATGTCGGATGTCAACAGCAAAGCGGCATTCTTCTTCCTCAAAGAGGCTGGCATCCATGTCAACGACCACGGCAAGGTGGTGACGCTGGTGACCTCCCTGCTCGGCGCCTTCACGCCGTTCTACGCCTCCTACGCCGGCACCAAGGCGCCTGTCGAGCACTACACCCGCGCTGCCGCCAAGGAGCTGGGGGCCCGTGGCATCTCCGTCACCGCAGTGGGTCCCGGCCCCATGGACACGCCTTTCTTCTACCCTGCGGAAGGCGCAGATGCGGTGGCCTATCACAAGACGGCTGCAGCGTTGTCCGGCTTCAGCAAGACGGGGCTCACCGATATCGAGGATGTGGTTCCGTTCATTCGCCACCTCGTCAGCGACGGCTGGTGGATTACGGGTCAAACCATTTTGATCAATGGTGGCTACACCACCAAATAGGCCGCCGATCTGATCGCACTGTGAACCTGCGGCCTGGCGGGGCTCAAAGAACCTGAGCCCAGCCAGGCCCATGTCGGTACCGAAGGGTGTCGCCCCCAAGCGGGAACAGTAAGCGGGCCCGGCGCAGCATCGAAACAGGCAGGCGCCATGCAGCGAGAGCGCCCTGCTGCCCTGATGACCTTTCCTGACTGTTCGCTGGGAGGGTACTTGTTACCATTTGCTCATAACGGCCTGGAGGGTGTACGTGAGCAAGGCATTACCGCAGCAAGCCCAGCACAGACGGTCCATGCGATCCAGCGTGCGCATGGTGACGCTGGGGGTGGCGTTCGCCTGGCTGGCCTTGGTGGGCAGTCTCGGGTGGTGGATGTCACAGAAAATTGTGGCGTCGGAGTTGGACCGTTTGGCGGCCAGCGCTGAATACGAAGCCAAAACCACCGCACGCATCATGGATCGGCTGTTCACCGAGATGGTGAGTGTGGCCAACATGGTGGCACGCCAGGGACTGGTGATCCAGCTCGCCACCCGCTATCGCACGGATCCGCCCGACCTGGCAGAGCTCACACGCCAGCAGCGTGCAGCGCAATTCACGCAAGACCCGTTGGTGCGCAAAGTGGGCGACTTCATGAATGCGCTGTCTGGCGATCTGCGCTATGCCCGCATCTACATGAACAACATGTCGGATGACACGGTCACCGCCAGCAACTGGGCGGAGTCCGACAGCATTGTGGGAATGATCTACTCCGGTCGCCCCTATCTCGTCGACGCATTGCGTGAGGGCAATGGCCATTCCTTCGGCATCGCGCGCCTGAACAAGACGCCATCCTATTTCGTGGCAAGCCGTATTGAGAGCGAGGACGACCAGCCCCTGGGTTCCGTCACGGTCAAGTTCGATGCCCCAGATATTGTTCCCTACCTGTCCGGGAGCCACATTGCCCTGATCCTGGATCGCCAAGGTCGGGTGACCACCACATCTTCCGCGCCATTCATGCTGCGCAACGCGAGCGCGCTGCTGCCGCCTGGTTCTGCGCCGGCTGCAGCAAGGACCAACGCCTTGGACAGTGATGAGCAGCCAGGCGAGCCCCTGGATGCACGTGTAGTGACCGGCTCGGATCAGTGGATCATTGACGGCAAGCCCTATCTGCTGCGGCATGAGCCGCTCTCCAACACCCAATATCAATTGATCACCCTGGCGAGCTTGGATCACCTGCCAGCCATGCGCAGGCTGCACCTTGGCTTGGCCGGACTGGTCGCGTCAGTGGGTCTGCTTTTCATTCTGCTCTGCGGTCACGTGATAGGACTGATGGTGGAGCGGCGGCAGGATGAGTGGTACGCGGCGAACCATGATGCGTTGACCAATCTGCCCAACCGACGCAACGTGCTGGGCCACCTGGAGCAGCTGTTCGCCCAGGCCAAGAAAACGCAGCAATGGGTGGTGGTGGCTTTCGTGGATCTGGATGGGTTCAAAGCGATCAACGACAGCTATGGCCACGAGGTTGGCGACCAATTCCTGGTCGAAGTCGGTCGGCGCTTGACCATGGGCTTGCGTCAGAGTGACATGCTGGGACGGCTGGGGGGTGACGAGTTCGTCGTCATTGGACTGATCGATCCGCCAAGCCCCGCAGACCAGGACCAGGCCCTGGAGGCCATGCGCAGCCGCTTGGCCCCTCTGCTGATTGGGCGGTATGCGTTTCCGGAGTGCTGCCTCGACTATCCGGGTGCCAGCTTCGGCATTGTGAGTGTCGACCCATCCAACAGCTCGACACAGACCGTGCTCAGGGAGGCGGATCTGCGCATGTATGCGGACAAGCAGGCCAGGCGGACGTCGCGACGGGATTCTGCAAAGGGTGACGCAGCCTGTGAAACAGGCGAACTGCCAGGGCACGATCCCCGGATGCCGCTCCCAACCTAGGTCTGGCCACCAGACATTCGCCGGGCATGCCAAACTGACCCGCCGGGGCTAGTGGGTCACTTCTGGGTGGAAATCAACAGGTTTGCTCCCTGTAGCAACCGCTTCCCATCGCATCACTTGCCCAGCTTCTCGGCGAGCATTCGCAGCAGAAGCAAATAGGTGATTGCGCCAGCGAGGAAGACCGGTCCGCTAACGAGCGCCTTGAGCGGCTCGTAGAAGAACGCGAACGGCACAACCCCGGCGATGTATATCCAAATCTTCTTCATTTGCGGCAAGTGCAATCATTCGTGCCACTGGCACCGGTGACTTGCTTTCCGATTGCTTTCACGCCGTGGAAGGCCACCTGCGAATCCACAACTCCCGACCAAGAATGAACTGAAGAAACGTAGCCCATCTATTTGATCCTTTCAAACAAGCGGACGTCGACTCTACAAATAGTCGCGAAACGAGGTGGATGACGATGCCAAGCCATTGGTAGCACAGTGGCACCGCCAACTTAATTTCGCTCAATGCATCCAGCGTGGGCTTCAGAGGATCTAGCGTCAAGATGATTTCGCCAGATGGCTATGACCTTCTGCGGCGCATCGCGCCAGCGAGCTTCCAGTCCGGAATCGATTGCTGTCCACGGTCAATTCCGCCCCTCCAGGAACCAGACCAGCCATTGCCCATCCCGCCACCGCCGGGCCTGTGGCACACAACCGATGCCCCGGCTTGGGAAGTAAACCTATGGCTTGGGTAGCAATGCCTCCAGCGCATCCAGGTCCACGGCGTCGCGCTGCTCGGGCTTCATGAAGCGCACGGCAAACGCTTCCCACAGGCGGCTGCGCAGGAAGTAGCGGAACAGGCCGGGGTCCAGGTGCTGCTCCTTGCACATGAAGGCCATGATGCGCAGGGTTTCACTCAGGGTCTTGGGTGGTTTGTAGGGGCGGTCGGCGGCGGTCAGGGCTTCGAAGACATCGCACATCGCCATCACACGGTCCAGCACGCCCAGGCGTTCGCCGGGGATGCGCCGGGGGTAGCCCTTGCCGTCCAGGCGCTCGTGGTGCGTGGCGGCCAGCTCCGGCACCTGCTCCAACCCCGGCGGCCAGGGCAGCCCCTTGAGCATGATGTAGGTCTGCACCATGTGGTCGTTGATCTTGAAGCGGTCCTCGTCGGTCAGCGTGCCGCGGCGGATGGCCAGGTTGTGGAGCTCGCCCAGGTTCTGCTGGTAGGACGGCAGCTTCATGTCGAAGCCGTATTTGTTGCGCGGATCGCCCGCCTCCACGGCGGGGCGGTCCTCGCCCCAGGGAATGCGGTGTTCGGGCAGGTCGGCCAGCAGGGCTTCGGTGGCGGGCAGCGACGGGGTTTCGGGCCGCAGCTGCTGCAGCTGGCGCAGTTCGGCATCGGACAGGCCCAGGCGGTCGTCGAAATGGCGTTGCCAGCCTTGTGCCCCGATGGCCTGCAGCCGGGCGATGGCGTCGTCGGACAGGAATTCGCCGCCCACATTGCAGGTGGCCACAAACGTGAAGTCGTCGATCAGCTGCTGCTGGCGGGCGGCCAACTGGGCGGCGTCCAGTTCGCCGCGCGCGGCCGCCAGTTCGGCGTCGCGCCACAGGATCTCGAAGCGCAGCCGCACCTCGTGGATGCGGTTGCGGATGGCTTCCAGCTTGGTGGCCTTGTCGACGATGTGTTCCGGGCTGGTCACCTTGCCGCAGTCGTGCAGCCAGGCCCCCAGGCGGAAGGCATAGCGCTCGTTCTCGCTCATCTGGAAGTCGGCATAGGGCCCGTCGGCGGCTGCGTGCAGGTGGTCCGCAAATTCGATGGCCATCTGCGGCACGCGCTCGCAATGGCCGCCGGTGTACGCGCTCTTGGCGTCGATGGCGTCGGCAATCAGCTGGATGATGGCATCGAAAAGGCGCCGCTGCGATTCCAGCAGCTGGCGGGTCTCGATGGCCACGGCCAGCATGCCCGAGAGTCGGTGCGCAAAGCGCTGGAAGGCTTCATCCTCGTGCGCGGCGTCGGCCTTGAATTCCAGCACCAGCAGCCCCTGCAGACCGCCCTGGCGGCCGCGCAGTTCCAGGCCCAGCCGGCTCACGCTGCCCGCTCCTCCCGCGCTATGGGGCGCGACCGGCAGCGGCGGGTAGGCAAAGTGCTCCGGCAACGGCGTGACCAGGCTGCCGGCTTCTGCGGCCCACTGCATGCTGCCCGCCTGCGCATCCCACAGGTAGACGGCTGCGGCCTGCGATTGCGTGGCCTGCGTCAGCTGCTCCAGCACCTGCTGCAGCATGCGCTCCACCTCGGGTACCGTGGCCAGGCGCTCGGTCAGGCTCAGAAAGGCCTCGATGGTGTCGCCCATGTGCTGCATGGCCTGGGACAGCTCGCCGACCTCGCTGACACGGCTGGCCGGCAGGCGGCTGCCCGTGAAGTCGAAGCGGGCAATGCGCAGGCTGCGCTCGCGCAGGCGGTTGATGCTGCGGCCTATGGCCTTGCCCGCCGCCCAGCCCAGGGGCAGCAGCAACAGCGCCAGGATCACGGCCAGCCCGATGAAGTACAGCGCGCGCTGCCGGGCCTCGGCGGTCAGCTCGTCCAGCGGCAGCATCTGCAGCAGCTCGAACACCCCACTCAGGCCAATATCGATCTGGGTGTGCAACCCCACCCATTGCCGACCATCGATGGTCAGGATCTGCGGTTTGCCGGTGTGCCGGGAGGTCTGCTGCAGGCGCAGCAGTTCGGGCTCGCCGATGGCGTCCAGCATGGGCTGGGTGTCGCGGTCGCTGCTGTTCAGGTTCACCGTGGCCGCCATCACCTGGCCGCTGCTGTGCAGCAGGGCCAGCCGTGTGCCGGGGGTGGTGCGCAGGCCCACCAGCATCTGTTCCAGGTCGTCAAAGGCCACGTCGATGCCGACCACGGCATCGCCCGAGGTGGCCTGCTGGCTCAAGGTGACGCCCAGGCGCTGTGTGGTGGCAAAGCGGTACGGCGCGGACAGCTGGGCAGCGCCCGGGTGTTCGCGCGCCAGCGCATACCAGGGGCGGGTACGGGGATCGAACTGGTAATCGGCCCGCTCCTGGCTCTGCTGCAGCTTGCCGTCTTCGCTCAGAAAATGAAAACGGCCGACGCTGCGGCCATCGGGCTGGTGGCTGATGGTCTGCACCAGGTAGACCGCACTTTCCGGCACGTTCAGGCGCTGGCGGATGCTGGCCAGGCGCAGGGGCCGCCCCAGCAGAAAGTCCCCGTTCGGGTAGGCCACATAGATGGCGGCTTCCAGCGGGTTGGCACGCAACTCGCCCAGCAGCACGTTCAGGGCTTGCAGCCGGGCGGGCTCATCCGCCGCCAGCGGCAGACGGCCTGCGCCGATCTGGCGCAGCGCGCCCTGGGCGGGGATCAGCTGCAGGCGGATCTGTTCACGCAGCAGCAGGGTGTCGCGCACCGCGCGCTCGCCCGCATCCTGCACCAGTTGCCGGGTGGTGGCCACCCACCCCAGGCCGATCAGCAAAGCGGCCACCAGCCCCATGCAGGCCATCGTCAAGGCGGCAATGTGCACGCGGATACGGAACTGCTGGGGGACAGACAGGATGCGGTTCATCAGACCGACTTTCCGCAGGTGGACGCACCCGCCATTGCATTCAGTTTACGGTGCATCCCAGCAGACCGTGGAAGCTACATGCATGGATCGCCAGGGCTGCGTTGCAAAAAAGCAGCGGGCTGCCTGCCGCCCTATGCAGCCTCCTCGGCGGGACCTCGTGCCGCGTTCCCTGCCCCTGGCATGCGGCGGCCACCTTTGATGAGGGTCGCTCTGCGCCCGAGGGGGCAAGTCCGCCTGGGCCAAGCGCCTGCCCTCTTGCTTCCGGCCCGCCCAGAAAGAGATACCGCACAACAAAAAACCGCTGCAGCTTGCGCTGACAGCGGTTTTTAAATCTGGCGGAGTGGACGGGACTCG
>NZ_DLMU01000009.1:0-434356 GCF_002479375.1 Comamonas sp. UBA7528
GTTCTACAACCCCATCCGCAGACATTCGTCTGCGGATGGCCTGTCTCCGATAGAGTTCGAGAGGCGCAATTCTGTGAGGCTTGCAGCTATCTAAAAAAAGCTGGTCGATTCAATCACAGCAGCCTGGGCAAGCCTTTGATCGAGCTGGTCTATCTGCGCGTGTCCCAAATCAATGGCTGCGCCTTCTGCCTGGAGATGCATGCCAAGGCGTTGCGCGCCGGAGGCATGGCACAGGCCAAGCTCGACAGCCTGGCCGGCTGGCGGGTCAGCGGCCAGTTCGATGCCAGGGAACGCGCGGCACTGGGCTGGACGGAATCCCTGGTCGATGTGGCCCACACCCACGCACCGGACTCCGACTTTGCATCGCTGCAGCCACACTTCAGCGATACCGAGATTTCCGACCTGAGCTTTGCGATTGCGCTGATGAGCGCTTTCAACCGCTTGGCCATCGGCATGCGCCAGTAGTAAATAGTCAGCGCACCTTCTTGTCCATGGGTGTGCTGCGGGAGCCAAACCCCGGTGCACAAAAGGCCGTGCAGTGCACGGTCTGCTCCCCAGCAAAAGCGAAAGCGGCTTGCGCGCAGACCCCATCTCCACACAGTGGACGGCATCGTGGCGGCCCATAGGGGCAGCCACCAAAATTCGTGCCCCTGCGCCGCGCGAAGTAGTTCTATTGCTTGGCTTTTACCCGGTCTTTCCCAACAGCAAGGTTCCGACGAAGGTGCCCCTACTCCGGCTCCTCGCCCTGATCCAGGCTCTCGGGCTGACCAGCCCGGGGGGCGGGCCCTGAACCTCTTCGCTGCCACACAGGCGGCATGGGTGCATGGGGCCTCCCTTATTTGAAATCCCGGCTCTCGGTGGCCAGCCGGCCGAGCAAATGCGACAAGTCGGCCATGCGCTCTGCGATCAGATTGCACACCGGCCCCTGGCGCTGCCATATCCCCTCCACCGCCAGCAGGCGCGAGCCCACCAGCACCTGCCGATACGCATCGCGCACGTCGCGCCAGACGATGACCTGGGTGCAACCATGCTCGTCCTCCAGCGACACAAAGACGGTCCCGTTGGCGGTCCCTGGCTGCTGCCGCAAAGTCACGATGCCTGCAGTCCGAACCCGCTGGCCGTTGGATAGACGGCGCAACTCCTGCGAGGTTTTGACCTTCCACCGCTCCATCTTGGGTCGCAGCAGCCGCATGGGATGGCTGCGCAGAGTGAGGCCCGTGGAGGCATAGTCCCAGACCACTTCTTCGCCCTCTGGCGCCTCAGGCAGCGCCAGCAAGGCTTCATCGAAGCGAGCCTCCTCCAGGAGCTCAGGCGCGGCATGCAAGGCCGCGGCCTCCCACACCTGCTGGCGGCGGTGTCCCGACAAGCTGGCCAGGGCCCCTGCTGCGGCCAGGCACTTCATCTCCTGCTGGTCCATGTGCGTGCGCCGGGCCAGTGCTTCGGCGCTGTCGAAAGGAGCCTTGCGGCGGTTCTCCTCGATGCGCCGGGCACTGGTGCGGCCCAGGCCCGAGATCATGCGCAGGCCCAGCCGGACTGCCGGCTGCAGCTTGCCGGTCTCTTCCAGCGTGCAGTCCACATCGCTGTGCATCACGTCCACGGGCCGTACTTCAACCCCGTGGCGGCGTGCATCCTGCGTCAACTGGCTGGCTGAATAGAACCCCATTGGCTGGCTGTTGAGAATGGCCGCCAGGAAGGCCGCAGGCTCGTGGCGCTTGATCCAGCTGGACGCATAGACCAGCAGTGCAAAGCTGGCGGCGTGACTTTCCGGGAAGCCGTATTCCGAAAAGCCCTTGATTTGCTCGAAGATGGATTCGGCAAAGTCGCGTTCGTAACCGCGCTCGGTCATCCCTTGCACGATCCTGTCGTAGTACTTCTCCAGCCCCCCTTTGCGCTTCCAGGCCGCCATGGCCCGGCGCAGGCCATCGGCCTCGCCAGGGCTGAAACCGGCGGCCAGCATGGCGATCTGCATGACCTGCTCCTGGAACACCGGCACTCCCAGCGTACGGCCCAGCGCCTCCTTCAAGGCCTCGCTCGGGTAGACCACCGGGTCCTTGCCCTGGCGCCGGCGCAGATAGGGGTGGACCATGCCGCCCTGGATGGGGCCCGGCCGCACCAGCGCCACTTCCACCACCAGGTCGTAGAACTTGCGCGGGCGCAACCGGGGCAGCATGGACATCTGCGCCCTGCTCTCGATCTGGAACACACCGATGGTGTCGGCGCGACAGATCATGTCGTAGGTGGCCGAATCCTCTGGCGGGATGTCCTGCATCGTGAACGCGCAGCCTCGGCGCTGACCGATGAAGTCCAGGGCCCGGCGGATCGCCGACAGCATGCCCAGGGCCAGTACGTCCACTTTGAGCAGCCCTGCAGCGTCCAGATCATCCTTGTCCCACTCGATGACCGTGCGGTCGTCCATGGATGCGTTCTCCACAGGCACCATACGGCACAGCAGGCCGCGCGTGAGCACAAAACCGCCGGTGTGCTGGGACAGGTGGCGTGGGAACCCGATCAACTGTTCGGTCAACGCGACCAACTGCTGCACGGCCAGGGAGCCCGCATCCATGCCCAGCTCTGCAAAACGCTCCTGCCGGATGCTGCGTCCATCGAACCACTGCTGTCCCTTGGCGATGGCGTCCACCACATCGAGATCAAAGCCCAGGGCCTTGCCCACATCCCGGATTGCAGAACGCGGCCGGTAGGAAATCACGGCCGCAGCCAGGGCCGCGCGGTCGCGGCCGTACTTCGCATAGAGGTACTGGATCACCTCTTCGCGACGCTGGTGCTCGAAGTCGATGTCAATGTCCGGGGGCTCATTGCGCTCCTTGGAAATAAAGCGCTCGAACAGCACGGAAGTGCGATCCGGGTCCACCTCGGTCACCCCCAGGCAGTAACACACCGCGCTGTTGGCGGCCGAACCGCGGCCCTGGCACAAAATGCCGCGCGAGCGCGCGAAGACCACAATGTCGTAGACGGTCAGGAAATACTGCTCGTACTTCAGCTCGCAGATCAGACCCAACTCGTAGGCGATCTGGCGTTGGACTTTCTCGGGGATGCCCGCAGGCCAGCGCCGGCCCGCGCCGTCATAGGTTGCCTGGCGCAGGTAGCTGGCCGCCGTGTGCCCTGCAGGCACCACTTCATCGGGGTACTGGTACTGGAGTTCGTTCAGGCTGAAGCTGCAGCGCGCCACCACGGCCAGGGTCTGGGCCAGCAGTTCCGCCGGAAAGGTCTGGGCCAGGCGCAGGCGGCTGCGCAGGTGGCGCTCGGCGCTGCGCTGCAGGGCGTAGCCGCATTCGGTCAGCGGCTTGCCCATGCGGGTGGCGGTCAGCACATCCTGCAGCGGTTTGCGCGAGCGCACATGCATGTGCACGTCGCCCACGGCCACCAGGGGCACGGCGGTCAGTGCCGCCAGCGCGCGCATGCGGTGCAGCCACAGCTCATCGTCCAGGCGCCGTACCAGGTCCACGCCGATCCAGCAGCGGCCCGTGAAGTGGGTCAGCGTCCAGCGGCCCATGGCCTCCAGTTGCGCATCGGTGGCCTTGCGCTCCGGGCACAGCAGCACCAAGCAGTCTTGCAGCTCCTGGCCGGTGATGCAGCCCAAGTCCAGGCGGTAAGTGCCTTTGTCCGAAGCGCGCCGCAGCTTGGTGATGAACTGGCACAGATTGCCGTAGCCGTTGAGGTTCTGGGCCAGCACCACCAAGGTGAAAGGCGCTTCGCCGGCATCGCGTGGCTGGATGCAGAACTGGGCGCCCAGCAGCAGGGTCAGGCCTTGCTGTCTGGCAGCCACATGGGCGCGCACGATACCTGCCAAGGAACATTCGTCGGTAATGGCCAAAGCACTGTAGCCCAGTTCCTTGGCGCGCTCCACCAATTCCTCCGGGCGGCTGGCACCCCGCAGAAAGGTGAAATTGGAGATGCAACGCAGCTCGGCATACACGGGAAGGACGTGTTGCATGCCGCCTCAGGCGTAGTGCCCATGCAGGAACCAGGCGGTCTCATCGCCGGCCAGGCGTGCCTGGAAAATCCACAGCAGCCCCGCATGCTCGCTGCGCGCGAGCCAATAGTCGCGCTGCACATTCAACGGCATCTCCCCGCTGTCCACCTGGTCGCGGTGCCACCAGCCACCTTCCACACGGTCCGGTCCCAGCAGCAGTTGCAGGGCGCCCTGGTAGACGGGCCTGTTGGCGCGCTCGACGAGACGCAAAGGTGTGCCCAGCATCCAGGTCGGTTGCGGCAGCTCGCACACCAGCTCCGGTTTGCTGGGGCGGCGCTGCTCGGCCGATAGCCACTGCTGCATCCATTCGGGCCTGTGGTCCGCAGACAGCACGGGCCGGCGCACAGCATCGTTGCCCAGCCGTGCCTGAATGCGTTCCAGAGCCAGCTTGATGGAGGAGCCTTTGCCCGCCGCCTCGGGAATCAGTGACCGGCTCTCTTCCACGATGGGCTCTACCTCGGTGGCCAGCAGCTCCAGATCGCCCATTGGCGCCAGAAGCTCAACCCGGGCCAGGTGCTCGGACAGCAGGCGCGAGAAGTGGTCGACGTTCTGTGTAGGCTCTGCCGTGCGGATGGTCAGCTCTCCGCTGCTGCCTACATCCCGTGTGCGCATGACATCGTGGCACCAGCGCAGCGTGAAGGCTGTCGCACCCAGTTGGCGGGCCTTCAGCCAACCCGCCATCTGCACAAGCAGACGCCGCACCCCGAACAACATGGCCGGCGCCAGTTCCACCCGCGACATCAGCTCCAGGCGCGTATGGAAAGCGTCCGGAGCCTCCACCCACCCATAGGTTTCAGGGCGCAGGCCATAGGCCTGGTCCATGGCTTCCAACAGGGCTTTGTCGAATCGGCGCACGATGCCTGCGCGCGGCAGGGCACGCACCTGGCCCAAGGTCCGGCACCCGACCCGCGCCAATGTCGGTTGGTGGCGCTTCACCGCTGTGATGCACTCCAGCAACAGCCGGTCCAGCAGCCGTTCCAAAGGCGCGGAAAATCCGTCGATACCCTTCTGGCGCGCAAAGGCCAGAGCGGCCATGCCGGTGGGCGCCCAGGCCACACTGGCACCGAGATCCCGGGCACCCTCTTCCACCAGGGCGTGCAGGCTTGTGACACCCCCAAACAAACGCAAACTGGCTTCCACTTCAATCAAGACCGCTTCCTCGTGCAAGGCCACGCGCGGCGTGAACTGGAGGGCCCAGACGGCAAGCTGCACAGAGTCAATGGGTGAGGTGGTGTCCGGAAGCTGTATGGGAATCAGAGCGGCCCAATGCATGAAACACCTCCTTCTGCAGCCCCCCTGGCGCCTGAAGTTCGCGCATGCGGGGGGGGATCACGGAATCCAGGTTGCCGGGGATCGCCTGCAGGTGCAGCACCTCGGTACACACCGCACCCCGGCGCTTCCGGATGCACACATCCAGATTCCAACTGGTACCCAGGGACAGCGATACCCGCAGCGGAGCTGCCGAGGCCTCGCCCATAGCCGTTTCCGGGCGAACCAGGAACACAGGGGCATCGCAATGGATGGCATGAACTTGCAGGCGGCGGATCTGCTCTTGGCGGGCCTGGGGCAGCCAGGCAATGACAGCACCAGCAGGCTCAGATTTCAGCAGCTGTTCTGTGACCCACAGACGCTCCTGCGCTCCCTTGGCGTCAATCCAGACCAACTGTTCGGGAGGCAGGCCCAGCTGGGCCAACCCCATCGCATGGGGAATCTGGGGCGGCGCGACAAGGTAGATACGCGCCCCCTTGTCTGCCAGCAGCCCTGGCAAGGCGGGACCCAGAAGCCGCCATTCGCACACCGCCGCTTGCGGCTGCAGCAGCTCGCACAGGCTGGCTGTGGGCCAGCCCTGTCCTGGCAGGGCTTTGTCCAGTGTTGCGTAGCCTGTGGGTACGGTCCGGCTGGCACCGGTGCTGACCTCGTTTCCACACCACAGCGCGTGTGCGATATGCGCAGGCAGCGTCCCCCGGTCAAAGCCGGGAGCCAGCAAAAGGCGAGCGGGTTTGGCGTAGTTCATGGCAAATGCTGTTTATACATACAGTATATTGAAATTTGCCTGCCAGTTGACGAGGGCGTTGAGGGGACATGGAAAGAACTTGGTACTGCTTCGCTTTCCGGAGCAGCTTGGCCTGCCCCAACCGGCCGTGGACCCGGCACGGAGAGCGACGCCACATTGCCCAAACCTGATGTGCTCTCGGGGGCATTGGTCCCCCCGCGGCCACGCACCCGCCCATGAAAAAGGCCGTGCAATGCACGGCCTGGTGGGGGTGAAGCAAGGGGCAGCCCCTTGCTGAAGCTAAAGCGGCTTACTCGATGATCACCACTTCCACGCGACGGGCTTCGTCGTTGCTGCCATCGGCCTGAGTCACTTCGGGCTTGCGCAGTTCCACATTGCCGGCGACCACGCCCTGGGCAATGATGGCCTGCTGCACGGCCTGTGCACGGCGCTTAGCCAGTTCGGCGTTCACTGCGGCGTTGCCGGTGGCGTCGTGGTAGCCCGACACCGCCAGCTTCTTGCCGCGCTGGGCGGCGATACGCACCACATCGGCCAGGGCTTCGTCGGCACCAGCGGCCAGCTCGGCGCTGCCGGTGGCAAAGTAGAACTTGACTACGCCTTCTTCCACGCGGATGTAGGCGCCGTCACCTTGCTGCACGGCACCCGCCGCCAGGGCCGGCGGTGTGCTTTGGCTGGCCACCGCAGAATCCACCACGGCCGGAGCAGCCGCAGTGGGCGCGCCCTTGGCTCCGGTGACCGAGCGGTACACCACCGCGCCGACGACGGTGCCGACCACCAGAAGCACCAGGGCAAAAATGATGCCGAGGGCAAAGCGCTGTTGGCTGTCGTCGTCCGATGTATTGAAGGCCATGAAATTCTCCAGAGGATGTTGTGTGTGATCGTGCGTTCTTGCAGCCCGAATGCGGTGCATGGCAGAGCCTGTCCAGCCTGCCGCAGCCACTCGGCCCGCTTGCGGGGGCCCATTCTAGAGGGAGTGCCGCCTACATATGTAGTGCGCCTGTAGCCGCTTCGTGTCCATCCAGTGGGTTTTGCTCTAGCATCACAGCCATGTCCGAAGTCCCTACTCTTCTGCCCACCGCTCCAAACCGTGATCCACGCACTTTTTTGGAGCGCACGCTGCAGCAATGGGGCGGAGAGCAGGATTTGTGGGTATTCGGCTACGGCAGCCTGATCTGGCGGCCCGAATTTGACTTCGCCGAACGGCGCGATGCCAAGGTGCACGGCTGGCACCGTGCGCTGAAGATGTGGAGCCGCATCAACCGCGGCACGCCCGAACGCCCCGGTCTGGTGTTTGCCATGCTGCCCGGAGGCAGTTGCCAGGGCGCGGCGTTCCGCATTCCTGCCCGGCAGGGGCATGAGACCCTGCATGCGCTGTGGCAGCGCGAGATGCCGCTGGCCACCTACGACCCACGCTGGTTGCAGTGCAGCACCCCTGAGGGCCCGGTGCGTGCCCTGGCCTTCACCCTGTCGCGGCACAGCCCCAGCTACTGCGGCACGCTGCCCCCCGAGCAGTACCAGCGCATCTTTGCCGAATCCGCCGGCATCTACGGCACCACGCGCGACTATGCCCTGGCCACCTACGACGGTCTGCAGGCCATGGGCATCCGCGACCGCGCGCTGGAACAGGTGCTGCACTGGGGCAAAGCCTGGGAAGACCACCAGCCCCCGGCCCCGCAGCAGGCCCGCACAGGGCACCAGCCCCGGGGGCGCTGAACGCCCACGGTTTCCCCATGGCGGGCATGGAGGGTTCTGTAGCGCTCCCCCCCTGACAACCCGCAGCCCACACCGCGGCCAGTGCAGGCCCCAGCACCGCGGCGGCGGCATATGCCATCTTGATGCGCATCAAACCCCGGGGCATCCCATCGGACAGCGCCCGGGCTGCGGCCGATAATCCGCAGCATGTCTGACACCCCCACTTCCGCTTCCGACGGCGCAGCCGACACCACCCAGGCCGACGCCGCGACCGCCGTAGCCGACACGCCCGTGCGCAAGCCACGCCTGGTACGCTGGCTCATCGGCCTGCCGGTGGCCTTCTTTGCCATCCTGATGGCCATGGGTTATCTGTTCAACACGCCCGAAACCGAAGACCGCTGGGTCGCGCGCGAAACCATCCGCCTGTGCTGGAAGGAAGTACAGAAACCGCCCAAGGAAGGCAAGCCAGTGCATTTCACCCAGCAATCCGAATGCGAGAAACTGGAATTCGACTTCAAAACCCAATATGGGGAAAACCCCTGATTCAAGGGCATGAAGGCGGGCGATCCGCTAGGCAGCATGCCGTTGCCGGCCGGTGGTGAAGTTGCAGCTTGTGCACCGCAGCATAAAACACCGTTCCGTAGTGTGGAAGCTGATGCTAAACTCAAGTCTTATACAAGAGTTGGGTTTGTGATCGCAGACCCGCTCTTGTGGTGCGCTACACAGATAGCGAGCCGGGCCTACCCGCTCGGTGCCAATACGCCACGCGCGCAGGCGCGGTTTTTGAACCCTAGACAACAGACCACAACATGTCTTCATCCTCCAAGATCATCTACACACTGACTGATGAAGCACCGATGCTGGCAACGTATTCGTTGCTGCCCATCGTGCAGGCGTTCACGCGCTCCGCTGGCATTGACGTCGAAACCCGCGACATCTCGCTGTCCGGCCGCATCCTGGCCCTGTTCCCCGAGCTGCTCAAGCCCGAGCAACGCATCGCCAATGACCTGGCCGAACTGGGCGAACTGGCCAAGAAGCCCGAAGCCAACATCATCAAGCTGCCGAACATCTCGGCCTCCATTCCCCAGCTCAAGGCCGCCATCAAGGAACTGCAAGGCAAGGGCTACGCCCTGCCCGACTACCCTGATGCGCCCGCCAATGACGTGGAAAAAGACGCCAAGGCCCGTTACGACAAGGTCAAGGGCTCGGCCGTGAACCCCGTGCTGCGCGAAGGCAACTCCGACCGCCGCGCACCGCTGTCGGTCAAGAACTACGCCCGCAAGCACCCCCACAAGATGGGCGCCTGGACAGCCGACAACAAGGCCCACGTGTCCCACATGGACGGTGGCGACTTCTACGGCAGCGAAAAGTCCACCGTGGTGGCCAACGCCGGCAATGTGCGCATCGAGCTGGCCACCGCCGCCGGTGCCACCAACGTCCTCAAGGCCACCACCAAGGTGCTGGCCGGTGAAGTGATCGACGCCTCCGTCATCAGCAAGAAGGCCCTGCGCAGCTTCCTGGCCGCACAGGTGCAAGACGCCAAGGACCAGGGCGTGCTGTTCTCCGCCCACCTGAAGGCCACCATGATGAAGGTCTCCGACCCCATCATCTTCGGCCACGTGGTCTACGCCTACTACGGCCCCGTGCTGGACAAGCACGCCGCTGCGCTGGCCGAGATCGGCTTCAACGCCAACAACGGCATCGGCGACCTGTACGCCCGCCTGGACAAGCTGTCCGAAGCCAAGCGCACGGAAATCGAAGCCGACCTGAAGGCACTGGCCGCAGACCGCCCCGCCCTGGCCATGGTCAACAGCGACAAGGGCATCACCTGCCTGCACGTGCCTTCCGACGTGATCGTTGACGCCTCCATGCCAGCCATGATCCGCGATTCCGGCGGCATGTGGAACGCCGAAGGCAAGCTGCAGGCCGCCAAGGCCGTCATCCCTGACCGCTGCTATGCCGGCGTCTACCAGACCGTCATCGACGACTGCAAGAAGCACGGCGCGCTGGACCCTGTCACCATGGGCACCGTGCCCAACGTGGGCCTGATGGCACAAGCCGCCGAAGAGTACGGCAGCCACGACAAGACCTTTGAAATCGCCGAAGCCGGCACCGTGCGCGTGGTGGACGACGCCGGTACCGTGCTGCTGGAGCAAGCTGTCGAAGCCGGTGACATCTTCCGCATGTGCCAGGCCAAGGACGCCCCCATCCGCGACTGGGTCAAGCTGGCCGTCACCCGCGCCCGCGCCTCCGGCATGCCCGCCGTGTTCTGGCTGGACGAAAACCGCGCCCACGACGCACAGCTGATCCAGAAGGTCACCACCTACCTGAAGGACCACGATCTGTCCGGCCTGGACATCCAGATCATGTCGCCCGTCAAGGCCACCCAGTTCTCGCTGGACCGCATCCGCAAGGGCCAGGACACCATCTCCGTCACCGGCAACGTGCTGCGCGACTACCTGACCGACCTGTTCCCCATCCTGGAACTGGGCACCTCGGCCAAGATGCTGTCCATCGTGCCCCTGATGAACGGCGGCGGCCTGTTTGAAACCGGTGCCGGCGGCTCCGCCCCCAAGCACGTGCAGCAGTTCGTGGAAGAAGGCTTCCTGCGCTGGGACTCGCTGGGTGAATTCATGGCCCTGGCCGCTTCGCTGGAACACCTGGCCGGCTTTGCCCAGAACCCCAAGGCCCAAGTGCTGGCCGACGCCCTGGACGCTGCCACCGGCCGCTTCCTGGACGAAAACAAGAGCCCCTCGCGCAAGCCTGGCGCCGGCATCGACAACCGCGGCAGCCACTTCTACCTGGCCTCGTTCTGGGCCCAGGAACTGGCCAAGCAAGGCAAGGACGCCGAGCTGCAAGCCGTGTTCAAGCACGTGGCGGAATCCATGGTGACCAATGAAGCCCAGATCGTCGAAGAGCTGAACGCCGTACAAGGCAAGCCTTCGGACATCGACGGCTACTACCGTCCCGACGAAGCCAAGACCGGCACCGCCATGCGTCCCAGCGCCACGCTGAACGCCATCGTCGACAAGCTGGCCTAAAGCCAGGTCTGCGCCCCGCCCTGTACAGGGGCGGTGGCGACTGCTACCAAAAACCGGCCGTCCCTTTGCGGGGGCGGCCGGTTTTTGTATGTCCGGGTCATCGCATCGGTCTGGCCTGCGCACAGTGCAGCCATCGTCAGGACTCTCGTGTGACGCGAATGCATGCGCCATGCACATGCACCACCGTGAGGCACAGAACTTGCTGCCTTCACACTAAAGCACTGCACGCCCCACCATGACTTCTAGCTTGGATTACCTGATTGCCGTTCGCCGCTGTGAAATGGGCGAACTGGAGCAACTGCTGCACACCAGCACCCTGGTGCGCCAGCTGGGTGCGCTCATCCATGCGCTGCAGGCCGAGCGCGGCCTGTCCAACATCGTGCTGGCCAGTGGTGGGCAGCGCGGTGCCAGCGTTCGGCTGGCGCAGATCCAGACAGCGGACCGCTGCACCGCACAGCTGCACCAGGCGCTGGTGCAGCTCGATCTGAATGCCTTCCAAGGCGGTCACGGCGCGCGGCTGTTCAACCATATCGCCTATGTGCTGCAGGGGCTGGACGCCTTGCCCGCGCTGCGCCAGCAGGTCAGCGCGCTGGCGCTGGCGCCCGATGCCGCCACCGCGGCCTATATCCGCCTGATCGCAGGCCTGCTGGCCGTGGTCTTCGAGGCGGCCGACAGTGCCACCGAGCCCGGCATTTCCCGCCTGCTGGTGGCCATGTTCCACTTCATGCAAGGCAAGGAACTGGCCGGCCAGGAGCGTGCCACCGGGGCCGCGGCCTTTGGCAGCGGCCGCAGCCAGGCCGCGCGCCAGCAGCACTGGCTGCATCTGATCGACGCGCAGGAGCGCTGCTTCCAGGTGTTTGCCGATTGCGCTCCCGCCACGCCATTGGCGCTGTGGGAAAAGATCCAGCACCACAACCCCGAGCTGCTGGTGATCGAGCGCATGCGCCGCATGGGCTGTACCGCCGCCACCGGCCAGGCGCTCGATGCCGAGCTGAGCACGCCCTGGTTCGAAGCCTGCACGGCCCGCATGGATGCCTTGTATGCCATCGAAGGGCAGCTGGCCGACGAGCTGCAGCAACGCTGCACCACACAGCTGCAGGCGGCCCGACAGGCGCCGGAGCCGCGGGCACTGTTGCAGCGCAGCGCCGGTGCAGGTGACGCCCCTGCCGTGCCCGACGGCCTGCCGGATTTCTTCCATGCACCAGCCCCCGAAGCCACGCTGCAACTGGGCAACAGCCTGGCACCGCAGCTGGGCCAGTCGGTGTTGAGCCTGGTACAGGAACAATCCCAGCGGCTGCAAGCCATGCAGGCCGAGCTGGAAACCGTGCGCTCCGCCCTGACCGAACGCAAGACGCTGGAACGCGCCAAAGGCCTGCTGATGGCGCACCGCCAGCTCAGCGAGAGCGAAGCACACAAGCTGCTGCGCCAGACCGCCATGAACCAGAACCGCCGCCTGATCGATGTGGCCGAGGCTGTGCTGGCAATGGCCGATCTGCTGCCGCCAGCGCAAGGCTGATCCGCGCGCACGCAAAGCCACACGCACCAACACACAGCAGCAACTGTGGCTGCCATCCTGCTGCAGCGCACCAAAACCGCGCTTCCTCCCGCGGAGATGCGCACTGCAAAGCACATCTCCGTGCCCCAGAGGCCCTGCTTCCCTGGGAGAACCGCCCGCCGGCAAGCTGGCACGGTTTCTGCATTCCTTGGCAGTGAATCCCGGCCAACGGCGGTCTGGAATCAGCCCCCACACACAGGACAACGGCGTCCCCATCCCCTGCACACCGCAGACGGATCGGGACGCCTTTGTGTTTTGCAGGTCTGGAAACAGCCTTTTGTGGGATCCGTCGTTCCGTTGAAAAAGCATTCGCCCCACGCACTGGAAGGAGCCGAACCATGGCACAGCACACCCCGGATACCGCTTGCACTCCCTTGTCCACCCCGACAGACACCATGGAAGCGGGCAGTCGCCGCCAGTTTCTGCGCCAGGCCGGCGGCATCGCCGCAGGCGCCGCCCTGTACACCCAGCTGGGCCACGGCGGCGTATGGGCCGCCGGATCGGACGCCCCGGAGAAGAAAGAGGTGAAGATCGGCTTCATCCCGCTGACGGACTGCGCCAGCGTGGTCATGGCCTCGGTGCTGGGGCTGGACCAGAAGTACGGCGTCAAGATCATCCCCACCAAGGAAGCCAGCTGGGCCGGCGTGCGTGACAAACTGGTCAACGGCGAGCTGGACTTTGCCCATGTGCTCTACGGCCTGGTCTACGGGCTGCACCTGGGGGTGAGCGGCCCCAAGAAAGAGATGGCGGTGCTGATGACGCTCAACCAGAACGGCCAGGCCATCACCTTGTCCAAGAAGCTGGCGGACAAAGGCGCGGTGGATGCCGCCAGCCTGGCCAAGCTGATGGCCAGCGACAAGCGCGAATACACCTTTGCCCAGACCTTCCCCACCGGCACCCATGCCATGTGGCTCTATTACTGGCTGGCATCGGCCGGGATCGATCCGCTCAAGGACGCCAAGGTCATCACCGTGCCGCCGCCGCAGATGGTGGCCAACATGCGCATTGGCAATATGGATGGCTTCTGCGTGGGCGAACCCTGGGGCCACCGCGCCATCATGGACAACATCGGCATCACGGCCGTGACCACGCAGGACATCTGGCAGGGCCACCCTGAAAAAGTGCTGGGCACCACAGCCGAGTTCGCACAGAAAAACCCCAACACGGCCCGCGCCGTGATGATGGCCATTCTGGAAGCCGGCCGATGGATCGACGCCAGCCTGCAGAATAAGCTGAAGATGGCCGAGACCATTGCCGGCAAAGCCTATGTGAACACCAGTGTGGACGCCATCAACCAGCGCATCCTGGGCCGCTACCAGAACGGCCTGGGCAAGACCTGGGACGACCCGAATCACATGAAGTTCTTTGCCGACGGCGCGGTGAACTACCCCTACCTCAGCGATGGCATGTGGTTCCTGACCCAGCACAAGCGCTGGGGCCTGCTCAAGAGCCACCCTGATTACCTGGCCGTGGCCAAGCAGATCAACCGCATCGACCTGTACAGCCAGGCCGCCACGCAGCTGAAGGTGAACGTGCCCAAGGACAGCATGCGCAGCAGCAAGCTGATCGACGGCGTGGTGTGGGACGGCAAGGACCCGCCAAGTACGCCGACAGCTTCAAGGTCAAGGCCTGAGCCACTGCCCCCTTCATTGATTTTTCAGGAGAAGCACCATGGTCAGTGCCATTTTTCATTCACCGCGCGGTGATGCAGCGCCGCCCCAGGGCGCCATCGCTGCCGTGGCCGCCAACGACGCTACCCACGGCTCCTCTGCCACGGCAAATACAGGCACCGCTGCCGGGGCCAATCCCCCTGCCGCCAGCGCCACGCCGGCCCCACCTTCACGCCTGCGCCAGCAGTTGACGGCACTGGCGCAGACCGTGCTGCCTCCCGTCATGGGCCTGGCCCTGCTGGTGGGCCTGTGGTCGCTGGTGTCGGGAGGCACAGGCCAGGCCATTCCCGGCCCGCTGGAAACCTGGCAGCAGGCGGTCGAAGTCTTCAGTGACCCGTTCTATCGCAACGGCCCGAATGACCAGGGGGTGGGCTGGAACGTGCTGGCCTCGCTGCAGCGCGTGGGCCTGGGCTTCGGGCTGGCGGCGCTGGTGGGGATTCCGCTGGGCTTTGTGATCGGGCGCTTCCGCTTTCTGTCCCGCATGTGCAACCCGCTGATCAGCCTGCTGCGCCCGGTCTCGCCGCTGGCCTGGCTGCCAATTGGTCTGTTGGTCTTCAAAGGTGCCAACCCCGCTGCCATCTGGACCATCTTCATCTGTTCCATCTGGCCAATGGTCATCAACACCGCGGTGGGCGTGCAGCGCGTCCCCCAGGACTACATGAACGTGGCCCGCGTGCTGAACCTGAGCGAATGGAAGATCGCCACCACCATCTTGTTTCCCTCGGTGCTCCCCTATCTGCTGACCGGTGTGCGCCTCGCCGTAGGCACGGCCTGGCTGGTCATCGTGGCCGCCGAAATGCTGACTGGCGGCGTGGGCATCGGCTTCTGGGTCTGGGACGAGTGGAACAACCTGAACGTCAAGAACATCATCATCGCCATCTTTGTGATCGGCATCGTGGGCCTGCTGCTGGAGTGGGCGCTGGTGAAACTGGCTTCGGCCTTTACGTTTGAAGAGGTGAAAGCATGAACCACCCCACCCTGCACAACCCGTCGCTCTCCACCAAGTTCATCCAGATCCAGGGCGTGGAGCAGACCTTCACCACGACCAAAGGGCTGTTCCCTGCGCTGCGCGACATCAACCTGAACATTGCCAGGGGCGAGTTCGTGAGCCTGATCGGCCACTCTGGCTGCGGCAAATCCACCTTGCTGAACCTGATTGCCGGGCTGACCACGCCCACCGCCGGCAACCTGCTGTGCGCCAACAAGGAAATCAAAGGCCCAGGTCCCGAGCGCGCCGTGGTGTTCCAGAACCATTCGCTGCTGCCCTGGCTGACCTGCCATGCCAACGTCCATCTGGCCGTGGAGCGAGTGTTCGGAAAACAGGAAACCAAGGCCCAGCTCCAGGCCCGCACTGCGGCCGCGCTGGAACTGGTGGGACTGAGCCACGCGGCGCACAAGCGGCCGGGCGAGATTTCCGGCGGCATGAAGCAGCGCGTGGGCATTGCCCGGGCACTGTCCATGGAACCCCAGGTGCTGCTGATGGACGAACCTTTTGGGGCACTGGACGCCCTCACCCGCGCAAAATTGCAGGACGAGTTGCTGGACATCGTGGCCCGCACCCGTAGCACCGTGGTCATGGTGACCCATGATGTGGACGAGGCGGTGCTGCTGTCCGACCAGATCGTGATGCTCACCAACGGCCCCGCTGCCACCATTGGCGAGGTGCTGAAGGTGCCGCTGGCACGCCCGCGCAACCGCGTGGCACTGGCCGAAGACCGGGACTACCAGCACTGCCGCAAGGCGGTGATCGATTTTCTCTATACCCGCCAGGGCCATGTAGAAAAAGCGGCCTGACCCGTCCGCAGACACAGGGCGCCGCAGGCGTGCACTGCGGTGGTCCACGGCACACGCTGAACGCACCACCACGGTGCGTTGCAACACCGGGTGAAGCACCCGCTGCCTGGCAGGTTCCTGGCGCCAGCTGGCACAGAACCTGCTTGAAATGGACAAGGCCACCGTTGGCCCGCAGACCTGCTATGCAATGGCGCACAGAAGGTCGCACAAGACAAAGGCGTCTTTTCCCCGCAGCACCCCGCTGCCCGGAAAGGACGCCTTTTTTGTTTTCGAACCTGGAATGAAGCAACCACCCACGGGGGCACGATGAAAAAATCCCAACTGGTTCTGGTAGGCAACGGCATGGCCGGTGTGCGCGCGCTGGAAGAGCTGCTGAAGATTGCACCGGATCTGTATCAGATCACGGTCTTCGGCGCCGAGCCCCATCCCAACTACAACCGCATACTGCTCTCGCCCGTACTGGCTGGCGAACAGACGCTCGATGAAATCGTGCTGAACGACTGGGCCTGGTACCAGGAACACGGCATCCACCTGCACACCGGCTGCACGGTGACCGAGGTGGACCGGGTGCGCCGCGTGGTGCATGGTGTGGATGCGGCGGGCAACACCATCAGCGCTCCTTATGACCGCCTGGTGCTGGCTACCGGCTCCAACCCCTTCATCCTGCCGCTGCCCGGCCATGATCTGCAGGGCGTGCTGGCCTACCGCGACATCGCGGACACCCAGGCCATGATCGACGCGGCTGCCCGGTATCGCCATGCCGTGGTCATCGGTGGCGGCCTGCTGGGACTGGAAGCGGCCAACGGCTTGATGAAGCGCGGCATGCAGGTGACGGTGGTGCATGCCAGTGAATGGCTGATGGAGCGCCAGCTCGACGATGTGGCCGGCCGCATGCTGCAGCAGTCGCTGTCCGAGCGGGGCATGCAGTTCCTGATGCAGGCCCAGACCCAGGAGCTGCTGGCCAACGACACCGGCCGCGTGCGCGCCGTGCGCTTCAAGGATGGCAGCGAAGTCCCGGCTGACCTGGTGGTCATGGCCGTGGGCATCCGCCCCAACACCGCCCTGGCCCAGCGCATGCACCTGCATGTGGACCGCGGCATTGTGGTCAGCGACACGCTGCAGACCGTGACCGACCCGCGCATCTACGCGGTCGGCGAATGCGCCGCCCACCGGGGCGTGGCCTACGGTCTGGTCGCCCCGCTGTTCGAGCAGGGCAAGGTGCTGGCCAACCACCTGGCCGAATGGGGCATCGGGCGCTATCAAGGCTCGCTCACCTCCACCAAGCTCAAGGTCACCGGTATCGACCTGTTTTCGGCAGGCAACTTCCAGGGCGGTGCGGATACCGAGGAAATCGTGCTGCGCGACCCCTATGCCCCCGGCGGCGGCGTCTACAAGAAGCTGGTGATCCAGGGCGACAAGCTGGTGGGCGCCTGCCTGTATGGGGACACCGTGGATGGCAGCTGGTACTTCAAGCTGCTGCGCGAAGGCCGCTCGGTCGCCGACATCCGCGATCGGCTGATGTTTGGAGAGTCGAACATCGGCGACACCGGTCACGAAGGCCACAGCAAGGCATCGGCCATGGCCGACAGCGACGAGGTCTGCGGCTGCAACGGCGTGACCAAGGGCGCCATCTGCAAGGCGATCAAGGACAAAGGCCTATTCACGCTGGACGAGGTGCGCAAGCACACCAAGGCCAGTGCCAGCTGCGGCTCCTGCACCGGGCTGGTGGAACAGATCATCATGTTCACCGCCGGCGGCGACTATTCCAGCACGCCCAAGAGCAAAGCCGTGTGCGGCTGCACCGACCACGGCCACCAGGCGGTGCGCGACGCCATCACCCAGCATCACCTGCTGACCACGGATGCGGTCTTCCGCTTCATGGAATGGCGCACGCCCAATGGTTGTGCCACCTGCCGCCCGGCCGTGAACTACTACCTGATCAGCACCTGGCCCAAGCAGGCGCAGGACGACCCGCAAAGCCGCGCCATCAATGAGCGCAGCCACGCCAACATCCAGAAAGACGGTACCTACAGCGTGATTCCGCGCATGTGGGGCGGCGAAACCACGGCCGACGAGCTCCGCCGCATTGCCGATGCGGTGGACAAATACCAGATTCCTACGGTCAAGGTCACAGGCGGCCAGCGAATCGACCTGCTGGGCGTCAAGAAGGAAGATCTGCAGGCGGTGTGGAACGACATCGGCATGCCCAGCGGCCACGCCTATGCCAAGGCGCTGCGCACCGTCAAGACCTGCGTGGGCAGCGAATGGTGCCGCATGGGCACGCAGGACAGCACCCAGCTAGGCAAGGACCTGGAGCGGGCCATGTGGCGCATGTATGCGCCGCACAAGGTGAAGTTCGCCGTCAGCGGCTGCCCGCGCAACTGTGCGGAATCGGGCATCAAGGATGTGGGCATCATCGGTGTGGACAGCGGCTGGGAGATGCACATCGCCGGCAACGGCGGCATCAAGACCGAGGTGGCGCATTTCTTCACCAAGCTCAGAACGGCCGAAGAGGTGCTGGAGTACACGGGCGCCTTCATGCAGCTCTACCGCCTGGAAGGCTGGTACCTGGAGCGCACCGTGCACTACGTGAGTCGCGTGGGCCTGGACTACGTGAAGCAACGCATTCTGGAAGATGCCGCCGGCCGCAAAGCCCTGTGGGAGCAGCTGCAGTTCGCCCTGGATGGCGAACCCGACCCCTGGTTCGAGTTCGACAAGGCCCATGTGGATGCCCGCCAGTTCCAGCGCGTCATCCCCATCCTCCCGGCCCTGTCACCGCAGGCGGCCCCCACCCAGACCGCCAGCGTGTGATGCACCGCCCCGGCAGGCCTTCATGAATCCCCCATCTACACCAGCAGATCCGAAAGGAATAGCAATGACCACCTGGCAAGCCATCTGCGCCGTCCACGACATCCCCGTGCTGGGCGCGCGCCGCGTCGCCCGGCCCCAGGGGCTGGACGTGGCCTTGTTCCGCAATGCAGAGGACGAAATCTTCGCCCTGCTCGACCGCTGCCCGCACAAAGGGGGGCCGCTGTCACAGGGCATGGTGTTCGGCCGCAGTGTGGCCTGCCCGATGCACAACTGGACCATTGGCCTGTGCGACGGCCAGGCCGCGGCGCCCGACGAGGGCTGCACCCCCGCTTTTGCCGTGCAGGTGCGCGACGGCCAGGTGTTCATGGATGCGGCCGAGCTGGCCACCAAGGCCACCGACCTGACACGCCCCATTGCCGGACCGGCCCGCCGCTGCGGCCAGGCTGCCAGCAACGCCGCCTGAACACAGAGCCACTCTCAAGCACGGCGGCGTGTACAGGTCCAGCTGCACACGCCGCCCCACACACCGGAAAGCCCACGCCATGGCCGAAACCCGTTCCACCTGCCCGTACTGCGGCGTCGGCTGCGGTGTGATCATCCAGTCCAAAGGGTCGCAGATCACCGGTGTACGCGGCGACCCCCTGCACCCCGCCAACCACGGGCGCCTGTGTACCAAGGGCAGCACGCTGCACCTGACCGCTGCCCCTGCGCTGGCCAGGCAGACCCGTCTGCTGCAGCCGCTGCTGCGCGCCGGGCGCGGGCAGGCGCCCCAGCCCACAGACTGGGACACCGCACTGGACCTGGCGGCCAACCGCATGGCCAATACCGTGCAGCAGCACGGGCCGGATGCAGTGGCCATTTACGCCAGCGGCCAGTTGCTGACGGAAGACTATTACGTTTTCAACAAGCTGGCTAAAGGCCTGCTGGGCACCAACAACCTGGACACCAACTCCCGCCTGTGCATGAGCAGCGCCGTTGCGGGCTACAAAGCCACCTTGGGCGCCGATGCCCCGCCGGCCTGCTACGACGACCTGCAGCACGCCCGCTGTCTGTTCATCGTGGGCAGCAATGCGGCCTGGGCCCACCCCATCCTGTTCCGGCGCATCGAAGATGCCAAGGCCGCCAACCCACAGCTCAAGATCATCGTGGCCGATCCGCGCCGCACCGAGACAGCCGAGATCGCCGACCTTTTCCTGCCGCTGCAGCCCGGCACCGATGTGCAGCTGTTCCACGGCATGCTGCACGCCATGCTGTGGGAAGGCTGGCTGGACACGGACTACATTGCATGCCACACCAGCGGGTTCGATGCCCTCAAGGCCCTGGTGCGCGAAGCCACCCCCGAACGCGTGGCACGCGACTGCGGCCTGGACATGCAGGATGTGCTGCAGGCTGCGCGCTGGTTTGCACTGGGAGGAGAGGACGGCAGCACCACACCGCGCGCCCCCACGCTCAGCCTGTACTGCCAGGGCCTGAACCAGAGCAGCAGCGGCACCGCCAAGAACGCCGCACTGATCAACCTGCATCTGGCCACTGGCCAGATCGGCAAACCGGGTGCCGGCCCGCTGTCGCTGACCGGCCAGCCCAATGCCATGGGGGGACGCGAAGTGGGAGGCATGGCCAATTTGCTCAGCGCCCACCGCGATCTGGCCAATGCGCAGCACCGTGCCGAAGTGGCTGCCTTCTGGGGTGTGCCCAGCGTGCCGGCCAGTCCCGGCAAGACCGCCATCGAACTGTTTGAAGCCGCTGCCGACGGCCAGATCAAAGCCCTGTGGATCGCCTGCACCAACCCCGCTCACAGCCTGCCGGACCAGGCCACCGTGCGCCGCGCACTGGAGCGTGCGGAGTGGGTGATGCTGCAGGACGCATTCGCTACCACGGCCACCGCCGCCTACGCCGACCTGCTGCTGCCCGCCACCACCTGGGGGGAAAAGCTGGGCACCGTCACCAACAGCGAACGTCGCATCTCCCGTGTGCGCGCCGCCGTGCCGGCGCCGGGCCAGGCCCGCCACGACTGGCAGATTGCCACGCAGATCGCGCAGCGTATCGAGGCCCGCGTGCGCCCCGGCCAGCCCAGCCTGTTCGCCTATGACACCGGCGACGCCGCGGCAGGCGCCGAGCGGATCTGGAACGAGCACCGCGATAGCACGCGCGGGCGGGACCTGGACATCTCCGGCCTGTCCTGGCCACTGCTGGAATCCGCAGGCCCGCAGCAGTGGCCGCTGCCCGCCGGTGCGCAGGCTGGAACGGCACGCCTGTATGCCGACGGCATCTTTCCCACCGCCGACGGGCGCGCCCGCTTTGCCGCCCAGCCCTACCGCCCTGTCGCCGAGCAGCGCAGCGCGCGCTTTCCATTCAGCCTGAACACCGGCCGCCTGCGCGACCAGTGGCATGGCATGAGCCGCACAGGCCAACTGGGCCGCCTGTTTGCCCACCAGCCCGAACCCGTGCTGAACATGCACCCGCAGGACATGGAACGCAGCCGTCTGCAGCCCGGCCAACTGGTGGCAGTGCGCAGCCGCCATGGCCAGATCGTGCTGCCGGTGCAGGCCGATGCCGGCCTGGGTCTGTCCCAGGTCTACCTGCCCATGCACTGGGGCAGCGAGTACCTGAGCGGACGCGACGCCCAGGGCCAGGCCGTGGGGGGCGTGAACGCACTGACCACCCCTGCGTTCTGCCCCCAGTCCAAGCAGCCGGAGCTCAAGCATGCCGCTGTCAGCGTGCAGGCTGTGGATCTGCCCTGGAGCATGCTGGCCCGCGTCTGGCTGCCTCCGGAGCACGTCTTCACCGCACGCCAGCAACTGGCAGCCTTGCTCCCTGCGTTTGACTTCGCCAGCTGCGTGCCTTTTGGCGAAAACGGCGCACTGGAACAGGCCGCCGGCGCCCGCCAGGGCCTGCTGCTGCGCGCAGCATGCGCCACGGCGCCCGATGCGACCCTGTTGCAGCACGTCCGCCAACTGCTGCAGTTGGAGGGGCCGGAGCTGCTGCACTACGCCGATGCACAACGCGGCCACAGCCGCACCTTGCGCCTGCGCGCCGGCAGCGGGGACACTGCGGGCCAGACCTGGCTGGACGGCCTGCTGCTGTGCGGCGACACCCGTGCCGGCGGCTGGCTGTCGGCTTTGCTGGACGGCGATGCCCCGCTGCAACTGAGCAGCCGGACCTTGCTCAGCCCCGGTGCCGAGCCACCCAGCGGCCTGGCCAGTGCCCGCAGTGTGACGGTGTGCAGCTGCTGGGGCGTGGGTGAACACGCCATCACCCAGACCCTGCACGACTGCCGCGGCAGCGACGCCCAGCGCCTGGAACAGCTGCAAACCCAGCTGAAATGTGGCACCCAGTGCGGCTCCTGCCTGCCGCGGCTGCGCCAGCTGGTGCGCGACAGCGCTGCGCACGCCCTGCCCGCCTGACCACGCCTCCCCGATATCCCCTACCCGCCCAGGACACCCACAATGAACCGCTCCCGCACCACCACCATCGCCCCCCGCCCCGCCCTGACCGGCTGCTGCACCCTGGTGGGCGCTGGCCCGGGCGATCCGGAGCTGCTGACCATCAAGGCGCTCAAGGCCATCCAGGCGGCCACCTTGCTGCTGGTGGACGATCTGGTCTCCCCCGCCATCGTGGCCCATGCCGCGCCCTCGGCCCGCGTGGTGCATGTAGGCAAACGCGGCGGCTGCCAGAGCACGCCCCAGGCCTTCATAGAAAAACTGATGCTGATGGCGGTGCAGGAAGGAGAGAACGTAGTGCGCCTCAAAGGCGGCGATCCCTTCATCTTTGGCCGAGGCGGTGAGGAAGTGGAGCATCTGCGCGCCGCAGGCGTGGAGGTGCAGGTCATCAATGGCATCACGGCGGGGCTGGCGGGGCTGACCAGCCTGGGCGCGCCGCTGACCCACCGCGACCGGGCCCATGGCGTGGTGTTCATCACCGGCCACGCCAAGCCAGGAGACGCTGGCACCGACTGGCGCCAGCTGGCAACTACCGCCCAGGCGGCCAAGCTGACCCTGGTGGTCTATATGGGGGTGGCGGCTGCCGGGCAGATTGCGGCCGAGCTGTGCGCCGGCGGTCTTGCGGCCGACACTCCGGTGGCGGCCATCCAGCACGCCAGTCTGCCGCAGCAACGCCACGCTCTGACCTGCCTGGCCGACCTGCCCTCCACCCTGGCACGCGAACAGCTGGGCAGCCCCTGTGTGCTGGTAATTGGCGACGTGGTGCGCGGCGTGCAGGAGCTGGCGTTGACCCCGGCCTTGCCGCTGCAGGCCCTGGGCTGATGGAAAGGCAGGGGTATCCCCCTGTTTCGTGGCGGCCCGTGCACACCGCTGCGGCCAGCGCGCCCACTTCCGCTAATATGGCGTGCTGGCCCGGCCGGTTCCCCTCTTCCACACCGGCATCGGCTGCCCTCGCAGCCCCAGGGCTCTCATTTCATTGACCACCCACTCCCCCCGCAGAATGCCAAGCTACCAAGAGCTGCTCGACCAAAAAGAAGAACTGGACCGCCTGATTGCCCAGGCACAGAAGAAAGAATCCGCCGAAGCCCTGTCCACCGTGCGCCAGCTGATCAAGGAATTCGGCTTTACCGCACAGCAGGTCTTCCCCTGGGCCGAAGAGAAGAAGGCCAAGGTCGCCGTCAAGTACTACGACCCCAACACCGGCTCCAAATGGACGGGCCGCGGCAAGCCTCCCAGCTGGATTGCCGGCAAGGATTACAGCCAGTTCCTGCTGCCTACCCAACAGCCTGCGGAAACCAAGCCGGAAATCCTGCTCTGGTAACCCGGCCCTGCGCCTGATAGAACGGCTGCCTTCCCAGGCAGCCGTTTTTCATGGTGCGAGCCCTGCCATCCCGGATGGCCTGGCTCGCTTTTTTCGCCTTACTGCTTTTGCAGCATGTAGTCCACGGTCAGGTTCGCCAGCGCGCGCACGCCGTAGATCAGGCCGGACTCGTCCACATAGAAATGCGGCGAATGGTTGGGGGCCGCCTTGGCCGGTTCGGTCCCCTTCGGGGTCACGCCCAGGTTGAAGAACAGGCCCGGTGCTTCCTGCTGGTAGAACGAGAAGTCTTCCGATGCCGACGCCTTGGGCATCACCCCGTAGTTGCCGCTGCCGGCCACACGCTGCAGGGTGGGCGCCATCTGTGCCGTCAGATCGGGCGGGTTGACCACCGCGTTGTACAGCTCCACCACCTTCACCTTGGCCGTGGTGCCGGCACTTTCGGCAATGTTGGTGGCCGTGGTGCTGATGCGCTGGTGGATGTCTTTCTTCATGCCTTCGTCATAGGTACGCACGGTGCCGGTCATCGACACCGTATCCGGCACGATGTTCATGCGGTTGCCGCCGTGGAATGTGCCCACGGTGATCACCGCCGGTTCCAGCGCGATATTGGACTGGCGGCTGATGATGGTCTGCAGCCCCATCACGATCTGCGAACCGGTGACGATGGGGTCGATCCCCTGCCAGGGGCGAGCTCCATGGGTCTGTTTGCCCTGCACATCGATCCAGAACTGGTCGGCTGCGGCCATGGCCGGGCCTGGGCGCCAGGCAATCCAGCCGGCCGGATAGCTGCTCGAGACATGCAGGCCAAAGACAGCATCCACCTTGGGGTTCTGCATCACCCCTTCCTTGATCATCTGCTTGGCACCCCAGATCTTCTGTCCGTCGGGCTCGAAGGTAGCGGGCG
The DNA here is from genome assembly GCF_002479375.1 of Comamonas sp. UBA7528. Taxonomy (NCBI): domain Bacteria; kingdom Pseudomonadati; phylum Pseudomonadota; class Betaproteobacteria; order Burkholderiales; family Comamonadaceae; genus Comamonas; species Comamonas sp. UBA7528. Next base: position 24,234 of record NZ_DLMU01000009.1, read on the forward strand.
TTTCTTCGGCCGGCTGGAAGATGAACTTCACGCTGCCTGGCAACTGGTCCTTCATGCCTGCCAGCACTTCGGCCGTGGCCATCAGGATCGCCACATGTGCGTCATGCCCGCAGGCGTGCATCACGTCCACTTCCTTGCCCAGGAACACGCCTTTGGCCTTGGAGGCGAACGGCACATCCACCTGCTCCTTTACCGGCAGGGCGTCCATGTCAGCACGCAACGCCACCACCGGGCCGGACTTGCCACCCTTGAGCAGCCCTACCACACCGGTCACTGCCACGCCGGTCTTCACCTCCATGCCCAGTTTGCGCAGGTGTGCAGCCACCAGAGCGGCGGTGCGGGTTTCCAGGTTGCCCATCTCAGGATGCTGGTGGATGTCACGGCGCCAGGCGATCAGTTGCTGCTCGATGGCCTTGGCACGGGTGTCGATCTGGGCCTGCAGGGCCTGTGCCGAGGGGTTGGAAGCAGCGGGTACAGCAGCAACTGGCGCCACGGGGCTTGCATTCTGGGCCTGCGCCAGCGGCGCGGCAGCCCACAAGCAGGCCGCCAGCAAGGCGGATGTGGCCGCAGCCACTGCGGTGCGCGGCCATGCCATGGAGGGGGAAGCAATCATTGGTGTCTCCTGTTGTTATGGGGTGTGTCTGCGTTGACCGGCCGGACCACAGCGGGCTGCGGCGGCGCAACATCCCACCATAGCGCGGGACCAGGCGCTCCCGCAGGACGCGCTGTCCGCCGCGCGACTGTCCCGTGCGCTGCACGCCTCCTCTGGGCAACGCAAGCCCCCCCTCATGGACTTACACGCTGGCAGGGGTCAACAGGAGATGTCGCTCCACCAGACCCGACGCACCCACAGTGCCGGCGCCAATGCCTGCGCATGAACATCCGCCCCTTCACCCACAAAAAAAAGGAACTCCGCAGCGTTCCTTTTTTGGGGGTGTGTCGGCAGTCGAAATTACACGTTCACCATCTGCTCGATGATCTCGTCGCCAAAGCGCGAGCAGCTGACCTGCTGGGCGCCGGCCATCAGGCGGGCAAAGTCATAGGTCACCTTCTTGCTCAGGATGGTGCGCTCCATGCCTTCGACAATCAGGTCGGCCGCCTCGGTCCAGCCCATGTGGCGCAGCATCATTTCGGCGCACAGGATCATGGAGCCGGGGTTCACATAATCCTTGCCGGCGTAGCGCGGTGCCGTGCCGTGGGTGGCTTCGAACATGGCGATGGTGCCGGACATGTTGGCACCGGGGGCAATGCCGATACCGCCCACCTGCGCTGCCAGCGCGTCCGAGATGTAGTCCCCGTTGAGGTTCATGGTGGCGATCACCGAGTACTCCACCGGCCGCAGCAGCACCTGCTGCAGGAAGGCGTCGGTGATGGAATCCTTGATGACGATGTCGGCGCCGGTGTTCGGGTTCTTCACACGCATCCAGGGGCCGCCATCGATAGGCTCCGCACCGAATTCCTTTTGTGCCAGGGCGTAGCCCCAGTCACGGAAAGCGCCTTCGGTGAACTTCATGATGTTGCCCTTGTGCACCAGGGTCACAGAAGGCTTGTCGTGGTCGATGGCGTACTGGATGGCCTTGCGCACCAGGCGCTCTGTGCCTTCGCGCGAGATGGGCTTGATGCCGATGCCCGATGTATCGGGGAAACGGATCTTCTGCACCCCCAGTTCCTTGTTCAGAAAATCGATCAGGCGCTGGGCGCGGTCGGACCCGGCTTCAAATTCGATCCCGGCATAGATGTCTTCCGAGTTCTCGCGGAAGATGACCATATTGGTTTTCTCGGGCTCGCGCACCGGCGACGGCACGCCACGGAAATGGCGCACCGGGCGCAGGCAGACGTACAGGTCCAGTTCCTGGCGCAGCGTGACATTCAGCGAGCGGATCCCTCCCCCCACCGGCGTGGTCAGCGGCCCCTTGATGGACACCGGATGGGTACGCACCGCCTCCATGGTCTCGGCCGGCAGCCACATGTCGGGGCCATACAGACCCACGGCTTTTTCGCCCGCATAGATTTCCATCCAGTGGATCTGGCGCTTGCCGCCATAGATCTGGGCCACGGCGGCATCCACAACCTTGCGCATCACCGGGCTCACGTCCACACCCACGCCGTCACCCTGGATAAAGGGGATGATGGGCTGGTCGGGCACATTCAGCGTCTGGTCGGCGTTGACGGTGATGTTCTGGCCAGCGGGTGGCACCTGGATGTGCTGGTAAGCAGTCATGTCGTGAAGGTCTCCGGATAATGTGATGCAGCGATTGCAAATGATTCTATCGACTGCACCCACGCTTTCGCGCGAACTGCCGACTTTGGCGTGGCACGGGGATGACAGTGCGCAAACCTGGCTGGCAGCACACTTGCCGCCCCCCCCCTGCACCATGGCGCACAATGTGGCGCATGTTGGCCGCCGCTTGGCGGAGTCCAGACTGTTTTTGACGAGAACCCTGATGCGCCATCCCGTCCCCTTGTTGATGTCCCCACTGCGCCGCCTGGGCGCGCTGTGCCTGCTGGTCCATGCCCTGGCCAGCCCGGCCCTGGCCCGCACCGAAGCGCCGGCGGCGCCCCAGGGCCAGCCCCAGATGAATCTGCCACGCACGGAAATGCACATCGGTATGTACCGTATCGATGCCCAGGTGGCCCACACCTACGACACGCGCCAGACCGGGCTGATGTACCGCCAGAGCATGCCCTCCCAGGAAGGCATGCTGTTTGTCTTTTCCCAGCCCGGCGTGCAGTGCTTCTGGATGCGCAACACCGTGCTGCCGCTAACGGCGGCCTTCGTCGCCGACGACGGCACCATTGTGAATCTGGAAGACATGAAACCCATGACCGAGACTTCGCACTGCTCGGCACGGCCGGTGCGCTTTGTGCTGGAGATGAACCAGGGCTGGTTTGCCCAGCGCGGGATCAAGGCGGGCACCAAGATTCTGGGTGAGGCCTTCCGCCCCTGACGTTCTGGAGGGACGTCCTCCATCTCCTTTTGCCACCAGCCAAAGGCCAGCGGTGGAGACGCCGCGCAAAGTCCCTGGTGAACCGAGCAAGCGCCGTGCGACAGACGTCAAGGGTCGGTCACCAAGCGCTGCGTGTGCCGCTCAGAACGATAGGACCTTTGGGCATGCGCACTCCGGTGCCGGGGTGCGCAAACAGGATGGTGCGCCCCCCCTCGGACAGCACGCGCTCGAACACAATGCTGCCATTGCGGTGCAGGTTGACCCACACACCCGGCTGGTGGTCGGACTCCTTGCGGCAAGGGTCACCATCCAGGTTCTGCCAGCCGTGCTCGGCGCACAGGCTGCGGGTCACTACATGGTGTGGCATGCGCCGCGAGGAATCGTGCTCCTGGTTCACCTGCAACCAGGAGGTCTGCAGGCATTCATGGGCCCCCTGCAAGGTGCTGCAGCGGGGCAAATGGGCAATGCGGGCAAACAATGCCTGCAACAAGAACTCGTACGAATGCCGCATGTCTGACCTCCCAGGGGCGGCTGCATCGTGGTGCTGCCGCTTTTTGTAAGCATTCTCTTACAGCCGAAATGCGATACCCTCAGCACACCCTCATATCCTTGGTACAGCAGGGGCATGGAGCACTTTCGTACAGATGGCATGAAGGGCATGAAGCAAAAAAGCCTCCTTTAGGAGGCTTTTTTGCTTCATCTTTGCTGCCCGAAAGCTGACCGGAGCGGGGACGCCAGGCGCCCCCTGCGGTGAGTCTGCGGACAGGCTAGCGTGCCATCAGGCCGCGAAGTTGGCTTCGGCAAACTTCCAGTTCACCAGCTTGTCGAAGAAGGTTTCGACAAACTTCGGACGGGCATTGCGGTAGTCGATGTAGTAAGCGTGTTCCCATACGTCCACGGTCAGCAATGCCTTGTCGCCGGTGGTCAGGGGGGTGCCGGCAGCGCCCATGTTGACGATGTCCACGGAACCGTCGGCCTTCTTCACCAGCCAGGTCCAGCCGGAACCGAAGTTGCCCACGGCCGAGGCCACGAAGGCCTTCTTGAAGTCGGCGTAGGAGCCCCACTTCTGGTTGATGGCATCTGCCAGAGCGCCGGTGGGCGCAGCACCGCCATTGGGGGTCATGCAGTTCCAGAAGAACGTGTGGTTCCAGATCTGGGCTGCCTGGTTGTAGATGCCGCCCGAAGACTTCTTGATCACGTCTTCCAGCTCCATGTTTTCAAACTCGGTGCCCACTTGCAGTTCGTTGAGCTTGACCACATACGCATTGTGGTGCTTGCCGTGGTGGTACTCCAGCGTTTCCTGGCTGTAAGCAGGAGCCAGGGCGTCGATCGCGTAAGGCAGTGGGGGCAGAGTGCGTTCCATGGTGGTGTTCCTCGTGGTTGGATGTTGTGGTGTTCTGCAAGCGCTGCCGCACCCAGGTGCATGCCAGACGCTTGACCGCAGCCGCGGCAAGGCTGGCATGGCTTTGATGCAGCGCAAACCAGCTTCAGCTCACTGTGCATTGTAGAAAGAAGCGCGACCCTGTTGCGGTATTCGCGCACACACGGTGCGCGTTTTGTGTTGCCGGGATGCATGGCATCGCCTGTTTTGCTCTACAGTGCGCGCCACCTTGTCCAGGCGGCGCCGGATCACAGCAGCTTGGGCTGTGTGACAGTCACATCGACGCTGCCATCCGACAGGTGTGCCTTGAGCGCTGCCCCCACAGGAGCGTCCTCCACCCGGGTGACCGCGCGGCCGGTGCTGTCGGTCAGCAGGCTGTAGCCGCGCTGCAGCACGCGGCGCGGGTCCAACAGGTCCAGGCGGTGTGCCAGCTGCGTCAGGTGCTGGCGGCGCTGCAGGAGCTGGCGCTGCAGCATAGGCATCAGATTGGCCTGCTGCGCCGCAACCACCTGTGTGTGCTGCTGAACCTGCAACAGCACCGCATGCCGCAACTGCTGACCCAGGCGCTCGCAGCGCAAGCGCTGCTGGGCCAGATTTCCCGAAGGGCGGCCCAGGCGCTGGGCCGCCAGATCCAGGCGCTGGCCCTGCCGGTCCAGCCAGCGTTCCATGCCGCCCTGCACACGCGATTCCAGCTGGTCCAGCGCGGCCAACCAGGCATCGCGCGGCTGGGCCACCAGCTCGGCAGCCGCCGTGGGCGTGGGCGCCCGCAGGTCGGCACAGAAGTCGGCAATGGTGAAATCGGTCTCGTGCCCCACGCCGCTGACCAGCGGCACCGGACTGCGCACCACAGTGCGGGCCAGCAGCTCGTCGTTGAAGGCCCACAGGTCTTCCATGGAGCCGCCGCCGCGCACCAGCAAGATCACATCAATCGGCGGCTCGCCGGCACGTGGATGCAAAGCCCGTGCGTAGAGCTGTTCCAAGGCCGCTACCAGCGAGGCTGGCGCCGCCGCTCCCTGCACCAGCGCCGGAGCCAGCACCACCGGGATGTGCGGCACACGCCGCTGCAAGGCCGTGGCCACGTCGTGCAACGCCGCCGCGCCGGGCGAAGTGACCAGGCCGATGCCGCGCGGCATCACCGGCAGCGGGCGCTTGCGGTCGGCATCGAACAGGCCCTCTCCCTCCAGCTGGGCCTTGAGGCGCAGGAACTGCTCGAACAAAGCCCCTTGCCCGGCACGCTGCAGGCTTTCGACGATCAGTTGCAGATCGCCACGCTGCTCGTACACGCCCAGGCGTCCGCGCAATTCCACCAACTCGCCGTCGCGTGGACTAAAGGCCAGGGAGCTGGCGGCGCGGCGAAACATGGCGCAGCGGATCTGGCCTACCGTGTCCTTGATCGAGAAATAGCAATGCCCACTGGCGGCACGGGAAAACCCGGTGATTTCTCCGCGCACTGTGACTGGATTGAAACGTGCTTCCAGCGCATCGGCCACCGCACGGCACAGTGCGCCCACGGACCAGACTGTAGGAGAAGCAGAGGGCTGATAAGGGTCAAACATGGCGCGGCCTCAACTTGCCAGCGGGGCAGAAAGTCGTGCATATCCACAGCGGAACACATTTGCCTTCTGGCCGATGTTTGCACAGAAATCTTCCATGAGCACTTGCAGAAACATCTCTAGTCAATTGAATTTAAATGGTTTTAAAAATTTTTCCGCAATGCAGCAGATTCACACAAGCTTCACATTGCCTGCGGCAGGTGTTCCGGGGCATCGCTTCCCCACAAAGTTATCCACAGCATTTTCTGTGCTATAGGCGCGCAGGCGAAACTTCCGCGGGCGTAAATGCCCGCTGCGGCGCGTAGGACGGGGCCGCACTGCGCCATAATGGCCCGCTGCTGCCCATCATGCGGAAAGAAGAAACCTTGCTCTCGATCATACAAGCCGCAGGCTGGCCGATCTGGCCCCTGATTGCCTGCTCCATTCTGGCCCTCGCCCTGATCATTGAACGCTTCCTGGCCTTGCGCGATGCCAAGGTCGCACCACCCCAGTTGCTGCAGGAAGCCATCTCCGTCACTCACAATGGCCTGCCCGGCGAGCAGACCGTCACCCAGTTGGCGCAGAACAGTGCCCTGGGCGAAGTGCTGGCCAGCAGCCTGCAGCTGCTCACGCGCAACCCCCATGCCAGCGATGAAGACGTGCGCGCCACGCTGGAAAACACCGGCCGTGCCGTGGCCCACCGCCTGGAAAAGTACCTGGGCGCGCTGGCCACCATCGCCTCGGCAGCGCCCCTGCTGGGGCTGCTGGGCACCGTGATCGGCATGATCGAGATCTTCGGCTCGCAGTCGGGCGGCGGCGCCGTAGGAGGCGGCAACCCGGCCCAGCTGGCACACGGCATCTCGATCGCGCTGTACAACACGGCCTTTGGCTTGATCGTGGCCATTCCCACCCTGATCTTCTGGCGCTATTTCCGTGCCCGCGTGGACAGCTTCCTGCTGAGCCTGGAGCTGTCGTCCGAACAGTTTGCACGCCATCTGGCACAGCTGCGCGCCTGAGCAGCGCCCTTACCGAAGCAAAGACCGCCCCATGGCACTGAACTTCCGCCCCCGCCGCACCGAAGAGCCGGAGATCAATCTGATCCCCTTCATCGATGTGCTGCTGGTGGTGCTCATCTTTCTGATGCTGTCCACCACCTACAGCCGCTTCACCGAGCTGCAGCTGACGCTGCCCGTGGCCGACGTGGAGCAGCAGCGCGACCGCCCGCGCGAGGTGCTGATCGCCGTCACTGCCGAAGGCAACTATGTGATCGGCAAGCAGGCGCTGGCCGATCGCAGCGTGGACGCTGTGGCAGCAGCCCTGCGCGAGGCCGCCAAAGCAGGCAGCGACAGCATCGTCATCATCAACGCCGACGCGGCGGCCCCCCATCAGGCCGTGGTGACGGTGATGGAGGCCGCACGCCGCGCCAGCCTGTCGCAGATCACGTTTGCCACGCAAACGTCTGCCGGAGCGAAGCGCTGAACGTGGCCCGCGCCTCCCTGGACGCACCACTGCGCCGCCTTGCTCTAGCCCTTCACGAATTCGTGCACATGGCATCCCCGGCACCATCCACTCCCTTATATCCAGGCAGCAGCGCCGGCGGCAGTGCCCGGCGCGCAGCCTGGCTGCGCCGCACCTGGCAGCGCCGCGGAGTGCTGGCCTGGACGCTGCGGCCGCTGTCGCTGCTGTACGGCGCCCTGGCCGCCCGCCAGCGCCGCAGCGATGCCGCCCATGCCGGGCACGCGGGGCTGCCCACCATCGTGGTCGGCAATGTGATTGCCGGCGGTGCGGGCAAGACACCAGTCACCCAGGCCATCGTCGGCCACCTCCAACGCAGTGGCTGGACGCCGGGCATCATCTCGCGCGGCTATGGCCGCAACACCCGGGATTGCCGTGCGGTGTTGCCGCAGTCCGCTCCCGAGGAGGTGGGCGACGAGCCCCTGCTGCTGGCGCGCAGCACCGGCGTGCCGGTGTTTGTGGCCCCACAGCGTCTGGACGCCGCCCGTGCGCTGCGCGCGGCACATCCGGAGGTGGACATCCTGGTGTGCGACGACGGCCTGCAGCACACGGCACTGGCCCGGGATGTGGAAATCTGCGTCTTCCACGATGGCGGCATCGGCAATGGCTGGCAGTTGCCGGCCGGGCCGCTGCGCGAGCCCTGGCCCCGCCCCGTGGATGCGGTGTTGCACACCGGTCCGGCGCCGGAACACACCCCGGCCAGCCAGCCGGTGTTCGCCATGCAACGGCAGTTAGCGCCCTACGCCCTGCGCTCCGATGGCCGCCATGTGCCGCTGGCACAGCTGACGGACCGCCCGCTGCACGCCCTCGCTGCCGTGGCCCGGCCCGAACGTTTCTTTGCCATGCTGCAAGACCAGGGTTTGCAGCTGGAACATGCCCAGGCCCTGCCCGATCACTACAATTTTGAGAGCTGGCAGCGGCCTGCGGATGCAGACGCGCTGTTGATCTGCACCGAAAAAGACGCCGTCAAGCTGTGGCCGCTGCAGCCCGACGCACTGGCCGTGCCGTTGGAGCTGGACATTCCACAGGCTTTTTTTGACCTGCTGGACCAGCGCCTGACCACCGCCCGCCTATCATCGGCAGCTGTCAACAGCCCCCGGCCCGCCGCGCCCTGAGCCCTTTTCGGCGCCTGGCAACGCACAGCGCCTGCCTCTTTTACCGAATAACGAAAGCACACGCCATGGATCCCAAACTGCTTGAACTGCTGGTCTGCCCTGTCACCAAGGGCCCGCTGCGCTACGACGCCGAGCGCAAGGAACTGGTCTCGCGCAGCGCCCGCCTGGCCTACCCGGTGCGCGACGGCATTCCCGTTCTCCTGGAAAACGAAGCCCGCACGCTGAGCGACGAAGAACTGGAAGCCTGAATTTCCCTGGAAAGCCCTGCCGCCATGTCTTCTGCCGCTCCGTTCACCGTCCTGATCCCGGCGCGCCTGGCCTCCAGCCGCCTGCCCAACAAGCCGCTGGCCGACATTGCCGGCCTGCCCATGGTGGTGCGCGTGGCACGCCAGGCTGCGCAAAGCGGCGCGACCCGCGTCGTGGTGGCCGGTGACAGCCCCGCCATCCTGCAGGCCTGCGCCGAACACGGCGTGCAGGCGGTGCTCACGCGCGAAGACCACCCCAGCGGCAGCGACCGCCTGGCCGAGGCCTGCACCGCGCTGGGCCTGGATGGCGACGACATCGTGGTCAACGTGCAAGGCGATGAGCCCCTGATCGATCCGGCATTGGTCGGCGCCGTGGCCCGCCTGTTGCAGGATCGCCCGCAGGCCAGCATGTCCACCGCAGCCCACCCCATCGAGGCCCTGGCGGACTACCAGAACCCTAATGTGGTGAAAGTGGTGTGCAATGCGGTGGGGCTGGCGCACTACTTCAGCCGCGCCCCCATTCCCCACCACCGCGACCAGAATGGCACCGCCTGGTGGCAGGCCGCGCAGACCGGTGCCAGCGCAGGCTATGGCCCACTGCGCCACATTGGAATTTACGCATACCGGGCAGGGTTTTTGCGCCAGTTTCCGCAGCTCACACCTGCTCCGACCGAGCAGGTGGAGGCGCTGGAGCAGCTGCGCGCGCTGTGGCACGGCCACCAGATCGCCGTGCATGTGACACAGCATGCGCCCGGCGCTGGCGTGGATACGCCCGAAGACCTGGAGCGCGTGCGCGCGCTGCTGGTCGGTCGCTGAACTGTCACAAAGCGCAAAATGAGAGCGGTTTATGCTCACATTTCAATGATTTGCATGCAAAAGCCTCTTCAAATCCTGTGAGCATCGGCATGCAAAGCTCTCATTTTTGCTTTTCCCGAAAAAAGTCTTCTACAAGATCGCAAGTCACTCTTGCACAAGACCAGCGGGCAGCCCGGCACCAGCTTGCTGGCGGCACGCCGTGCACCGCCTCGGTGCTGGCAGGCGCATGGCATGCCGTCAAGCGGTGCAGCCCCGAGCGCCGTGTAAGCGCCTGTCAGGTGCACGCGTGCTATCCTTGCCCGCGAAAAAACATATGCCGGTCCGCCATCCACCCAGCTTGAAGCTGGGTTTCTTGTGCCGGACCGCTGCCACGCTTTCATACATCCCGAGGAATTCCATGAAACTGATCTTGTTGGGCGCACCTGGCGCCGGCAAAGGCACGCAAGCCACTTTCATCTGCCAGAAATACGGCATTCCACAGATCTCCACCGGCGACATGCTGCGCGCCGCTGTCAAGGCCGGCACCCCCCTGGGCCTGGAAGCCAAGGCCGTGATGGACGCAGGCCAGCTGGTCAGCGACGACCTGATCATCAATCTGGTCAAGGAACGCATCGCTCAGGCTGACTGCGCCAACGGCTTCCTGTTTGACGGCTTCCCCCGCACCATCCCCCAGGCCGATGCCATGAAGGCCGCCGGCGTGAAGCTGGACTACGTGCTGGAAATCGACGTGCCGTTCGACGCCATCATTGAGCGCATGAGCGGCCGCCGCAGCCACCCCGCTTCGGGCCGCACCTACCACGTCAAGTTCAACCCGCCCAAGGTCGAAGGCAAGGACGACGTGACTGGCGAGCCCCTGGTGCAGCGCGAAGACGACAAGGAAGAAACCGTCAAGAAGCGCCTGGATGTGTACAGCAACCAGACCCGCCCCCTGGTGGACTACTACAGCAACTGGGCCAAGGCCGACGCCGCAGCAGCCCCCAAGTACCGTGCCATCAGCGGCACGGGCACCGTGGAAGAGATCACCGCCCGCGCACTGGGCGCCCTCGCCTCCTGATCACCCGGATCAGTGGCAGAACCGCTGCGCAGCCGACACCTGCACAGCGGCCAAAAGAAAAAAGGCTGGTGGCAACACCAGCCTTTTTTCATGTGCACACAATAGCTGCCAGCCTGGACTGCGGACACCTCCAGAGCCCGGTGCGTCAGGGCATGCTGTCCACCCGCCGGTCCTGCGCGCGCCCCGCATAAAACCGCATCTTCTCGACATACATGGCCTGGTCGGCGCGGTGCACCACCGCCTCCATGCTGGCACCTTCCCGCCCGCAGGCATGGCCCATGGCCAGATGGATGGTCTGTCCGGGGTAGAACTGGTTATTCAGCTCCAGCAGCGACAGAATGCGCTCCTGCATGGCCTGTGCGCCACGCTCGTCGCTGCCGGGCAGCAGCACCATGAATTCATCGCCGCCTATGCGGGCCGCGCAGGCCGGTGCATCTACCGCCTTGGTCAGCACCTCGCCGATGCGACGCAGCATGGCATCTCCTGCCGCGTGGCCGTGGTCGTCGTTCACGCCCTTGAGGCCATTCATGTCGATCGCAATCACCGACAGCGGCCAAGGCCCCTTGCGCGAAAGACGGTTGAGTTCTTCCGTATAGAAGGCCCGGTTGCGCAACTGGGTCAGCACATCGTGCTTACCCAGGTATTCCAGGTAGGACTCGGCCTTTTTGCGGGCCGTGATGTCAACCAGGGACAGCAGCACCAGGTCCCAGTTCCGGATGTGGCTGTTCATGATGGCGAATTCCATGTGGATGTGCAGCACATCGCCGGTCAGCGAATAGTTCACCACCTCGCGCTGCTGCACCAGCTTGCCATCCCACAGATCCTGTAGTTGCTCGGCAAAGGAGTCGTACATCTCCCCGCGAAACACCTGGGCCAGGTTGTGCAGCAAATTGGCTTTGCTGCTGGCGCCGAACATCTCCAATGTCTGCTGGTTCACGTCGATCACGCGGATTTCCTGCATGCAGCGGGTGACGAACTCAGGGTGCACCTTCAAGAACGTGCGGAAGTCGCGAATGCCACGCTCGCGCACCTCGTCCAGCAGTTGCTTGACCGCGCTGAAGTCCTCCACCCACAGCGAGACCGGGGAATGGGCAAACAGATCCCGCGCATACTGCTCGCTGGCCTGCAGACGCTGCGTGCTCATCACCTCGGCGGTGACGTCTTCCAGCGACACCAGCACACGGCTCCAGCTGTCTTCATAGCCGGGCAGCACGCGAAAACGCACCTGAATGTCCATGCGCCGGCCATCCAGCGCATAGTTCACCGAGCGGTTAGCAAAGCTCAGCTGTCCGTCCCACAGGGCCAGCAGTTCGGCGACGATGCTATCGTGCATATCGCCGCGAAATACCTCATCCAGGCGGTTTTGCAGCGTGGCCTGGTCAGGGGCCTTGAAAAGCTCCAGCGTGTACTGGTTGACGCGCAGCACCTGGAAGCACTGGCTGCACTGCTGCACACGCCGGGGGTCTTCGCGCAGAAACTGCTGCAAATCGGTGACGCCCGCGGCGCGCCATTGCGCGAACAACTGCTTGAGCCCGCTGTAATCCTCCATCCACAGGGATATGGGGGCGAGGTCAAACATGTCCTCAAAATCCAGGCCGCTCGCGAGAGAATTGGTCACCACTAACACCTCCGTGCGCGATTATTGCCTACCGCGCCGGGTGCACATTCCTCTTATCTACCGGTTGTAAGTTTTTGTGAGGATTTCGTGCGCAGCACACGACAGCCCCGTCCAGCCAGCGCTGTGGAGCGACGTGCAGACCCGGGCTGTGCGAGATCTGCTGCACCCGCCCGAACTTCGGGCTAACGGTCCGTGCGCGGCCAGCCCATCAACTCCAGCATCAGGCTGGTGCGCGCCTTCACGGCAGACAAGGCGCTGACACGACTGTCATCAGCGTCTTCGGCCTGCACAATGCGCCCGCGCTCGCAACGTGTGCTGCGGCGCACCGCCAGGCCCCGGCTTTGTGCCACTTCGAGTGCGGCATCCAGCGCTTGGTGGGTGGTACCGTTGCCCGTGCCAGCCACCACCAACCCGCGTACGCCAGCTTTGCACAGCGCTTGGACCACGGCCTGCATCACCGGGCCGCTGCAGCCTGCATGGCTCAACAGAATTTCCACCTGGGGCCATTCGGCAGGCGGGCGCAGCGCACCCACCGGCGGAATCTTCGGTGCCGACAGAGCAGCCCCGTCCACGGCGCCGGCCCAGCGCACCCGCCCCTCCTCCACCCAGCCCAGCGGGCCGCTGTCACCGCCGTCGAATGCATCCACCCGGTAGGGGTGCACCTTGCGCACCTGGCGGGCACTGAACACCATCCCAGCCACCACGGCCAGCACACCGCGCCCTGCAGCACAGGCATCGGCCACGCTGATCACCGCATCCCGCAGATTGCCCGGGCCATCGGCTGAAATGGCGCTGGCCGGACGCATGGCACAGGTCAGGACCACGGGCTTGGATGGCTGCAGCACACACTGCAGAAACCAGGCGGTTTCTTCCAGTGTGTCGGTGCCATGGGTGATGACAATGCCACCGACATCAGCGCGCTCCAGGAGCAGGCTGCAGCGCACGGCGAGCGCATGCCAGGTGGCGTGGTCCATGTCCTTGCTGTCCAGCTGGGCCACTTGTTCGGCCTGCAGTGGTGCATTTGCAACGCGCTCCAAATCCGGCACCGCCTGCAGCAGCTGCGCCACACCCAACTGGGCCGGACGGTAGCCCACATGGGCGCCCGCATGGTCTGCCACCCCGGCAATCGTGCCGCCGGTCCCCAGAATGACGATGGTCTTGCCACTTTCCACTTGCAGTCCTTTGCAAACTGGTCAAAAATACAGGTACTGGATGAACACACAGTATTCATCCCCACCGATCAAGGAATGCCCATGGACCACCCCAAGCTCACCCCCCGGCAGCAGCAGATTCTGGATCTGATCCAGTCTGCCATCAGCCGCACTGGCGCGCCCCCGACCCGGGCCGAGATCGCCAGCACACTGGGCTTCAAGTCGGCCAATGCCTCCGAGGAACACCTCAAGGCCCTGGCCCGCAAGGGCGTGATCGAGCTGGTCAGTGGCACATCACGCGGCATTCGCCTGTGTGTGGACACCGTGCGCAGCATCAACGCAGCCCGCGGCAACATCTTTGCACTACCTCTGACTGCCATGCAGCCGCTGCTGCTGCCGCTGGTGGGGCGCGTCGCTGCGGGATCGCCCATTTTGGCGCAAGAACACATCGACCAGACCTATTCGGTGGAGGCCAGCATGTTCGCCCACAAGCCCGACTACCTGCTGAAGGTGCGCGGCATGTCCATGCGGGACGCCGGCATCCTGGACGGCGACCTGCTGGCCGTCCAGTCCACGCGCGAGGCCCGCAATGGCCAGATCGTCGTGGCCCGCCTGGGTGACGACGTCACCGTCAAGCGCCTGCGCCGCACTGGCTCGCAGATCGAACTGCTGCCCGAAAACCCCGACTACCCCGTCATCCAGGTCAATCCTGAGGAGCCCTTCGCCATCGAAGGGCTGGCCGTAGGCCTGATCCGCAACTCGGCGCACATGTAAGCGCAGAGACTTTCGGTCTGGTCGCGCAGTGACGCCCTGGGCGTTGCCACCACTGCGCCAGGCCTTTGACAACGGAAGCGCCGCCCAGCCCGCTTTCGTCACCACTACAGCGCTCTCCCACGGCCCGCGCGGCCGTGCAGAGACTGCTTTGTCCTGAATTTCTCTCTCCAATCAGGTGTGTGCAGCCTGAGGGAGTAGGTTTGCCCGGAAAACTGCACGACAGAAAGCGAGCTCCTCCATGCGCCTGTTCACCACTACCAGCACCCCGGCCGGCTTCACCCTTACTGCCCCGTTGTCCATGCCTGCCCATCGCCGCTCAGTTCTGGGCGGTCGTCGTGCGGCAGCGTCTGCTGCATCCACCGCAGCATCCGGCGCCCGTGCGCAACGGAACACCCCGGATCCCGCGTTCACCACGCTCCGCTTGCTCGGCGTGAGCGGCAGTACAGCCAGCGCCAATGACAACCGCTATTTCAGCGTGGCCATGGACGACAAGGTACGCGTCCTGCGCCGTGATGTGGGCGATCGCGCCCGCATAGTGCTCAGCGGCCGCATGGCCGATGTCTGCGCCGCCCTGGAGCACATGAGCCGCGCCGAAACGGTGTCCCTGGCAGGCTGAAGCCGCATCCGCCCTGCGCCATGCCCGCATGGCTGCCGTGCGTCGTGGTCTGCGGCTGTGTACCTGCCCCCTCCCTGAGCACAGCGTCCTGCACTTGCTCTCTCAGGCTTGTACCCCACTTGCTGCGAGTACCACACTGCCGCATGCAGGAGGCACAATGGCGGGATGAGCCAGATTTCTGCAAACATCGCCGACCTGCGCAAGAGCTACGAGCGCGCAGAACTCAATGAAGAAGCGTCCAAAGCCGATCCCCTGGCGCAGTTCGACCAGTGGTTGCAGGAAGCCGTGAGCGCACAGGTGGCCGAACCCAATGCCATGACCGTCGCCACGGTCGGCAATGACCTGCGCCCCAGCACACGCATCGTGCTCATCAAGGGCTATGACGCACGCGGCATCGTCTGGTACACCAATTACGACAGCCGCAAAGGCAACGAGCTGGCGGGCAACCCGTTTGCGGCATTGCAGTTCCACTGGGTGGAGCTGGAGCGCGTGGTGCGCATCGAAGGCCGGGTCGAACGCGTCAGCGATGAAGAAAGCGACACCTACTTTCACAGCCGCCCGCTGGACTCCCGCATTGGCGCCTGGGCCAGCCCGCAAAGCCAGGTCATTTCCGGCCGCAGCGTACTGGTAACCAACGCAGCCAAATATGGCGCCCAGTTCCTGCTCAAGCCCCCGCGCCCCCCGCACTGGGGCGGCTTCCGTCTGGTGCCCGACCGCTGGGAATTCTGGCAGGGCCGCAAAAGCCGCTTGCATGACCGCTTGCGCTACCGCGCCGAAAGCGGGCCAGACGACAGCCTGGTCTGGGTGCGGGAGCGTCTTGCGCCCTGAATGGCGCTTTTTAGACCCAAACCGCTCAAGTCCCCGCCGCAGATGCCGATACAACACATATCGGTGTACGCGCCAAGTCTAGGTGGTGCCCCCAAGCCCCGGCGCTCGCGCACCCGGGGCTTTTTTCTGCGCCGAAGCCTGTGAGTAGCAGCCCTGTGCTCCTGCCACCAGGTACACCGCCGCGCACTCCCCCTGCTGCGACAGCGGGACGCCCGCTCGGCACTGATCTGGCCCTGGTGCCACGCGACCCAACGCACAGTTCAACGAAGCAATAAAGGGTCCGCACAGGCTACTGCGGCAGATGGACAAGGTCAAAGAGCAGCGCCCCCGGACCTGCCAAGGCCTGAATGCCAAGAATTTCCCGGAGACAGACAATGCCCTGCGGCATCTGGGCAAGCCAGTCATTTGATGATCAGCCGCCACCCAGAGTCGCCCATATCTCTTTGAGACGCGCTGCTTCCCATTGCAACACGGCTGCGCTGCAGCGCCACGGCCATCGCCGCCAAGGCTTGCGGTCACCTACCCCCAGCGCTGCAATACCGTCAGCACCACCGGCAGCGTGACCAGGGCCAGCGCGGTGGAAACCGCAATGCTGGCCGTGACTTCGTCCTCGCCCACTTCGTAGCGCTGGGTGAACAAAAACACATTGGCGCCCACGGGCAAGGCCGCGGCCAGCGCCATGGCGGCCATCGCCGGGCCGCGCAGACCCAGCAGCCAGGCACAGCCCAGGAAGACGGCGGGATGCACGATGGTCTTCACCACGGCAATGCGCAGCGCAGCAGTCAGATTGCCGTGCACCCGGCCATAGGCCAGCGTCACCCCCACCAGCAACAGCGACATCGGGCCCAGCGCCTGCCCCATCAGCTGCAGCGGCTTGTCCACCACCTCGGGCACCGGCAAGCCGGTCTGGGCGTAGAGCACGCCGGCAATGATGGGCAGCGGAATCGGGTGCAGGATGCTGTTCTTCACCGCCTGGGCAATCGTGCGGCCCATGCCGCGTGCGTCCGCTTGGCCTGCCCGGCTGGCCTGGCGCGCGGCGGCCAGTTCAAAAATGATGGTGCCGCTGGTCAGCAGCACCAGGGCATGCACGGAAATCAGGGTGAACAGCGTGACCAAGCCCTGCTCGCCATAGGCCAGGCCCATCAGCGGGATACCGATCATCACCGTGTTGCTGAAGGTATTGGCCAGCGCGCGCGCAGCGCCCAGCGTGGTGAAGCCCTGCACCAACATGGTGGCGGCAAACACCAGGGCCACAGCCAGAAAATACACCCCGATGGGAGCGAAATCCAGATCCGTCAGCTTCACCTGCATCATGGTGCGAAACAGCAATGCCGGCGTCAGCACATAGAACACCAGATTCGACAGATCCCGTACGGCGGCGTGGCGCACCCACTGCAGCTTGGCCAGGACGATGCCCAGGCCAATCATCAAAATCACAGGCAACAGGGCAGAGAAAGCGGGAGAGTTCACCAAAGATTCCTGAAAAACAACGCAGCAGCGCCCCGCCGAAAACCGCCAGGACCGACACAGTACCTTCACCGCATCTGCACAAAGCGTGCCGGCCGCAAAGTCGCAGTCTTCCCACGGAGCAATGCGCAAGCAACGCTACGGTGCTTGTGCTGCGGCCCGCATGATAGGCCACGGCAACCCCCTGCGAAGGCAGGATGCTTCGGGATCTGCAACCTTCGCGGCAGCCAGGGGTCCACGACTTCCCCGGACAGCCACAGCGACTTTGGCGACCTTACCGCCCAAACTGCGCATCATTCCTATTTATAATCATTGTTGATTTTTATCACCAACTCTCTTTCTGCCGTGCCGCCGCCTGCCCTGCTGACCACAGCGGCCTGAACGCAGCCTCTGCCCTTCTCTTCCATGTCCTCTCCCCAATCTCCCCGCACGGCCGGTGTGAGCTGCGCCGTGGCCGCTGCCGCCGCACTGGCCTGCCTGCCCGCCGCCGTCTACGCTCAATCCGCCGAACCCGTGGTGTCCACGCTGGACTCGGTCACCGTCACCGGCAACTGGCTGGACAACCCCAACCAGGAAAAGGTGCTGGAGCATGCCGGCGCCCGCACCATCGTCGACCAGCAGCGCATCGAGGAAAGCGGTTCCGCCAGCGTGCGTGATGTGCTGCGCCTGGTGCCCGGCGTGCAGGTGCAGGACAGCAACGGCACGGGGGGCAGCGATGTTTCGCTGAACATCGGCGTGCGCGGGCTGACCTCGCGCCTGTCGCCCCGCTCCTATGTGCTGATGGATGGCGTGCCCGTCTCCTACGCACCCTATGGCCAGCCCCAGCTGTCGCTGGCGCCGGTCTCGCTGGGCAATCTCAGCTCGGTGGACGTCATCCGTGGTGCAGGCTCGGTGCGTTTCGGGCCGCAGAATGTGGGCGGCATCATCAACTTCGTCACCCGCGCCATCCCCAAGGAATTTGAGGCCGATGCCAGCGTGGGCGCAGAGTTCTACAGCCACGGCGGCAACGTCAAGACCACGCCCAGCCTGTTTGTGGGCGGCACCAACGCGGCCGGCCTGGGCGGCGCGCTGCTCTACTCGGGCACGCACGGCAGCGGCTGGCGCGCGGGCAATGACAAGACCGACATCGACGATGTGCTGCTCAAGGGCAGCTACCGCCTGACGGGCCAGGACAATCTGACCGCCTCGCTGCACCACTTTGAAGGCAAGGGCCGCATGCCGGGCGGCCTGACCACGGCGCAGTACGCGGCCGACCCCTTCCAGAGCACGCGCAGCTACGACCAGTTCACCGGCCGCCGCACCGACGGCTCGCTCAAATACACCCACAACGACGGCCGCAACAACATCGAAGTGCTGGCCTATTACGTGGATTCCTTCCGTGGCAGCTACATCGAGCAGGAAAACGGCAGCCAGCGCCGCCTGACCGCGGCCCCTCGCAACTACAACTACCTGGGCCTGGAGCCGCGCTATTCACGCATCTTCGAAGCCGGCCCTGTGGTGCAGGAAGTCAGCGTGGGCTACCGCTACCTGAAGGAAAAAAGCTCCGAAGTGGCGCTGCGCACGGCCTACTACACCTCGGGCACTGAAGGCAATGCCATGGACCTGCCCATGAACGCGTACCAGAACAGCCATGGCGGCACCACGGCGCATGCCTTCTATATCGACGACCGCATCGATATCGGCAACTGGACCATCACGCCCGGCGTGCGTTTCGAGCGCATCCGTTCCTTCAACCACGTGAACAACCTGGGCGCAGGCGGAGTGGTGACCAGTGCCATCACCCCGGAATCCGAGGCCGATGAATGGCTGCCCACCCTGTCGGTGCTCTACCGCATGAACGACCGCTGGTCCGTGTTTGCCAACGCCGGCAAGTCCTTCGGGCCGCAGCAGTATGCGCAACTGGCGCAAAGTGACCGCGGCCTGCACCCCGAATCGGCCAAGACCTATGAGATCGGCACGCATTTCCAGGGCGAGCAATGGGGCGGCGAACTGACGCTGTTCAACATCGACTTCGACAAGGAATTGCTGCTGACCCGCGTCGGCGTGGACGGCATCTGGACCGACCTGGGTGCCACCCGCCACCGCGGCCTGGAATCGGCCCTGCGCTATGACTTCGGCAAGGCCTTCCCCGCCCTCAAGGGCCTGTCGGCCGGCATGACCTATACCTACACGCAGGCCTCTTCACAGGCCGGCGACTTTGCGGGCAAGGACCTGCCGCTGTACTCGCGCCACACGGCTTCGCTGTCGGCACGCTACAGCGTGGACCGCTGGACCTTCAACGCCGACCTGAACGCGCAGTCCAAGCAGCGCTCGCCAGGATCGGGTACGCAGTACATCACGCAGGAAGACGCCTCCGGCCGCCTGGGCGATGTGCCCGGCTATGCCACCGTCAACCTGCGCACCGGCTACCAGATGGGCAAGGAAGCCCACAACCTGCGCCTGGCTGTGGGGGTCAAGAACCTGTTCGACCGCCGCTACTACCTGCGCTCCACCGACAACAACGGCGGCAAGTACGTCGGCATGCCCCGCACGCTTTACGTGCAGGCCACGCTGCCGTTCTAAACCGGGGCTGCTGCAAGCATGACTGCACTGCGTTCTCTGTGGCTGCGGCTGCACCGCTGGCTGGCCCTGGGTCTGGGCTGGATACTGGTGCTGGCCGGCCTGACCGGCGCCCTGCTGGTGGTGGCCCAGCCGCTGGACCGCCGGCTGCATGCCGAGCTGTTCACCACCCCAGCGCCTTCCGGTACGGCAACACCCGCACCCACCTCCCTGGCGCCGCTGTACGCCCGCTTGCAGCAGGAATTTGGTGACAAAACCACGGTCAGCTTCCGCCTGCCCCAGCACCCCGGTGACAGCCTGTGGGCCACGGTGCGCGGCAGCTGGAGTGGCACGCTCTATCTCAACCCCTGGACCGGACTGGAACAAGGCCGGCGCAGCGCCACCGAAGGCTTTGCCAACACCCTGTTCAAGCTGCACAGCAGCCTGCTGCTGGAATCCACGGGCAAGGCCATCCTGGCCTGGGTGGCCCTGGCCTATCTGGTGCTGCTGGTCACCGGCCTGGT
Source organism: Comamonas sp. UBA7528 (assembly GCF_002479375.1). NCBI lineage: Bacteria > Pseudomonadati > Pseudomonadota > Betaproteobacteria > Burkholderiales > Comamonadaceae > Comamonas > Comamonas sp. UBA7528. The sequence continues at coordinate 44,356 of NZ_DLMU01000009.1, forward strand.
GCTGTGGTGGCCCCGGCACTGGGCCCAGGCCTGGCGCGTGGAACTGCACAAGAACCTGGCCCGCTTATTGTTCGATCTGCACCGGGTGGGCGGCGCCGCACTGGGCCTGCTGCTGGCCGTCTCCGTGGCCACCGGCGCCTACATGGCATGGCGCCCGCTGGGCGAGGTGATCAATGCCTTCACAGGTGCCAGCACCGTGGAGCCCCCCAAGCTGCCCAAGCTCCAGATGGATCCCGGCCCTCTGCCGTCGGTGGATGCGCTGCGGGAAACTGCACAACGCGCCCTGCCCGAGGGCCAGCTGCGCATGCTGCAGCTCCCTGCCGCGCCCACCAAACCGGTGCGGGTGCGCTTTCTGGTGCCGGGGGAACCTCACCCCAATGGCGTGAGTTCGGTCTGGATGGACCCGCGCACCGGCCAGGTGCTGGCAGTGCGGCGCTGGAACGAGGTCGATCCGGGCGCCGCCGCCGTGGCCGTGATCTACCCGCTGCACACCGGTGAGCTGGGCGGCTGGGCGCTGGAAACCGCCGTCGCCCTGGGCGGCCTGGTGCTGGCCGGCCTGGGTATTAGCGGCCTGTGGCTGTGGTGGAAGCGCCGCCAGGCTCGGCAACGTACCCAGAAGACCCAGGCAGCGGCTCAGCGCCTGCGGTCACAGGGCTGAGTCCACACAGCCATCGCCATAGGCAGCCCGCCGCTGCCATGTCCACGCACTCGCCACAGCGCCCCCTGAAGACAACGGCCATCCGCGTATCCGGATGGCCGCTGTCTTCAGGCCTGCAGGGCACCACCCAGCCCTTGCCCTGTCAGTTGGGTAATCAGCGCCCGCGCAGCGGCAGATTGCCGGCGGTGCGGCGCGTAGACCACCGAAAACGGCCGGCTGCGCCCGCGCAACTGGGGCAGCACTTCCACCAGACGGCCATCGGCGATGCGGCTGTGCACAATGAAGTCATAGCTCTGGCAGATGCCCATGCCCTGCTCTGCCAGTGAAACCACCCCCAGCACATCGTCCGACACCGTGACGGCGGCCTCGGGCAGCCATTCCACATCCTGGCCCTGCGCACGAAACACCCAGGGCGCCAACCTTCCGGTACGCGGCATCACAAAAGGCAGACAGCGGTGCTGCGGCAGATCGGCCAGCGTACGCGGCACCCCCATCTGCTGCAGATAGGCCGGTGCCGCCACCAGGCACAGCGGCGCATCCTCCAGCTTGCGCGCCACCAGACCGCTGTCCGGTAGCGGCCCCAGGCGGATCACCAAGTCAAAGCCTTCGGCCGCCAGATCCACATTGCGGTTGGTGATGTTCACCTCGATGCGCACCTGCGGGTACTGGGTCGTGAACGGCTGCAGCAGCGCCGGCAGCCGGTAATGGCCAAAACTGGTGGGCACGCTGATGCGCACACGGCCGGCCAGAGCCTCGGCGTCGCCCTGGGCATCGCGCTCTGCATCGTCCAGCAAGATGAAGGCCGCACGGACCTGTTCCAAATAGAGGCGTCCGGTGTCCGTCAAGCTCAGACGGCGGGTGGTGCGATGCAGCAACTGGTGGCCCAGCCGCGCCTCCAGCCGCGCCACGGCACGGCTGAGCACCGATGCCGTCGACGCCAGACTCACAGCGCCCGCCGTAAACGAGCCCTGCTCGGCCACCGCCACAAAGGCCTCTACATCCGCCACATGGTCAAAGCGTCGCGCCATTCATCTTGTCTTTCAAAGAACAAATCAAATTCCTGAAAGCTAGTTTATCTCCTTGAAAGCAATCAATACAGTCCATTCCATCGTTCACCAAGGATCAGCCATGCACACCATCCCCGTCCTTACAGCCGCCACAGCAGCCAGCTCTGCCTCGTCCGCCGGCCGCCCGGTCCTGTTCGTTCTGACCAGCCATGCCCGCAAAGGCCACACAGGCGAGCCCACCGGTTTTTACTTGGCCGAAGTCACCCACCCACTGCAGCAGCTGGAAACGGCAGGCATTCCAGTGGAATTTGCGTCCATCCAGGGTGGAGAGCCGCCGGTGGACGGCCTGGATCTGCAGGACAGCACCAACGCCCACTACTGGGCCGATGCGCAGTTCCGCCGCGCCATCCGCACCACCACACGCCTGGAGGATGTGGACCCCGCGCGCTATGCAGCCATCTTCTTTGCCGGCGGCCACGGAGCGATGTGGGACTTCGCGGACAACAGCGCCGTCCAACGCGTGGCGCGCGCCATCTATGAAGCCGGCGGTGCCGTGGCCGCCGTGTGCCATGGGCCGGCAGCACTGGTCAACGTCACCCTCAGTGACGGCAGCTATCTGGTGGCCGGCAAGCAAATGGCGGCCTTCACCGACAGCGAAGAGCGCGCCGTGCAGCTCGAACAGGTCGTGCCTTTTCTGCTGGCCAGCACGCTGGTGCAGCGCGGTGCCCAGCACCTGTCTGCCGCCGACTGGCAGCCCCAGGTGGTGACCGACGGCCGCCTGGTAACCGGGCAGAACCCGCAGTCGGCCACCGGCGTGGGCCAGGCCCTGCGCGATCTCATACAGGCGTGCTGAACTCGCGCGCTGATCCCATGCATGCCATTCCCCCGCATCCAGCTACCACGCTGCCCCGAAAGTCTTTCATGCCCCGCCACTCTCGTCTGCCGAGCACTGCCGCCATGGCCTTGCTGCTCCACATGTTTTCCATTGTTTCTGCCGTCCACGCAGCGGCACCGGACCAACCACCGACAGCCACCGCCACACTGGAACGCTGGCGCAGCTACAGCGGCGTGACCTGGGAGGCGACTGCGACTTCCCGCGCAGATGCTGTACCCGCACCATCGCCCCATTCCGTCGGCGCACCCATTGCCGGCATCCATTTCGACGGCCAGGGCCAGGCCTTTGTCAGCACACCGCGCCTGGTATCGGCCCAGGCTCCGGCCACCCTCAGCCGCCTGGACACCCTAGCCACCAGCGGCTCGGCGCGCCTCACGGCCTTTCCGTCCGTGTCTGCCAATGCCGTGCAGGCCGTGCCACAGCAGGCGCTGCGCAATGTGCTGGGCTTTTATGTGGACCAGCGCAACGGCTGGCTGTGGGCCCTGGACATGGGCTTTGTCGCCGGGGAAGCCCTGGCGCCCGAAGGGGCGCAGAAAGTGCTGGTCATCGACCTGGCCAGCGGCCAGACCGTGCGCCGCATTGCCCTGGATGGCGTGGCCGACCGCAGCGGCAGTTTCTTGAACGACATCGTGGTGGATGAAGCCCGGCGCGTGGCCTATATCTCCGACAGCGGGCTGCGCAGCGCGCCCCGGAACCAGGCCGCGCTGATCGTGGTGGACTTCGCCAGCGGCCAGGCCCGGCGCTTGCTGCACCGCCACCCAGCGCTGCTGCCCGAGCCCGGTGTACGGGTGTTTTCCCATGGCGAAGAAGTCTGGCCCGGCAATCCGCTGCAGCTGGGCATCAACGGAATTGCGCTGTCGCCCGACCAATCCACGCTGTACTGGACGGTGACCACTGGCCGCCACGCCTATGCCATTCCCACTGCCGCGTTGCACGACACCGCAGCCACCGATGCGCAGCGCGCCGCGCAGATCCAGAACCTGGGCGATGTGGGCGGCAATACCGACGGCATTGCCACCGACGCCCAGGGACTGCTCTACATCACCGATGTGACACGCAACGGCATCGTGCGCTACGACCCGCATCGCCGCAGCATGTCGCTGCTGGCGGCCGACGACGGCGTCCGCTGGCCGGATACTGCCACCCTCACGCCGGATGGCGACCTGCTCTTCACCGCCAGCAATCTGAACCAGCATTTCGCAGGCGCCGTGCAGCCCGGGCAGGAACGCTATGACCTGTGGCGGCTGAAACTCTCGCCCCACCGTTGAACGCAAACCACCGCTGCAGCTTCCCGATCAGTCTGGCCATAAAAAAAGCGGCGCCCAGCGCCGCTTTTTACACAAGGTGATCACCTCACCATTTATCGTCTTTCTCAGCTGCCGCAGGCGCAGCGCTTGGCTTCACAGGCGCTGCTTTCGCCGGGGCTGCCTGTGATTTGGTTGCCGAGGAAGATGCCCCAGCAGGGGCAGCGCTGGCAGAAGCAACAGCTTGCTTGAGTTCATTGCGCAACTGCAAACCACCTTCCGGAATGCCATCCAGATCGGTACGCATATTCTCCAGGTGCCCATAGGAAAGATTCGGAGTCACACGGTCAATGACCAACTCGCAGCAAGGCGACTCCATCCGTCCCAGACTTTGGCCGGTTTGTGGATCTTTCATCTCCTTGCCAATGACCGCCATGGCGTAACGTGCTCCTTCGCGGATGGATTGTCCGCCCTGGCTCAATACGACGTTCGTACCATCGCGTGCCACCACCATGACGGGAAAAGTCCGCTGCAAGATGGAGCCCACTATCGCCTTCGCCGCTTCATCGGTCATGTCTGCGAGCATCTTGTCGCCGTCCACACTGGCACCCAAGGTGGTCGCCGCACGGTCTGGCGCTGCGCCCCGCAGTGAGTCGGATACGGTGACCTGGCGTGTGGCCACATTCACCATCTTCTGCGACAAGGACCAGCCGCCTGAATAGCTCACCAGTTCGCGGTCGCTCGTCCGCAACTGGCGAGCGTGGCGGTTGTAGGCAAAGGTATTGACACGGGCACTCCACACCAGATCGGCACTGGCGGCCTGTGACAGCTTGGCCAGTTCGGCGCTGGGTGCTTGCCCGCTCGAAATCATGTCCAGCTCTTGCTCGATTTCGGGACTGAACTCACGGTCCAGCACCGCAAAACGACCTGTCTGCACAAGCGCATCACTGATGCGCTGACGCAATGCGGCAGCCACCTGGGCCGATGGCACGGAACGGTCCCCCATCGCCAGATGCTGCTGGCCAAACGTAACAGGACCGATCACCACCTTGAGCTTTTGCATGTCTGCAGAAGGCTTGAACTTGGCGATACTGGCTTCGATCGTGGCCTTGTAGAGCTTGGGCGGCAGCAGCGATGGCTCTTCCAGACTTACCACTTTCAGGTTCTGGATCACGCCACCAGATTTTTGCTGAACCAGTTCGGCAAATGCATTCGCGCGCAGCGAAGCGCTGTCCTGGTTCAAGCTGACATCCAAGCCATATTTGGCCGTGACACTCTCTGTTTGCACAACGGCACCGTTGACTTGCAGCAAAGCCATCTTCATGGCCTCGGCCATTGCTTCACCCGCAGTTTTTCCCAGTCCCGTGGCCGTGGTGCTCACGCTCTCGAGCTTGCCGACATCAGGGACAGTAGGCGCAACCGAACTGCTTGCGGGGGAACTGGTGGAGGCCGCCGTGGCATGTGTCTCTTCAGACTTTGGACCACAACCGGCAACCACCATCAGGGCCGACAGGGCCCCGATGAGGTAATAACGCATAACTGCTTTCTTCGGGTTCCGTCGTCAGTCAATCACAGCAGGCTGGTGGCTTCTGCCGGCACTTCAATGCCATTGCTCTTGGCGAAGTCCACAGCGTTCTTCAGCGCTTTCAAGACCTCGGTCGTGGAAGTGGGAAACTTGGTGACCACGTAGCTGGCAGCACCCAGGGAAGGCAGCTGCGTCAGCGGAGCGCTCTTCAAGCCATCACCCATGGCCGAGACATCCTTGCCCAGGCCGGTGTAGCGGACCACACCCTTGGCCAGGCTCAGCAGACCCTGGGTGTAAGTGGCCTTAGCTGCTGCATCCAGCGCAGGCTTTTCTGCCAGCTTGGCAGCGATTGCGCCGCCGGTATCCCCCACGGCAGTGGCGGCCTTGGACGCGGCATCCTTGTCAAAGGTCGAGCCCGACGCCAGTTGCTGCGCAACGGCTTCGGCATCGGCGGCGGTGGCCTTCAGGCCCAGAGCTTCGCCCATCTTGGAGTTGGCTTTGAGCACATCCACGTTGGCTGCCACGAAATTCTTCACCAAAGTGGTTTGCTGGCCACCCAGGTCCGCAGCCGGAGCGCTGGACTTGCTGCCGCCGAAGCTGGGAATGCCGAACTGTGCAGAGGCGGTGTAAGGGGTTGCCAGGCCTGCACACACCACAGCAACAGCAGTCAAAATTTTCTTCATTGCAATCTATCTCCTGAATCAAGAATCAAACAAACATCTGGGAAAAACAGAAATTAGCGCACACCCAGATTAGTGAGCTGGCTGGTGAGTTCGCGCGCCGCATTGTTGGCGGCAAGCTTGAGGGCGTTGTTGCGGGCTTCGTCCTCTGTCGGGCCTACACCGGCGTACTGCACCGGGCCGACGGAAGCCAGGGTGTCGGGAATGGGCTGGCTGATATCCAGCAGCTTGGCGTTGACGGTGACCGCCACACGCATCAAACCGGTGTTGCCATCGGTGTCGGCAAGCCCTACATCCAGCGTACCCAGTGCCACGTAGGGAATCTGTGCGGCACGCATGCCGCTGACCAGCGATGCCAAAGTGGCAGGCTTCAGGTCCATGCCGGACTTGTAGTCGTTTTCGACGGTGGCCACTTTGAACTTGCCGTCCGTATATGGCTCCACCATGGCAGCTTCAGACACCTTGAATCCCGCACGGGTGAAGTTGGAGGTGAAAACCTGCGTCAAATTGGCACTGGGCAACAAACGGAAGGTCGATTCGCTGGCGCGCCGCGTCGTGCTACCGCCCGTTTCGATCGACGCTGAACGCTGAAGAGAGCCGTTCACGGAAGTCGATGTGGACGCATTGGTCTGGATCTGGCCGCGACCAAAGGACTCCCCTTCCGAGCCCTTTTCGGAAACCTGGACGTTGCCCTTCAAATCGGCCTTCTGGTCTACACGCTTGTACACACGGTCGTCAAAGCTGCGGGTACTGTCCACCTGACGGGACACAAACATGAACGCCAGTGGCGACCGCGCTGCAGTGCCACCTTTGACCACGGCCGAATTCGATTTCACTGCATTGCGCAGGTTCGCCACGTTGAGCGCCACGCGCACGGCAACCGTGTATTGTTTTTTGTCCTTGTTTTCTTCTTCTGCCAACACCGTCGTGTCGAGAATGTAGCGATCTGGCGCAGCCAGAATTTTGTCGCGAATCGCATCGAAGTTCTCGGCCTCGGACTGACCCGCTTCCGCGTAATAGAACTCCACCGCTTTCAGCTGTGCTGCCGAAGTGGCACGCGCTTTATCGTCTGCAGACGCCGACCACCCTTGGTAGCTTACGGTGGCTTTCCCCTTGGCCTGCTGAACCTGGGCCCAGGAACTTCCAGCAAACAAGGCAATAGATGACCAGACCAATAATTTTTTGATTACTTGCATAAATTCATCAACTTGATAGTTTTCTCGATTTGGCTGTCAATATCAGAGGCAGAAGCAGCCGTCTTTATCCATGGATTGCTTTTCCCGGCAATGGCTTCCGAAAGCTTGACAAACATTCCATTGGCAGAATCATAGTACGCGGGGAAATCGTCGACATAGGTTTGCGAAGCCGGTACCACTTTGGTTTCACCATTCTTCAACGAAGTCTGCAAGTACACGGCACCGGAAACTGGCTCATGGATCCGAATATCAGCGTACGTGCCATAGACGTAGGAAGTTCCGCCAGCACTTTGGCTGAATTTTATTTTCTTGACGTTTTTAAAATCAACTTCGATTTCGTAATCCGGCTTCGGTAGCGTGAGATTGAAAACTTCTCCGTCCATGACTTGCATGGACATCACATTCCCTACGGCATAGCCTTTGGTATATGGAACCAGGGGCACGCCCACACGGGTGGAAATGGCCTCTGACACCAAATCAGCAGCCCAGGTTTCCTTGGCTCCGGGTGTCGACTTCAAGTAATCAGGCAGAACTGCGGCCATTTCGGCAGAGAGGCTGGCGCGGCTCACCTGCACATAGCGGCTCACTTGCTCTGGCAGTGTGGCGCCAGCCATTGCGCTGGCGTAACGGCCATAGATACCGAGCTTGTTGTCACTGCCCTCATAAACCAAACGCACGCGTTCCAGAATTTCCTGAGGACTGGGGTCGTGCTGGAAGTTGTCTACATAACCAAAGCTGATTGGATATGCGCGCACCACATTCATCGACTTGAAGTCGAAGAACAAGGCCTGACCTCGCAGCAGAATGAAAAGCTTGCGAATATTCCCAAAATGCTCCACCGAAACAGTTTCGGAGCTCATGACCAAAGAGGCGACCAGCGCTTGATCACTTCCCTTCAAATCCCCAACAGGCTGGGTGGATAAATTGAAATTCTTTGGCTTATTCACTGCAACGTACTCATACGTTCTTTTGAACAAGCTGCTTTTCGCCGCCTTCAATTGCTTGTCGTATTGCAACGAATAGGGAAACCGCTGCGCCAAACCTGCAGCCTCCCCAGCAAAAGCGACCCCTGCAAAAGCGACATCTTTTGTTTGGCCGATGGAGCTTTGCACCATGACCACCAATCCAAGTGCTACTCCCCAGCACTTGAACATCTTCAAAGCTTCCATTGATACCCCGCACTTATTTTTAGCCGCGAAGTATACATGCCCAGCTTCTCTCATACCCAATTTGGTGCAAGGAGCACGGCACCGAAAAAAGACTTCTCCCAAAAATCACATGTTTGTTAGTATTTACACTCGTTAAAATGTTTGGTGAAATTAGGCTAAAAATAAATTTAATTTATTCGCATGGATTGTCGCCTCCAAATCACCTCGCGGTACAACACAGCAAAACGTCCGCCGCGCTGATTCAGAAGCAGAGCGATGTCGGCGTCCATACCCACAGCATTGCCACCAGCTCTTTGCGCAGGTGCTCCACATGATCCATATGACCTCAACGACATCGTTCGATACGACCAGCACCGCGGCAGCGCATCTTTGCGGACTGCCTGCAATCTGACCCCGCATTTCGCAGGCATCGCGCAGCCCGGGCAGGAGCACTACGAACGGTGGCGCTTGCGCCTGCCAAAGGCTCTGCCTGCAGGCCCCGGAACGGCCAGCCGCACCACGGCCCGGGCGCGCAGGCTGGTTCGCCACACTCACCACTCGTGACCACGGCCGCCGGCATGTGTGGCGGCCGTGGTCAGCAACAGGCTCAGAAGTCCATCTTCACGCCCAGGGTGATGTTGCGCCCCATCAGCGGCGCTGCATCCTTAATGAAGCTGGTGTGCGCATAGGCCAGGCGGTTGGTCAGATTGCGCCCCTGCACGAACAACTCCAGCGGCTGGCCCTGTGGCGTGCGCAGGGTGTAGCTGACGCCCGCATGCAGCAGACCGTAGCCCGGCGTAGACGACTCCAGCGGTGCCACGCGCGACTGGCGCGCCGCCTGCACCCACTCCACATTGCCTTTCCAGCCCTGCCAGCTGGCCTGCAACTGGGCCCCCAGGCGGGCAGGCGGAATGCGTGGCAGACGCGTGCCATCGGCCCGCTCGGCCCGTACGGCATCGCCCCACAGACGCAGCGCCCAGGTGGCATTGAAACGGTGGCGCAGCTCGGCCTCCATTCCAGTGAAACGTGCATCCGCCTGGCTGTATTCCAGCAACTGGAAGCCGTCGTGCACATCCAGCGTGCGGCCATAGATATAGCCGTCCACCTGGTGGCGGTACAGACTTACGCCCCAGGTTGTGTCACCCGCCGTCTTGCGCAGGCCCAGGTCCCAGGCGCGGGAATTTTCCCGGCCCAGCTGGCTGTTGCCGCGTTCATAGGCGTTGGTGGCCAGGTGCACGCCGTCCGAGAACAGCTCTTCGGCCGTCGGCATGCGGCTGGCATGCGTGTAGCTCAAGCTGGCCTGCCATCCGGGCTGGAAGCGCCAGACCGTGCCCAGCGAGACCGAGCTGCCGCTGTGCTCTCGCTCTTCACCGGACTCCAGTGCGCGGATGCGCTGGCGGTCATGGCGCAAAGCACCCTGCAGTGTCCAGTCCCCCAGCTGGTAGCGCTCCAGCCAGAACATGCCCCAGCTGCGTGTGTCCGTGGGCTGTACCGTGGCCTCTTCCCCCTCCGTGCTGAAGCGGCGCTGGGCACTTTGCACCCCAAACACGCCGCTCAAGCCGGCCAGGCCCGGGATGGGCTGGTGCTCCACCTCCAGCCGCAGATCGTGGGCCCGGTTGCGGAACTTGGTGGCGACTTCGCCTTCGTCCAGTTCTTCGTGGCCATAGCGGGTCTGGCTGGCCGTCAGCCGCACCGCCGCAATGCCGGCCACGGGATTGCGCCAGGCACCACGCAGATCCCAGCGGTTGCTGCGCATGTCCACCGTGGGAATGTCGGCCCCATCGCCGTGGTCATGGTCATGGTCGTGGTCGTCATGGCAATGCAGGTGGTCGCTGTGGGCATGGCAATCCACATGCTCGTGGCCTGGCAATCCATAGCGCGCCTCCTGGCGCGTGTAGGCCAGGCCCAGGTAACCCTCGCTGCCCACCCAGCTCAGGCCCACGCTGCCGGTTTCTCCCTTGGAGAAACTCCCCCCCACGCGCGAGCCGCCGTCCCAGCCGCGGCCCACGCGGTATTCCTGGGCATTGCGGCCCATGCCTTCCACATGCACCACCAGCGGGCCCTGTCCACCGGTCAGCGCGAACGCGCCCGTCTTGCCACGGTCGGCCGAGCTGTAACGGGCCTGGGCGCTGCCCTGCACGCCGTTTTCCGGCGCCGCCGTAGGAATCTTGCCGTCCAGCACATTCACTACCCCGCCCACGGCACCGCCGTAGAGCAAGGCGGACGGGCCACGCAACACGTCGATCTGCTCGGCCAGCATGGAGTCGGCCATGACCGCATGGTCCGGGCTGACGTTGGAAGCGTCTTGCACCGCACTGCCGCCGCTGAGCACCTGCACGCGCGGTCCATCCATGCCGCGGATCACCGGGCGGCTGGCACCTGCGCCGAAATGCGTGGCCTGTACGCCAGGCTCGCTGGCCAAGGTCTCGCCCAATGTGGCGCTGCGGCGAGCTTCCAGCGCCTCGCCTTCCAGCACCTGGACTGGTGACGCCAGCGCCGATTGCTCCAGAGACCAGGAGCTAGAACGGATTTCCACTTCATGTAATGTAGATTCATTACCAGATGTGGGCTTTGCTGTCACCGCATCGGCGCCCTGCGCAGCCACAGCGGTGGACGCGGGTGCCACCGTGCTAGCTTCTGCGGATGGCGTCTGTGCCTGCGCAGCCGCGGTGCCTATCGCCAGGCACCAGCAGGCAAACGCCACGCTGCGCAAACGGCTGCGCCCTGTCCCCAGCGGCGCCGTCCAGGCAGGCTCGGCAACGGCTGCAGCCGTGGTGGATGAATGAGCCCGGGGCTGGGCCGAATGGGTGGATGCACTCAAAACGTTCATGGGGGAACTTTCCCTCTGCACTCCCCTGCTGCAGCGGCGCACAGCACCGTATGGCCTGCATGCACAGACCGACTGACTGCCGCAGTGGGAGCTCGCGCGGCCTTTCTCAGTCAGGCAGCGCTTTTCATATGGTCCGCAGTCCCATGCGCACTGCGTGCACACAAGCTGCTCTGCTTTTGAACGGTTCTGATCCAAGCCGTAGACCGGCGCGGCATGCGCGCTGCGCAACCAACAGGCGCAAGGGGCCGACAGCCGTCCTGGGGAGGCGGAACATGCGCCGCAGCACACGCCATCCACAGCAGGAACAGGCGTTGCGGATGCTTCCAGATGCACCAGTCGGATCAGAAACCAGGGGGCAGGTGCATCCCGGGCGGCCCCCGGGCCAGCGGAGCCCACCAGCGCTGGGAAGCCAGGGCATGCACTGGCGCAGCCAGAGAAACAGCGGTGGCCCAGCATGCGGGCAGCCAGGGAAGATAGGCAAGCGGCGCCTGGCCGTGCGCCAACTGGTCCAGCGCCTGGCAGTCCAGGCTGCCATGGTGACCAAACAGCGACTGCACGGTATGGGATACCCCATCCGGGGACGGTGCTGACAACGATGGTGCTGCCGTGGCAACGGCAGGCGCAAGGCCGGCACCAGGGATGTGCACCACCTGGTGCATGCGCGCCACCAGCGGTGCCAGGCACAGCGCCAGCAGCAGCCAGACTGCCAGCCAGCGGCGCAATGGCGGCGCTGCAGGGGTACCGCCCATGGAATGCGCGGCCTGTCGACGCATCACACGCCCTCCCATGTGCGCTGCCGCCTGGAGGTGGCACAACGCAGGAGCTCCCACGTGCACAGGCCCACAACCCCCTTTGACAGGGAGCACGGGCATCTGGCTCGGTAGGCAAGCATGCAGCGCATCACGCAGCGTTCATTCCACCCGCAGGCTCAATGGCTGTGGCGCATGCCGCAGTTCTTGCCCAGGGCCAGGCCTTTGCAGGCCAGTTGCAACTGCTTTTGGCACTGGTCTTCGCCTTTGCCGGCTTCCAGGCATTGGGCAGCCTGGGCATGGGCACGTGCCATGGCCTGGTGGCGCTCGATGTCTTCGCGCGTGTGTGCATCCAGCACCGGCTGGCCCGTGGTTGGCTTGGGGGGTGCTTCGGCCGTCACTGGCACAGGCTGTGGCGTGCGGGCGGCCGGCTGGGCCTGAACGCCCGCTGCCACCGTGCCGATGAGGGAAAAAACTGCGGCACAGGCCAGAAGACGGAATTGCATGGTGCTTCTTTCGGGAGAGGGGGTGGATGCCAGCGCAATGCCGGCCATGGAACTGGACTCAGGCGGCGCTGCACGGTGTGCACAGGCCTTGCAACTGCACAGCCTGCAGCTGCCCCACCGCGGCCTGCTCCAACGCAGCCGCCAGGGCCTGTACCGAAGCCTGTACGGCGGGCGCGGCGTTGTCCACGGGAAGATCCTGCGCACAGCGCAGGCAGTGAAACTGCACCGGCGCGCGCGGTGATACTGGCGCCGGCGCAGCGCCGACCTGGGCCCGCCCTGCATCGCTGCGCCATTGAAAGCGGGTGATGCGGTCATCCTCCACCCGGCGCTGCAGCAGCCCGGCCTGGGTCAGCCGGTCCAGTGCGCGAAACACAGTCACCCGGTTGACCGCCACACCCAGCCGGGCCAGCGCAGCCTCCACCTCGGCGGCCGACAGGCGGCTGGCAGCCTGGCTGCGCAGCAACGCCACCAGCGCACGCGTGGCACGGGTGGCCCGCATGCCGGGCGGCAAGGACAATTCCACGGAAGAAGCTGGGCGGGGCATGGGCACACTCAAGACACACTGCAATTGCAGCGGGGTTGCAATATTAACGCAATTCAATTGCAATACAGAGCATCCCCACCGGATTTCTGCCTTCGCCCTCGGCCAAGTTCTCTGCTGGTGCCACCCACTGCCAGCGGTAAGGTGACGCCCTCTCAGTCCGGCTTCACATAGCGGCCGAAGGTGGCCAGCAGCTTGTGCACCTTGGGTGCCACCACATAGGCGCAATAGCCCTGCTGCGGATTGCGGGCGAAATAATCCTGGTGGTAGGCCTCGGCCGGCCACCAGCTGCGCAGCGGCTCGACCTCGGTCACCACCGGCGCCCCGAAGGTCTTGTCCTGTCCGAATTCGCGCAGCAGATCCTGCACCACCTGCTCCTGCGCCGGGGTGGTCACATACACGCCGCTGCGGTACTGCGTGCCGACATCGTTGCCCTGGCGGTTGAGCGTGGTGGGATCGTGCGTGCCAAAAAAGATCTCCAGCACCTGGCGCAGACCAATCACCTGCGGGTCGAACACCAGTTTCACGGCCTCGGCATGGCCCGTCGTGCCCTCGCACACCTGCTCGTACCGTGGATGGTCCACATGGCCGTTGGCGTAGCCACTTTCCACATCGATCACGCCCTGCACTCGGTCGAACACGGCCTCGGTGCACCAGAAACAGCCACCGGCCAGATAAATGGTTTCAGTCATGCCGCTGTTGTACACCAGCCTCAGCCGGCCTCCAGGTCTTGCCCTGCATCAAGTACGGATTTGCCTGCCGCCACCGCCGCCGCGGCAGTGTTTGACAGCGGTGCGCTGCCTTGGCTACATTAATGACCAATCAGTCATTAACTGGATCCATACCCACCCATGCCCGACAGCAGCACCGACGCCCCACGCCGCAGCCGCCGCAAAGAAGCGCGTCCGGGTGAGTTGCTGGAAGCGGCGCTAACCCTGTTTCTGGAAAAAGGCTATGCCGCCACCCGCGTGGAGGCCGTAGCCGCCCGCGCCGGCGTGTCCAAGGGCACGCTGTTTCTGTACTTTCCCAGCAAGGAAGAGCTGTTCAAGGCCGTGGTGCGCCACAGCATCAGCGGCTGCTATGCCGACTGGCAGCTGGAGCTGGACCGCTACCAGGGCAGCAGCGCCGCCCTGCTGGCCCGGGCCTTCGAAGTCTGGTGGCAGCAGATCGCCAGCACCCAGGCCGGCGGCATCTGCCGCCTGATGTGGGCCGAGGCAGCACATTTTCCGGAACTGGCCGCGTTCTACCGCCACGAAGTAGATGAACCCGGCCACGCCATGCTCGAACGCATCCTGCAGCGCGGCATGGACAGCGGTGAATTTCGCCCCATGCCACTGGGCGAAGCCTTGTACCTGGTGCTGACGCCGATGACCTTCGTGATGCTGTGGCAACCCACGGGCACCGTGTGCCTGCCCATGGACCATGGGCTGACGCCACACAGCTATTTGCTTTCCCAATTTCGCAACTGCTTGCGCGGGCTGCTGCGCGAACCGGTGGAGGCCGACACCCTGCCCCTGCCACAGTTGCACTCCACTCCGCCCCTCCACACCACAGACATATGAGCTTGCTGCGCAGATCCTGGTTGCTTGGGGGCCTGATCGCCCTGGTCGTTCTGGCTCTGGGCTTCAGTGCCTGGCGGGCGGTGGTGGCCAAACGCCAGCAGCAGCAAGCCCTGCAGGCGCAGCAGCAAGCCCCCGCCGCCGTGCTGCAGGCCGGCGCAGCCGACTGGACCACGCTGCAGGTGCGCACATTGCCGCTGCAGGTCCCCGTCAGCGGCAGCCTGTCTGCGGTGGACAGCGCCCTGGTCAAAAGCCGCGTGGCCGGTGCGCTGCAGGACTTCACGCTGCGCGAAGGCGACAGCGTGCGCAAAGGCCAGGTGATCGCCCGTGTCGACGCCACCGACAGCGAGGCCCGCTACCGCCAGGCCCGGCTCCAGGCCGATGCCGCCCAGGCGCAGGAAGCCATCCAGTTGCGCCAGCACCAGAACAACCAGGCGCTGGTGGACCGGCAGTTCATCTCGCCCACCGCCCTGGCCACCTCCGAAGCCAGCCTGCAGGCAGCCCGTGCCAACACGGCCGCCGCCCGCGCTGCAGCCGATGCCGCACGCAAAACGCTGGACGACACCGTGCTGCGCAGCCCCATCGACGGGCAGATTGCCCGCCGCTTTGCCCAGGATGGCGAACGAGTGAACGTGGAAGCCCAGGTCGCCGAAGTGGTAAACCTGTCCGCGCTGGAACTGCAGGCTCCGCTGCCTCCCCAGGATTCGCTGCGGGTGCAGGTCGGCCAGACGGCCCTGCTGACGGTGGAAGGTGCCAGCACACCGGTCACGGCCCGGGTGGTGCGCATCAGCCCCAGCGCCCAGAGCGGCAGCCGCGCCGTGCCGGTCTACCTGCGCGTGCAGCCCGTGGCCGGCTTGCAACTGCGCTCCGGCCTGTTTGTGCAAGGGCTGATCGCCACCGGCACGGTACAGACCCTGGCCCTGCCATTGGATGCCGTGCGCAACGACCAGCCCCAGCCCTACATCCAGACCGTGGTGAACGGCGCCGTCGCACACCAGACCGTGCAGTTGGGCGCCCAGGCCCTGCCGGAAGGCACCGACAGCACCGCGCTGTGGGTGGCCGTCCAGGGCGCCAGCGCAGGCAGTGCCGTGCTGCGCGGCAGCATGGGGCCTTTGCCGGTGGGCACCCGCGTCCAGTTGCTACCGCCGGGCACGCCCGATGGGCCTGACGCAGCCTCAGCACCGGCTGCGGCCCCCTCCATCGCAACCACCGCGCCCGCACGCTGAAAGCCCGCCATGTGGTTCACCCGCGTCAGCCTGCGCAACCCGGTTTTCGCCACCATGGTGATGCTGGCCTTTGTGGTGCTGGGACTGTTCTCCTACCAGCGGCTCGCGGTGGACCAGTTCCCGGACATCGACTTCCCGGTCGTGGTGGTCACGGTGGAATATCCCGGTGCTTCGCCCGAGATCGTCGAAAGTGAAGTCACCCGCAAGATCGAGGAAGGCGTCAACACCATTGCCGGCATCAGTTCGCTCACCTCGCGCAGCTACCAGGGCCGCTCGGTGGTGATCGTCGAATTCCAGCTGTACGTGGACGGACGCCGCGCCGCCGAAGATGTGCGCGAAAAAGTGGCCTCCGTGCGCCCCACATTGCGCGACGAGGTCAAAGAACCGCGCGTGCTACGCTTTGACCCGGCCGACGCCGCCGTCTGGACGCTGGCCGTCCTGCCCGATGGCCCACAGCCACCCTCTCCCGTGCAACTGACCACCTGGGCCGACCAGGTGCTGAAAAAACGCCTGGAAAACGTGCGCGGCGTGGGTGCCGTCAACCTGGTGGGCGCCACCAAGCGCGAAATCAATATCTACCTGGACCCGGCGGCACTGGACGCCTATGGCATCACCCCGTCCCAGGTGGTGTCTGCCGTGCGCAGCGAAAACCAGGACCTGCCGGTGGGCGCCATCCGCTCGCTGCAGCAGGAACGGGTGGTGCAGATTGACGCCCGCGTGCGCAACCCCCAGGACTTTGTCGACCTGATCATCACCCGCAAGAACGGCGCCGCCATACGCCTGGGCCAGGTGGCGCGCGTGCACGACGGAGCGCAGGAGCTCGAATCGCTGGCGCTCTACAACGGCCAGCGCACCCTGCTGCTGTCGGTACAAAAAGCGCAGGAAGAAAACACCATTGCCGTGGTCAAGGGCCTGGACGCAGCGGTGCTGGCCATCCAGGCCGAGCTGCCGCCGGGCTTTCGCCTGGAAAAAGTCAGTGATTCGGCCCGTCCCATCCAGGTGGCCGTGGACAACGTGCGCCAGACCCTGATCGAAGGCGCCCTGCTGACGGTGCTGATCGTCTTCCTGTTCCTCAATTCCTGGCGCTCCACCGTCATCACCGGGCTGACACTGCCGATTGCGCTGATTGGCACCTTCTTCTTCATGCACGCCTTCGGCTTCACCATCAACATGATCACGCTGATGGCGCTGTCACTGTGCGTGGGCCTGCTGATCGACGATGCCATCGTGGTGCGCGAAAACATCGTGCGCCATGTGCAGATGGGCAAGACCCCTTTCCAGGCCGCGCTGGACGGCACCCAGGAGATCAGTCTGGCCGTGCTGGCCACCACCCTGTCCATCGTGGCCGTCTTCCTGCCGATCGGCTTCATGGAAGGCATCATCGGCAAGTTCTTCCACGAATTCGGCATCACCATCGTCGCGGCAGTGCTGATTTCGATGTTTGTCAGCTTCACGCTGGACCCCATGCTCTCCAGCATCTGGCACGACCCCAGCATCCACAGCGCCGGCCAGGGGCCGGACAAAAGCCTGTATGGCCGCACGCTGGGCCGTGTCACCCATGGCTTCGAACGCGCCACCGAAGAGCTGGCCCGGCTCTACCAGCGCATCCTGGGCTGGTCGCTGGCCCACAAGCTGTGGACACTGCTGCTGGCCCTGGGCATTTTCATCGGCTCCATCCTGCTGCTGCCGCTGCTGGGCACGGAATTCGTTCCCAAGGCGGACTTTTCGGAAACCACGGTCAAGTTCAGCACCCCCCAGGGCACGTCCCTGGAAGCCACCGAGGCCCGTGCCCACCAGGTGGAGCAAGCCATCCGCGCCCTGCCCGAAGTGCGCTACACCGTCACCACCATCAACAGCGGCAATGCCCCCAGCAAGAGCGACGCCTCCATCTACATCCGGCTGGTGGACCGCAAGCAGCGCAGCCGCAATGTGGAAGACATGGGCCGGACGCTGCGCCAGACGCTGCAGCAGATTCCGGGCATCACCGTCACCCATGTGGGCCTGCTGGACCCGGTGGGCGGTCAAAAGCAGATCGAGTTTTCCATCATGGGGGCCGACCTGACCGAACTGGACCGCCTGAACCAGCAACTGCTGCCCCAGTTGCGGCAGATCCCCGGTCTGGTGGACCTGGACAGCAGCCTCAAACCCGACCGCCCCATGGTGGACATCCAGGTGCGGCGCGATGCCGCGTCCGATCTGGGCCTGTCCGTGGGCAGCCTGGCCACCGCACTGCGCGTGCTGGTGGCCGGCGAAACCGTGGGCAACTGGCGCGCAGCCAACGACGAAACCTATGACGTCAACGTGCGCATGGCGCCCGATGCCCGCACCCAGCCCAGCGACCTGGCGCGCCTGCCGTTTGCCCTGGCGGGCACCGATGGCAGCACCCAGATCGTGCGCCTGAACCAGGTCGCACAGCTGGTGGACTCCACCGGCCCCGGGCAGATCAACCGGCGCGGGCTGGCGCGCGAAGTGCAATTCACCGCCAACGTCGCGCTGCGCTCGGCCGGGGAAGTCTCCGGCGACATCCGCCGCCTGATGGACAGCGCCGCCCTGCCGCCCGGCTACCGCTGGGAATTTGCCGGCTCCACCAAGAACATGAACGAATCCTTTGCCTATGCCCTGTCGGCACTGGCACTGGCCATCATCTTCATCTACATGATCCTGGCCAGCCAGTTCAAGAGCTTTGTGCAGCCGCTGGCGTTGATGACCTCGCTGCCGCTGACGCTGATCGGCGTGGCCCTGGCGCTGCTGATGTTCCGCTCCGCCATGTCCATGTTCTCCATCATCGGCGTGGTGATGCTGATGGGCCTGGTCACCAAGAACGCCATTTTGCTGGTGGACTTTGCCATCCGCGCACGTGCCCCCCACACCGGAGAGGACGGCCAGCCCCACCCCGGCATGCCGCGGGAAGAAGCCCTGCTCACCGCCGCCCGCGTGCGCCTGCGCCCCATTCTGATGACCACGCTGGCCATGGTGTTCGGCATGGTCCCGCTGGCTTTTGCCCTGTCCGAAGGCTCGGAACAGCGCGCCCCCATGGGCCAGGCGGTGATCGGGGGAGTCATCACCTCCTCCCTGCTGACCCTGGTCGTGGTGCCGGTGATGTACTGCTACATGGACGATCTGGCGAACTGGGTGCGCCGCAAGCTGGGCAATGCCCCGGCAAACCCCGCCCAGGAACCTTAGAATCGAAGATTTTGCGATATAGCCATCCCTTGTGGAGGAGACCCCCGATGACATTGCCCTATAACCGCCCGGTTGATACCTCTGACGCCAACGCTACGGCCCGCTTCCACATGGTCCAGCAACAGATCCGACCCTGGGTGGTGCAGGATGTGCGTGTGATCGAAGCTCTGGAAACCGTGCGCCGCGAAGACTTCGTGCCGCCGGCCTCGTACGAACTGGCCTTCATGGACGTGGAAATCCCCTTGGGCGTGGCAGGTCAGACCATGCTGTCGCCCAAGGTCGACGCCCGCATGGCCAACGACCTGGCCATCCAGGCCCATGAGCGCGTGCTGGAAATCGGCACCGGTTCCGGCTACAGCGCCGCCCTGCTGGGCAAGCTGGCCAAGGAAGTGGTGACCCTGGAAATCAACCCCGAACTGGCCGAGATGGCCCGCGAGAACCTGGAATCCGCCGGCGCCACCAACGTCACCGTGCGCGTGGCCGACGGCTCCAAGGACCTGCTGGCCGAAGGCCCGTTCGATGTGATCGTGCTCAGTGGCTCGGTGGAAGTGCTGCCCGAAGCCCTGCTGGACCACCTGAAAGACGGCGGCCGCCTGGGCGCCATCGTGGGCCAGTCGCCCATGATGCGCTTCACCCTGGTCAAGCGCCACGGCAACGAGCGCATCACTACCGAACCCTGGGACATGGTCGCTCCCCGTCTGTCCGGCTTTGCCACGGCAGAACGTTTTGTGTTCTGAGAAGAGTCAGACCTATGTTCACCCGCGTCTCTCCCACGCAATTGAACGACTGGCTGGCCCAGCACCCCGGGGATCCGCTTCCCCTGGTGCTGGATGTGCGCGAACCCTGGGAATTCCAGACCGCGCACGTCACCGCCGAAGGTTTTGAGCTGCTGAACCTGCCCATGGGGCAGATTCCGTCGCAACTGGCCGCGCTGGATCCCGAGCGTCCCACCGCCTGCCTGTGCCACCATGGCATGCGCAGCATGCAGGTGGCGATGTTCCTGGCGCAGCACGATTTCGGGCAGGTGGCCAACATCGAAGGCGGCATCGACGCCTGGTCCCTCCAGCGCGACCCCAGCGTACCGCGCTACTGACAGACTGCCTGCCTCCCGACCTGTTCGCCTTTTCCTGTCCCCCGCCCCATCCTGAGGAGCTCCATGGTTCGCAATTTCCGGCACTCTCTGACGCACTGCGCGACCTTGGCAACCCTGCTGGCGATGGGCCTGGCTGCAGCCCCTGCCAGTGCCCAGAGCCTGGTGGAAATGGTGGAACTGGCCCAGGGCTTTGATGCGCCCTGGCTGTCCAGCCGCGCCGCACTGGATGCGGCCGAACACAAGGGCGCCCAGGCCAAGTCCGGCCTGCTGCCCAGCGTAGGCGCCCAGGCCGGTGCCAACTACACCCGCACCGAGCTGCACCCCAACATTCCCGGCGTGCTGGGCAGTGCGCACCAGCAAAGTGCGGCCATCCAGGCCAGCCAGCCGCTGTACCGCCCTGCCAACACCATCGCCTACCGCCAGGGCCAGCGCAATGTGGAGCTGGCCCGCGCCCAGCTGGATGCCGCCACGCAAGACCTGCTGGTGCGCGTCAGCCAGGGCTACTTCGACGTATTGGCCGCCCAGGACACGCTGACCACGGTGCAGGCCCAAAAGCGCGCCGTGCGCGAGCAGCTGGAATTCGCCCAGCGCAATTTCGACATCGGCGCCGCCACCATCACCGACCAGCGCGAAGCCCAGGCCCGCCACGATCTGGTGGAGGCCCAGGAAATCGCCGCCACCAACGACCTGCAGGTCAAGCGCCTGGCGCTGGAGCAGCTGGTGGGGAAAAGCCCGCTGCAGCCCCGCCCCCTGGCCCAGCCCGTGCAGCTGCCCGCCGTGCAGCCAGCCACGGTGGCGCCCTGGGTGGAGCAGGCCGAAAACGACCAGCCCCTGGTACGCCAGGCACGTCTGGCCCTGGACATGGCCGAGCTGGAAACCCGCAAGGCCGAAACCGGCCACCTGCCCACTGTCGATCTGCAAGCCAGCTACGGCGTGCAGCGCAACCCGGATGGCACGACCACCATCCCCATCAAGAACCGCATCCACCAGGGCCAGGTGGGCGTGACGCTGAACATGCCGCTATTCGCTGGCTTTGCCGTGCAAAACCGCGTCAAGGAAACCCTGTCGCTGGAAGAAAAAGCCCGGGCAGACCTGGACAACGCCCGCCGCCAGAGTGCCCAGGCCACGCGCCAGGCGTTCTATGGCGTGCAATCGGGCACTGGCCAGGTCAAGGCGCTGGAAGCGGCCGTCGCCTCCAGCCAAAGCGCGCTCGAAGCCAACCAGCTTGGCTACCAGGTGGGTGTGCGCATCAATGTGGACGTGCTCAACGCCCAAAGCCAGCTTTACCAGGCCCAACGCGACCTGGCCCAGGCGCGCTACAACGTGCTGGTCGGCCAGCTCAAGCTGCGCCAGGCCGCCGGCCAGTTGCAGATGCAGGACATCCACGGCCTGAACCAGCTGATCGCCCGGCCCTGACGGCCGCAGCGGCCATGACCATGGCCCGCTGTGACACTGGCGGCACCACACGCTGATGTCAATCCAGTGCCCGCGCTGACTGTAGGTATGCCGCGTGGTTCACCACGCCCACACAGCCTGTCAACAACGCCGTCTCGATACGACAGTCCCCTTATTGGAGAAGGCTGCGCACCGTGCCGCAGCGGCCCCGCGTACGCCTTCAGCCCGGCACGCCGTGCGGCCAGGCCAACGCCAGCACGGCCTGTGCCGTGGCCTGGGCAGCGCCGCGGTGGGTGGCGGCAAAGGCCAGGGCCTGCTGCTGCATGGCCGCCAGTTGTGTGCCGTTCTGCACCAGCGCCGTGGCCTGCTGCACGGCCACCTCCATATCGTCCACCCGCAGTGCAGCACCGGCGCTACAGGCCTGCTCCGCCGCTTCGGCAAAGTTGAAGGTGTGCGGCCCCAGCAGCATGGGACAGCCGCAGGCCGCCGCTTCGATCAGGTTCTGACCGCCCAGGCGCTCAAAACTCCCTCCCAATAGACCGGCATGGGCCAGGGCGTAGTACAGCGGCATCTCTCCCATGCTGTCGCCCAGCCAGACATCGGCTGCGGCGGGGGCATGCGCGCTGCCCTCTCCGGTCCAGCGGCTGCGGTGCGACACCGTCAGCCCTGCCTGTTCAATCAATTGCTGCACTTCATCAAAGCGCTGGGGGTGGCGCGGCACGATCAGCCACTGCACTGGCATGCTTGCACCCTGCCCTTCGGCACGCAGGCGCTGCACGGCAGCCAGCCACAGCGCCTCTTCACCTTCGCGGCTGCTGGCCAGCAGCAGCACGGGCCGTTCGCTGGCCGCGCGCCAGACATGGCCCTGCGCCAGTTGCTGGGCATCCGGCACCGTATCGAACTTCACATTGCCAAAGACCCCGCTGACCTGCACGCCCAACTGGCGCAGGCGTGCAGCGTCATCCTCGGTCTGGGCCCAGATGGCGGCCAGCGACCGGTAGGCCGGCTGCGACAGCGCGGCCCAGCGCCGAGCGCCGGCCAGGGATTTGGCATTGAGCCGGGCATTGGCCAGCGCCACCGGCACGCCGGCTTCGCGGCAGGCGGCCAGCAGGTTCGGCCAGATCTCGGTTTCCATCAGCACGCCCGCCACCGGCTGGAACTGCCGCACAAAGCGGCGCGTGGCGCCCAGGCTGTCCCAGGGCTGCCAGACCTGGATGTCGCCAGGTCGCAGCAGTTTTTTCCCTTCCGCCCGGCCGGTGGCCGTGCCATGCGTGAGCAGCAGCTTCAAGCCTGGGTGCCGGGACCGCAGCGCCTGCAACAGAATGGCGGCAGCGCGGGTCTCGCCCAGGGAAACGGCATGCACCCACAGCCACTGCCCCCGGCCTTCGGCCCCCAGGTCGGCGGGCTGGTAGTGGCCGAAGCGTTCGGGAACGGCCTCGGCATAGCCGGGTTCCTGCTGGGCGCGGCGGCGCAACTTGCGCCG
This sequence comes from Comamonas sp. UBA7528, assembly GCF_002479375.1. Classification (NCBI taxonomy): domain Bacteria; kingdom Pseudomonadati; phylum Pseudomonadota; class Betaproteobacteria; order Burkholderiales; family Comamonadaceae; genus Comamonas; species Comamonas sp. UBA7528. The sequence continues at coordinate 67,274 of NZ_DLMU01000009.1, forward strand.
CAGCAAAGGCTGGGCTGCCCAGGTCAGGGCAGCGTACAGAGAGCGAACCAGGGTCACGGGCGGCTTCGGACGGTCAGAGACAGGACAGCGGGCGCACAGCCGCCCTCAGTGGGCCGACGCGCCCAGCTGGGCATCGGGCTTGACGCGGCGCAGCAGCGCCAGCATCTCGCCTTCGATGCGGTGCAGCGCCTCCTGCGTCTGGCCTTCAAAGCGCAACACCAGCACGGGCGTCGTGTTGCTGGCACGGATCAGGCCGAAACCGTCCGGCCAGTCCACACGCAGGCCATCGATGGTGCTGATCACTGCCGGGGCGCTGAAAGCGCTGGAAGCCAGCTGCTGCAGCTCGACGGACAGGCGGTGCGGTTCACCCTCCTCGCAGGCCACATTCAGCTCGGGGGTGGAGAAACTGGTGGGCAGCGCATTCAGCACCGCGCTGGGGTCGGCGCTCTTGCTCAGGATCTCCAGCAGGCGTGCGCCGGCATAGGTGCCATCGTCAAAGCCGTACCAGCGCTCCTTGAAGAAGATATGGCCGCTCATCTCGCCGCCCAGGGGCGAATCCACTTCCTTCATGCGGGCCTTGACCAGGGAGTGTCCGGTCTTCCACATCAGGGGCTCGCCGCCGGCCGCGCGAATGGCGGGCGCCAGGCGCTGCGAGCATTTCACGTCGAACAGAATCGTCCCGCCAGGCACGCGCGAGAGCACATCCTGTGCAAACAGCATCATCTGGCGGTCGGGGAAAATGGTCTGGCCATCCTTGGTCACAATGCCCAGGCGGTCGCCGTCGCCGTCAAAGGCCAGGCCCAGTTCCGCGTCGGTGTCGCGCAGCGCCTGCACCACATCGCGCAGGTTCTCGGGCTTGCTGGGGTCGGGATGGTGGTTGGGAAAATCGCCATCCACTTCCGAAAACAGCTCGATCACCTCGCAGCCCAGCGCGCGGAAGATACCCGGGGCGGACGCACCGGCAATGCCGTTGCCGCTGTCCACCACCACCTTCATGGGGCGCGCCAGCTTGGCATCGCCCACGATGCGGGCGCTGTAATCGGCCAGCACATCCACATGGCGGATGCTGCCACCGGGCTGCAGCTGCCAGGATTCGGCTTCCATGGTCCGGTGCAGGGCCTGGATTTCTTCGCCATAGATGGCCCGGCCGGCCAGCACCATCTTGAAACCGTTGTAATCCTTGGGATTGTGGCTACCAGTGACCTGGATGCCGCTTTCGCACAGCGTGGCCGCCGCAAAGTACAGCATGGGCGTGGTGCACATGCCGATATCGATCACGTGCAGACCGACATCCACCAGCCCTGCCATCAGCGCACCACTGAGCGCGGGACCGGACAGACGACCGTCACGGCCCACCGCCACGGTCTTCTGCCCCTCCGACAGCGCTGCCATGCCAAATGCACGGCCCAGTGCGCGGGCCACTTCCTCGTTCAGGGTACTGGGGACAATGCCCCGGATGTCATAGGCTTTGAAAATCGAAGGTGCTGCGTGCACGGTGGCGTCCTTGTATTTCGGTGCAGTTTGCCCCGCCCTGTCGGCGGGCTGCCGGGGCGGTAAAGCCCGGATTGTAGGCTGCGCGCCACAGCCCAGATCCCAAGCACCGGCCTGCAACACACTACATTTGGTTACCTGGGGCAAGCCCCGAGGGAAACCCCACCCAGATCAATGCATGATCGCGCGTCCACACCTACAGTCGCCCGCGTGACGCCCCAGGCGGCACACCACACAGAACGACAAGGCGAATGATGCAGCAGAGGGAGGAAGGCGCGATGTACACCTGCGCGCGAACCACGCGGAAGGCCCATCCATGAGCGCTTCCGACCGCAATCCACAACCCGTCCCCGCTGCCGCCGCGCGCGGTGCATCTGCGCTGTGGACTGCCCGCACGCTCTGGTCGCTGGCCATGGTGGCCGCCCTGCTCATCCCCTGGCTCTGGCATCTGCTGGGCCTGCCTTCCAGCCTGGGCCAGGTGCTGCGCCTGCCCGCACTGGACTGGTTGCACCTGTCCTGGCTGACGTCGCTGACGCTGATGGTGCTGGCCGCCCAGCGCCTGCTGCCGGCCGCTGCAGCCCACGCCCAGCATGGCGATGCGCATGCCACCCGCATGGATGCCCTGTCGGCGGCCTACCGCATGCTGCCCGACCCGGCCGGCATCACCCGCGTGGTCGATGGCCATTTTCTGGACGTGAACCCCGCGTTCTGCCAGATGATGGGGCTGCCGCTGGAGCAGGTCATAGGCCGAACCAACTACGAGCTGGAAATCTACGCCACCGCCCAGGAGCGACCGCGCCTGCTGGAGCACCTGAACCGCCATGGCTGTGTGGACCGGATGCCCATCTGCGTGCAAAGCCTGCCCCTGGGACGCACCGTGACCGGCCTGATCTCGGCACGCATCCTGCCCATTGCCGGCGAAGACTGCATGATGTTTGTCTTTCGCGACACCAGCGAAGAAAAACGCACCCACGAAGAACTGCATGCCGTCAACGGCCTGCTGCAGCAGGCGGGCCACCTGGCACAGCTGGGCGTATGGGAGGACACCAAAGGCTCGGGCCTGGTCTACTGGTCCGAGGTCTGCTATGACATCCATGGACTGCCCCGCAACGCGCCGCTGCCGCGGGAGTACATCAACACCTTTGTGGCTCCCGCCTGGCGCGGGCTGATGCGCGACAAGATCAAGCACTGCCTGCGCACCAAGAGCGACTGGAGCGCCGAGATCGAAATCATCCGTGCCGACGGCCGCATGGCCTGGATGCGTTCGCGCGGCGAGGTGATCCTGGACGCCCAGGGCCAGGTCACCGGCCTGCGCGGCGTGATGCAGGACATTGACGGTGCCAAGCGCATCCAGGAAAGTCTGCGCCAGTCCGAAGTCCGGTTTGAGCGCATCTTCGAGCTGGTCTCCACCCCCATGGCCCTGGCCCAGTGCCATGACGGCAGCTTCAAGACCATCAACACCGCCTGGGAAGACCTGTTCGGCTACACGCGCTACGAATGCATGGGCAAGAACGCCGAATCGCTGGGCCTGCTGCCCCCCGGGCGCTGGAAGGAAATGCCCCATGGCGACGCCGCCCACCAGGAAGCGCGCCTCACGGCCCGTGACGGCCGCCCGCTGACGGTGCTGTATTCGCTGCGCCGCACCCATTTCTTCGACGGCGACTACTGGCTGGTGTCGGTACTGGACATCACCGACCGCAAGGCCGAGGAAGAGCGCCTGCGCGAGAGCGAGGCCCTGATTGCGCTGACGCTGTCCGCCGCCGCGCTGGGCCGCTGGGACTGGAACCTGGCCACCGGCATGATCTCGGGCGACACCCAGTGGCGGCATCTGAACGGCATCGAATCCAACCACACGCCCGCCGCCCTGGACGGACGCATGGACCGGCACTGGACCGAGCTGCTGGCCACCAGCGACATTCCCAGCATCAATGCCGAGCTGCTGCGCCACATTGACGAGCCGGGGGATGCGCCGTTTGACGCCACCTGGCGCACCTCCGAGACCGAACCCGGCCGCTGGCTGCGCAGCGTGGGCAAGATCGTCGATGTGGACGGCCATGGCCGCCCCGTGCGCATGCTGGGAGTGACCCAGGACGTGACCCACCAGCGCGAACAGACCCATGTGCTGGAGCAGATGGCCCATTTCGACGCCCTGACCGGTCTGGCCAACCGCCTGCACCTGACGGCGCGCCTGAAAGACAGCACCCGCATTGCCCGCCATGACGCCGGCCAGCTGGGGGTGGTCTATATCGACCTGGACGGTTTCAAGCCCATCAACGACCGGCTGGGCCACGATGTCGGCGACCAGCTGCTGGTGCAGGTGGCCAAGCGCCTCAAAAGTGCGCTGCGCTCCCAGGACTGTGTGGCCCGCCTGGGCGGGGATGAATTCGTCATCCTGCTCAACGGGCTGGAAAGCCGACCACACTGCGAAGCCCTGCTGGAACGCATCATGCAGCGCCTGGCCGCCCCCTACATCCTGGGCGCAGACACGGCCCGCATCACGGCCAGCATGGGCTACACCCTCTACCCCGAGGACGATGCCGACGAAGACACGCTGCTGCGCCATGCCGACCAGGCCATGTACCAGGCCAAGCAGTCGGGACGCAACTGCGTGCGTGCCTTCGACTCCGTCACCGAACGCCAGATGCGCGCCCAGCAGGCCGACACCCTGCGCGTACGCGAAGGGCTGGAGCGCGGCGAATTCACACTCTATCTGCAGCCCAAGGTGGACATGGTGCGCAACCGCCTGGTGGGCGTGGAAGGACTGGCACGCTGGAACCACCCCACACGCGGCGTGCTGGCCCCCGGCGCCTTCCTGCCGCTGGTGGAAGGCTCTCCGCTGGACATCCCCTTCGGCGAATGGGCCGTGCGCGAGGCCATCCAGACCATTGCCCAGCTGCGCGCCCAGGGCCTGGAAGTGCCGGTCAGCGTCAACATCTCGGCAGGCCATCTGCAGCAGCCCGGGTTCGCGCACTGGCTGATCACCGAGCTGACCCTGCACCCCGAAGTTCCGGCCCGCCTGCTGGACCTGGAAATCACCGAAAGCGCGGCCTTGCAGGACATCACCCACGTGGCCAAGGAGCTGGAACAGCTGCGCGCCGTGGGCATCACGGTCTCTCTGGACGACTTTGGCACCGGCTACTGCTCGCTGACCTATCTGCGCCAGTTGCCGCTGGACACGCTCAAGATCGACCAGAGCTTTGTGCGCGACATGCTGGACGACCAGAGCAACCGCACCATCATTCAGGGCGTGGCCGGTCTGGCCGCCTCGTTCGGCTACCAGGTGATTGCCGAAGGCGTGGAAACACGGGAGCAAAGCCTGCTGCTGCAGACGATTGGCTGCGCGGTCGGCCAAGGTTACTTCTTTGCCCGCCCCATGCCGGCGGCGCAGCTGCCGCAGTGGCATGCGCTATGGCAGGCCAGCGCCATGGCGGCCGACACGCTTCCTGCCTGAAGCCCCCACGCTGCCTCCCTGCGCTCTCCACGCACCACCGCCTGCTGGGGTCATGGTGGGCACATGGCCCTGCAGGCGGTGGCAGATTCGCTGCGCCAGAGTAAGTCCAAAACGCAAGGTGCAGCGTGCACATGCATCCGGCAGGGGGATGGCCGGAGGAATTCCCCCCGTGCACAACGCGCCGCGCTGGCGCCATGGCCGCGACCATTGCAGACCTGCCGATAGAGTCCATGCACACCACCAGCAGGTGAAGCGCGACGTGCCCTGACAAAAAAGCCCCGGACGCAATGCCCGGGGCTGGCAAGGCGTCGCAGGCAACGCCAGAGTGCAAGGGAGTTTCAGCCCTGCTGGACCAATTCCTTGACCTGCTGCAATGCGCCCGGGTCTTCCATGGTCGTCAAATCGCCGGGGTCACGGTGCTCGGCCACGGCCTGCAGCGCGCGGCGCAGCAGCTTGCCGCTGCGCGTCTTGGGCAAGGTGGTGACAAACAGCACGCGCGACGGGCGGGCCACGGCCCCCAGCAGGCCGTCCACCTGCTTCATTACCTCGGCTTCCAGCTTGTTGCGCTGCTCGGCGGTTTCCACGCTGCGCGGGTCACGCACCACGGCAAAGGCCATGGCGGCCTGGCCCTTGAGCTTGTCGGCCACCCCCACCACCGCCACTTCGGCAATCGCCGGATGGCCGGAGATGCTCTCCTCGATCTCGCGGGTGCCCAGGCGGTGCCCGGCCACATTGATCACGTCATCGGTGCGCCCCAGGATGAAGTAATAGCCGTCGGCGTCGCGGATCCCCCAGTCGAAGGTGCTGTAGACCATGCGGCCGGGAATGCTCTTCCAGTAGGTGTTCACAAAGCGCTCGTCGTCACCCCACACGGTCTGCAAGCAGCCCGGTGGCAGCGGGCCTTCGATGGCCAGCACGCCCTTCTCATGGGCACCGGTCAGCTCCTGGCCCGTGGCCTCGTCGATCAGCTTGACGTTGTAGCCGTACACCGCCTTGCCGGGGCTGCCAAAGCGGCTGGTCTGCTTTTCCACGCCGTTGCACAGCGTCATGATGGGCCAGCCGGTCTCGGTCTGCCAGTAATTGTCCACAATGGGCACGCCGATGGCGCTGCTGATCCACTGCGCCGTGGGCTCGTCCAGCGGCTCGCCGGCCAGCCACAGCGCCTGCAGGCTGGACAGGTCGTACTTGGTCAGAAAGGAAGGATCCTGCTTTTTGAGCACCCGGATGGCCGTGGGCGCCGAGAACATGTGCGTGACCTTGTACTTCTCGACAATACTCCACCAGATGCCGGCGTCCGGGCGCACCGGCAGGCCTTCGTACAGCACCGTGGCCATGCCGGCAATCAGTGGAGCGTAAATGATGTAGCTGTGCCCCACCACCCAGCCGATGTCGCTGGTGCAGAAATAGGTATCGCCCGGCTTGCCGTGGAAGATGTGGTCCATGCTGGACGCCAGGGCTACGGTGTAGCCGCCGGTGTCGCGCTGCACCCCCTTGGGCTTGCCGGTGGTGCCGCTGGTGTACAGGATGTAGCTGGGGTCGGTGGACTGCACCCAGGTGCAGGGGACCTGGGCATCCAGGTGCAAGGCGCGCAGCGCGGCCCAGTCGTGGTCGCGGCCGGCCTGCATCTGCATGGGTGCCAGACCACGGTTGACCATCAGCACGGCAGCGGGCTTGTGGCTGCTCAGCTGCAGCGCCTCGTCCAGCAGCGGCTTGTAGGCCACCACACGGCCGCCGCGCGAGCCGGCATCGGTGCTGACAATGACCTTGGGCTGGGCGTCGTCAATGCGCGAGGCCAGCGAACCCGAGGCAAAGCCACCGAACACCACCGAGTGGATAGCTCCCAGGCGCACGCTGGCCAGCATGGCAAACACGGCCTCGGCCACCATCGGCATGTAGATCTGTACGCGGTCGCCCTTTTGCACGCCGAACGACTGCAGCACGGCAGCCATGCGCTGCACCTCGGCATGCAGCTCGCCATAGGTGTAGGTGCGCTCGGTATCGGTTTCGGTGGAAATGGCGATCAGCGCGGGCTGGTCCTGGAGCGCCGGCAGATGGCGGTCCAGCGCGTTGTGGCACAGATTGGTCACGCCATCGGGAAACCAGCGCGCAAACGGCGGGTTGCTGTAGTCCACCACTTCGGTGGGGGCAACTTTCCAGTCCACCAGCTTGGCCTGCTCGGCCCAGAAGGCATTGCGCTCGGTGTCGGAAATCGAGCGGGCGTGGAAATCTGCAAACGTGGTCATGGTTGTTGTCTCCTGCTTCGGGCGCCGCCTGCAGCAGGCGGCCTGTAGTTCTGCATTCATAATTATGAAAACACCCTCTTGCAGCCAACTGACACGCCAGCCGACAGGCTCGGAAAGCCACAACCGCAGCGAACCCGCCGCTGGCCCCTCTGTCCGGCACCTCCCCTGGTGGTTCAGCCGGAAACCGGGGGACGATCCACCATGGGCGGTCCGTGCCCCAAAACCGTGCAGCCTCGGCGGCTTGCGATGCGCCCCATCACCACGGACGCAAAAAACCGCCCCTCGGGGCGGTCTGGTGTGCAGGCAGCAGAGGCACCGCCGGGTCTTGGCGTCTGCCCAGCGATGGGTCTTACTTGACCAGCGCCAGCATGTCCTTGAACGCCGGGTGCTCGCAGCTGCGCAACCACTCGAATGCCACCATCTCCGTGGTCACCAGCTCGGCACCTGCGCCGGCCAGGCGGTCAAAGGCGGCATCGCGGTTGCGTTCGGTGCGCGAGCTGCAGGCATCGGTCACCACCCACACATCCATCTCTTCTTCCAGCAGCTCCAGCGCAGTCTGCATCAGGCAGACATGGGCTTCGCAGCCGGCGATGACAATGGTGCTGCGTTCCATCTCCGGCTGGGCCTGGACCGGCTTTTGCAGGTGCTTGGGCAGGCTGCGCGCATTGCGGCCTTGCTGGGGCTTGGCGGGCGGGCGCAGCCATTCGAGCAGGCCATCGGGCACGGCGCTGAAACTCATCTTCTGCAGCGTACGGTCGCACAGCTCCCGCACGGCAGGCACATTGCCGCCCAGGCGGCTGGGGTTCTGTTCGGTGCCGAACACCGGCACCTCCATCAGCCGTGCCAGCTGGGCCAGGCGCACGGCGTTGGCGGTGACCAGGGCGTGCTCGTGGATCACGGGCATCAGCTTCTCCTGGTAGTCCACCAACACCAGTTGGCAGTCGTCGGCATCAAGCAGCATGGTTCTTCCTTCTTTCACTCTCTATATAGGTATGCGTATGAAGCGGGCTAGCGCTTCAGCGATGGCCCCGATTGTCGCAGTTCGCCGCGCAGCTCTGCTGCAGGCTTCCCCTGCTCCGTATTCCCCTGCAAATTTTGCGGGCATGCAGATTGCTTGTCTCCACTGAATTTCGCGTCGATTCCAGCTTGTTTCATATCAAAAACAGATGTACAGGCTCCGAATCATGACTTTTATGCCTGTTGGCATGCAACATTCGTGTTACCCTCTGCCCCCATGTCCAAGTGGTTGCCTGTCCTCCTACTCGCCTGTGCCGGTGTCGGCGCACACGCCGCCCCCGCCTCAGACAGCGCCAGTTCCGATGAACTGGGCCGTTTTCTGTCGCAGCGCGGCTTTGTGTCGCAGATCCAGAACGCCGGCCACCAGGTCGCGGACAAGACCAGCCAGTTGCTGACCACCGCCATGGGCCTGATCGGTGTGCCCTACCGCCGTGGCGGCACCTCGGAAGACACCGGCTTCGATTGCAGCGGCTTTGTCCGTGCCATCTACCAGAAGACCGCCGGCCTGACCCTGCCGCGCCGTTCCGACGAACAGGCCGCCGCCACCGCCACCATCAAGAAACAAGACCTGAAGCCGGGTGATCTGGTGTTCTTCAACACCATGCGCCGCGCCTTCAGCCATGTCGGCATCTACGTCGGCGAAGGCAAGTTCATCCACGCTCCCCGCACCGGTGCCTCGGTGCGCGTCGAAAGCATGGAAAGCAAGTACTGGGCAACCCGTTTCAACGGTGCCCGCCGCGTGGAAACGCAGGACAGCAACACCGTGGCTGGCCTGGCACCGCAAAGCTGATACACGCAGGCAGGCTGCCCGGCAGGCCTTACAAAGAAAAAGGAGCTTCAAGCTCCTTTTCTTATGTCTGCAGCACGGGGCTGTGCGGCGGAGTATCGCATATTCGTTGCAGGCCATTGGCCTGCACTCAACGTGTGCACGTCGCTTCGGGCTGCGCCGTAGACAACACGGGCTTCAGCCCCCCGCCCTGCGCGGCCAGTGTGACCCGATTGCGGCCGCGTTCCTTGGAAGCATACAGTGCCGCATCGATGCGCTGCAGCAGGGACTCCTCCGCCTCCCCCAACTGCCAGATGCCAACCCCCAGGGAAATGCTGCAGTGACCCGCATTCGGCACCGAGTACCCCTGAACGGAACTCCGGATGCGTTCGGCCAGCTCCTGCGCCACCTCCAGCGTCACATCCGGCAGGATCACCAGAAACTCCTCCCCGCCCCAGCGCACCACATAGTCCGTGCTGCGCACCGACTGCAGCAGCACAGCAGCCACATTTTTCAGCACCAGGTCGCCGGTGCGATGGCCCCAGCTGTCATTGATGCGCTTGAAATGGTCCAGGTCACCCAGAATCAGGCCAAAGCCCTGACCGGACGCCAGGGCATGCATCTGGCAATGCTGCAACTCATACTCGCCGGCATGCCGGTTCAGCAAGCCCGTCAGCTTGTCGCGGGAGGCCTGCTCGCGCAAAACCGTCTCGCGCTGCACCTGTGGCGTGATGTCTTTGGAAACCCCCACATAGTGGCTGATCTCGCCTGCGCTGTCGTGCAAGGCGGCAATACTTTGCTCGGCGTAGTACAGGCTGCCGTTCTTGTGGCGGTTGATGAAGGTGCCGCGAAAACCCTCGCCCCGGAGCAGACAGGCTTGCAGCGCTTCATAGAACCCCGGCTCGTGCATGCCCGAGCGCAGCAGCATGGGGCTTTGCCCCAGCAGTTCGCTGCGGCCATAGCCCGTCAAGGCCTCACAGGCCTGGTTTGCATACACGATCACCCATGCCTCATCGGTGATCAGGATGGCGTCGTTCGATGCATTCAAGGCCTGCGCCAGCAGATTGCGCTCTTTGTCGGCCTGCACCCGCTCCGAGACATCGCGCTGTACCGAGACAAAATAGCGGATCTCCCCGGCCCCATCGCGCACCGGCGAGATGTTCCACTCCAGATGGTAGGCCTCGCCGTTCTTGCGGTAGTTGATGGCGGCCCCTTCGAAGAACACGCCCTGCTCCAGGCAATGGCGCAACCTGTCCAGCACCGCCCGGTCGGTCGCAGGTCCTTGCAGCATGCGCGGGGACTGGCCCAGCAGCTCGGCCTCGGAATACCCCGTCATCGCGCACAGCGCCGCATTGCAGTACACGATCACCGGTCCGCCGCCGCCGCGTTCGGCGTTGGTGATCATGACGGCGTTGAACGACTGCTCCAGGGCCACTTGCAGCAGATCGCTTTTGAAGGCGGGGAAAGTGTGCATACATCAATCACCAGACAGCTGTTGCCCAACCGGGCAGCACACTGTAAGCGCAATCCCACGCCTTGGCGATTTTTATGGCGAACGGCTGCTGCCGTCTCTGTGCAGGCAGCGCGGGCCGCTCAGACAACGCGCAGAGCCACCGCCTCGCGAGCCAGCGCAGTGATGCGGCGCCAGTCACCCTGCTCCATCGCCTCCACCGGCACCAGCCAGGAGCCACCGACGCAGACCACGTTATTCAGCGCCAGAAACTCCCGTGCATTGCCCGGCGAAATACCGCCCGTGGGGCAAAACCGCACATCGCCAAACGGCCCCTGCCAAGCTTTGAGCATGGCCGCGCCACCGGCCTGCACGGCGGGGAAGAATTTCAGTTCGTTGAAACCATCGGCCTGGGCGGCCATGATTTCGCCGCTGGTGGCCACGCCGGGCAACAGCGGCAGCTGGAGCTCCTGGCAGGCCCGGCCCAGCGCGCTGGTATAGCCCGGACTGACCGCGAAACGCGCACCCGCATTCGCACAGGCCTGCGCATCGCCCGCGCTGCGGACCGTGCCGGCGCCCACAATGGCCTCCGGCACCGCGCGCGCAATCGCCTCGATGCACGACAGCCCCTGGGGTGTGCGCAAAGTGACTTCCAGCACACGCACCCCACCCGCGACCAGGGCCTGGGCCATGGGCACGGCATGGGCAGGGTCGTTCAGCACGATGACCGGGATGACCGGGCCATCCTGCATCAGCTCCAAGGCAGTCAGTCGTTGTTGATCCATGTGCAGGCTCCCTCTTCTGCGCTGAGCGCATGGCGCCGGAATCCGGCAAACAGTTCGCGGCCGAATCCCCGGCCATTGGCGTGGCGCAGCGCCTGCGGCATGCTGGCCACGCTGCGCTGCTCCCACTCGTCTTCGCTCACCAGCACAGCCAGCGTGCCGGCCACGGCATCCAGGCGCACCAGATCCCCGTCGCGCATCCGTGCCAGCGGACCGCCCACACAGGCTTCCGGTGAGACATGGATGGCGGCGGGCACCTTGCCCGATGCGCCGCTCATGCGGCCGTCGGTCACCAGGGCCACCTGGTAGCCCTTGCCCTGGAGCACGGCCAGCGGTGGCGTGAGCTTGTGCAGCTCGGGCATGCCGTTGGCGCGCGGCCCCTGCCAGCGCACCACGCAGACCACGTCGCGGTCCAGCTCGCCGGCCTTGAAGGCCTGCTGCAAATCGTCCTGTGAATCGAACACGCGTGCAGGCGCCTCGATCACATGGCGGTTCTCCGGCACGGCGCTGACCTTGATCACGCTACGCCCCAGGTTGCCGGACAGCAGCTTCAAGCCGCCCGTGGCACTGAACGGTGCGTTGGCGGGACGCAGCACGGACAGGTCGCCGGACACGGCGGCCTCGTGCCATGCCAGCTGCCCGTCCTGCACGATGGGAATGCAGGCGAACGCCTTCAGGCCCGGCCCGCGCACGGTCAGCACATCGCCATGCATCAGCCCGGCCTGGAGCAGCTGGCCGATCACATAGCCCGGCCCACCTGCGGCCTGGAACTGGTTCACATCGGCACTGCCATTGGGATAGACGCGGGCCAGCAGCGGCACGACCGCCGACAGTTCGGCAAAGTCGTTCCAGTCGATGGTGATGCCCGCCGCACGCGCCACCGCCACCCAGTGGATCAGGTGGTTGGTCGACCCGCCCGTGGCCAGCAGGGCCACCATGGCATTGACGATGCAGCGCTCATCCACCACATGGCCGATGGGTGCGAAGCGCCGGTTCTTGCTGATGTCCAGCACCGTGCGCATGGCTTCGCGGGTGAGCAGTTCGCGCTGGTCATCGCCAGGGTTGATGAAGGCCGTACCCGGCACATGCAGCCCCATGGCTTCCAGCAGCATCTGGTTGCTGTTGGCGGTGCCGTAGAAAGTACAGGTCCCCTCGCCGTGGTAGGCAGCCGATTCGGCGGCCAGCAGCTCTTTGCGCCCCACCAGGCCCTGGGCAGCCTGCTCCCGGACCTTGGCCTTGTCGCCATTGGACAGGCCCGAGGTCATGGGACCCGCCGGTACGAAAACCGTCGGCAGGTGGCCAAAATGCAGGGCGCCGATCAACAGCCCCGGCACGATCTTGTCGCAGACACCCAGCATCAGCGCCGCATCGAACACATCGTGGGACAGCGCGATGGCAGCTCCCATGGCAATGGCGTCCCGGCTGAACAGACTCAGCTCCATGCCCGGCGCCCCCTGGGTCACGCCATCGCACATGGCCGGCACGCCGCCCGCCACCTGGGACGTCGCACCCAGTCTGCGGGCTTCGTCCTTGAGGATGTCTGGGTAGTGTGCCAGCGGCGCATGGGCCGACAGCACGTCGTTGTAGGCCGTGACGATGGCGACATTGGGCGCCTTTTCCTCCACGATGCGGATGCGGTCTCGGCCGGGAATGCCGGCAAAGGCATGGGCCACATTGGCACAGCCCATGGATTGGGCGCCAGGCGGCCTGGCGGCCATGGCGTCCACCTGTTCAAGGTAGGCGGCGCGCGACGTGGCGCTGCGCGCACGGATGCGGCGCGTGACCTGGTCGACAATGGGGTGGATGGTACTCATGCGTGGTTCCTGCGATGCGCTCGGTGGCGCCTCTTCTCTCGTTCATGGGTGTCCAGGACACGGCCCCCTGCCGCGTCCTGAACCACCCGGTGCGCCTTACTTGGCTGCGCGTGCCTGCTTGACGGCGGCCTGCACCTCGTCCCAGGTGCCTTGGCCCACGGTCTTGGCAATGCCGGTGTTCACCGCAGTGAGCTTGTCACGCATGCGGCCGGCTTCAGCGGCAGGCAGTTCGTTGACCTGCATGCCCTTGGCCTTGATGTCCGCCAGGGCCTTGGCGGCTTCCTCGCGGGTGTCCTTGCGCTCGAACTCGCGGCTCTTGACGGCGGCATCCTGCAGCACCTTCTTTTCGGCCGCGCTCAGGGTGTCCCACCACTTCTTGCTGACGGTGACGATCCAGGGGCTGTAGACGTGGTTGGAGACCGTCAGGTACTTCTGCACTTCATAGAACTTGCTGGACAGCACCGTGTTGAACGGATTTTCCTGGCCATCGACGGCCTTCGTCTCCAGCGCCGTGAACAGCTCGGAGAACGGCAGCGGCACGGCATTGGCCCCCAGGGCTTTGAAGCTGTCGAGGAACACATTGTTCTGCATCACACGCAGCTTGACGTCGGCCAGGTCTTCCAGCTTGGCAATGGGGCGCTTGTTATTGGTGAGATTGCGGAAACCATTCTCCCAGTACACCAGGCCCACCATGCCCTTGGGCTCCAGCGTGCCCTTGACCTTCTCACCCACGGGACCGTCGAGCACCACGTCAGCCTCCTTGACGTTGCTGAACAGGAAAGGCGTGTCCCACACCGCCATCTCCGGCGACAGACCGACCAGGGTGGCCGTGGAGCCCACCATCATCTCCTGTGCGCCGCCGATCAGCGCCTGCTGCATCTGCGTGTCCGAGCCCAGCGAGGCATTGCCGATGGCCCGCACCTTCATCTTGCCACCCGTCGCCTTCTCCACCTCCTTGGCAAAGAAACGGACCGCGCGGCCTTGGTTGGAGTCATCCACCAGGCCATAGCCGAAGCGCACGATGCGCGGCTTGAAGTCCTGGGCCAGGGCCTGGCCGGTAGCGGCCAGCGTGGTGACGGCGGCCATCAGGCTGGCCAGTGCAAAGGGAATACGCATGTTCATCTCCTTGGGTTATAGGTCGTCGGTGAAATGGGAAAGACGTCGTCAGTGCATCCAGCGCAACGGGGCCAGGATGATTTGGGGGAAGAGCACAAAAAGCACTGCCAGCAGCACGTAGACCATCAGGAACGGGTTGGTGCCTTTGATTACAGTCTCCATGCGCAGCCGGCCCACACCCGCAACCACGTTTTGCACCGTACCCACTGGCGGGGTGATCAGCCCGATACAGCCCACGTAGATGAACATGAAGCCGAAGTAGATGGGATCGATTCCGGCCTTGACCGCCAGCGGCGCACAGACGGGGCCGAAGATCAGGATGGTCGGCGTCAGGTCCATGGCGGTGCCCACCACCAGCAGGAACAGCATCATCGTGGCCATGAACAGCACCGGATTGCCCAGCAGGCCGGAGAAACTGTCTGCCAGCATATTGGGCAGGTCCGCCAGCGTGATCATGTAAGCCGTCACCGTGGCCGCGCCGCACAGGAACATCACCACGGCCGTGGTCTTGGCCGCGGCCAGGAAGACGGCGTACAGCCGGCCCCAGGTCATTTCGCGGTAGATCACCATGGACACGAACAGCGCATAGACCGCCGCCACCACGGCCGCTTCGGTGGGGGTGAACACACCGCCTTTGAGACCGCCCAGAATGATGACCGGCATCATCATGGCCCAGAAGCTCTGGGCCAAGGCTTTCAGGCGCAGCCCCCAGGGCATGCGCGGGCCCCGCGACAGGTCATATTTGCGGGCAATGGACCACCAGGCAAAGATCAGGAACAGGCCCATGATCAGACCCGGCACCACCCCGGACAAGAACAGCTTGCTGATCGAGGTGTTGGTGGTCACGCCATAGATCACAAAAGGCATGGACGGCGGGATGATGGGCGCGATGATGCCGCCCGATGCCAGCAGCCCGGCGCTGTAGCTGTCGGGGTACTTCTGGTCCCGCATCATGGGCAGCAGGATCGTGGCCAGCGCTGCGGTGTCGGCGATGGCCGAGCCGCTCATCGAGGCCAGCAACACCGCCGCGCCGATGGCCACATAACCCAGACCGCCTCGGATATGGCCTACGTAAGCGCGCGCCAGGTCGATGATGCGGCGCGACAGACCGCCCGCGTTCATCAGCTCGCCCGCCAGGATGAAGAAAGGCACGGCCAGCAGCGGAAAGTTGTCGAAACCGGCCTGCAGATTCTGCGCAAGCAACTGCGAATCGAAGAAATCCAGGTGCCACATCAGCGCCACGCCCGTGAGCACCAGCGCCTGGGCGATCGGCATGCCGATCACCATGCCGCCGATCAGCACCGCCAGAAAGATCAGGGTCACAACCATGGTGTGTACTCCTTACTCGACCGAAGTCTCGGCATGGTCTTCAGCCGGCGCACCGCGGCGCAGGTCGCGCAGGGTCACCGCGATCAGGCCCAGGGCCAGCACCAGGGTGGCCGCCGCGCCCAGCGCCAGCGGGTAGCCGAGCACCGTGCTGAAACTGTTCAGCCCAGCCTGGACCTGGTCCCAGGAGCCCGACAGCAGCAGGCCCATGCATGCCAGGACCAGCAACTGCGACAGCCAGAACAGCACCCTGCGTGCAGCAGGTCCCACGCGCGAGGTCACCAGGTCGAAACCCAGGTGGCTGCCTTCGAAGGCAGCGACGATGGCACCGATGGCCACCAGCCAGACAAAGAGCAGGCGCGAAATCTCTTCGTACGACACGATGCTGGTGTGAAACACATAGCGCAGCACCACATTGACGAAGACGGCAATGACCATGCCGGCCAGCGCCAGCACCATCAGTGCCTCGGCCAGCCGCTGAAGGCGCGGCTTGGGGCCGGCTGCGGGGGAATCTGTTTGCATGTGGGGTCTCTTGATGTTGTGTTTATGTTGTCAGGTGGTCAGTGCATGGGGCCGGCCCAGCCAGGTCCGGGTGCGTTGCACGATCTCGGCCAGCGGCAGCGTGGCATCCACGCAGAGCACGGCGCCCTCGCCTTCGGGACGCTCCAGGGTCGCAAACTGGTTGGCCACCAGTTCCGGCGAGAAAAAATGTCCGGAGCGATCCTGCACACGCTGCAGCGCGGTGTCGTAGCCCAGGTCCAGGAAAACAAAGCCCACCGCACCGCTCGGGCCGGCATCGCGCAGGCGGTCACGGTATTTGCGCTTGAGCGCCGAGCAGGTCAGCACCACACCGGGACCGGGCGTAGCAATGGCCGAGTCCAGCAGGCACGTCAGCGTGTCCAGCCAGCCGCTGCGGTCTTCGTCGGTCAAGGGCGTGCCGGCCTGCATCTTGCGAATGCTTTCTTCGGCGTGGTAGGCATCCCCTTCATGCAGCGTCCAGCCCAAGGCATGCGCCAGCGACTGGCCCACGCTGGACTTGCCGCAGCCGGAGACCCCCATGACGACCAGCGCCTGGGGATTGCTTTCTGGGTGATTGACTCGGATAGCGCTATCCATGATCTTGCAAAAAAAGACAGGCCAGGGCCTGCCTTGGATTTCGGTATTCTTCCCAGCCCGGCTGCGGGTTTACGCGCAGCAACCAAGGTCTCGGGATGATTTGGTTAGCGCTATCATAACCTTCACCCCGACAGCCTCCGACCTAGGACATTCCCTTGGCCCGACACCCTCCGCCCGCTTCCCCCCCCGCTTCTGCCGAGCCTGCCCACCACCGCACCCGGTCTTCGCGTGCCAGCGGCCGCGTCACGCTCAGCGATGTGGCCCAGGCTGTCGGCGTCAGCCCCATGACGGTCTCGCGCGCGCTGCGCGGCGAGCGCCGCGTGGACCCCGCACTGGTCGAGAAAATACGGACCAGCGCCACACAGATGGGCTATGTGCCGGACCCGGCTGCGCGCGCCTTGGCTTCGCAAAAAAGCGCCCAGGTGCTGGTATTGGTTCCCATGCTGTCCAACACCCTGTTCGTGGACCTGATCGAGGCCGTGCACAAGGAACTGTTCGCTGCGGGCTACCACGCCCTGATCGGCGTGACCCACTACGACCGGGCCGAGGAAGAGCAGCTGTTGCGCACCTACCTGCCCATGCGCCCTGCGGGCCTGCTGCTCACCGGCTTTGACCGCAGCCCCACCGCACGTGCACTGGTGGCCGCCAGCAAGGTCCCTTGCGTGCATCTGATGGAACTGGGAGATGGCTCCGGCACGCCCAGCGTCGGGTTTTCACAGGCCGATGCGGGCGCCACCATCACCCGGCATCTGATGGAACGCGGCCACAGGCGCATCGCCTTTTGCGCCGGCCAGCTGGATGCACGCGTGATGCAGCGCGCCACCGGCTACCGCCGTGCATTGCAGGAGGCCGGCCTGTACGACCCCTCTCTGGAATTGCTCTGGCCCCGCCCCACGTCCATGGCGCTCGGCGCAGAACTGCTGGACGCGGCGCTGCAGCTGGAGCCTTCCCCCGATGCCCTGTTCTTCTGCAACGACGACATTGCCCAGGGCGCCTTGCTGGAAGCCCTGCGCCGGGGACTGCAGGTGCCGCAGCAGATCGCTATTGCAGGGTTCAATGACCTGCCGGGCAGCGACCAGATGGTGCCCCCACTGACCACCATACGCACGCCGCGCAGCCATATCGGCACCGAAGGCGCACGCATGCTGCTGCAGCTCATACGGGGCGAAGCCGTGGACCACCCCAGCGTGGATCTGGGGTACGAACTGGTGGTGCGGCAAAGCAGCTGAGGCAGCCTGGCTGCACAGGCGGTACGCAGTGGCTGCGGCAGCGACTGCAGCCCGTCACGGGCGCCAAACACCACACCGTTGACCGGCCCCGGGTGCCGGACAGGACGACCGTTCACAGCGTTTGAATCAGGCGCTGCCTCAGTGCGTGCGCCGCATGGCTCAGCACGCGGTCCCGCCGCTGCAGCAGACCCAGGGTACGCCACACATCGGGAGCTGCCAGCGGCACTCCGCAGATGCGCAGATGGTCCTGGCGCAGAGCCAGCTGCGGCACCACTGCCAAGCCCAGGCCGGCCTCCACCAGGGCCAGAGCGCCAGTGACATGGTTGCACTCGTGCCAGGCCACGGGTTGTTCGGGCAGCCCGGCCATCACCTGGTCCAGCAAAAGCCGATTGCCGCTCGTGTGAGACACGGAGACCAGGCGCTTGCCCGCCAACTCCGCCCACTCCACCTGGCTGCGATCGGCCCAGGCGTGGTCGCGCGGCATGGCCAACACATAGCGCTCGCGCGTCAGCGCCTCGAAGCGCAGGGCAGGCTCCTGGCTGCCCGTGAAACTCAGGCCGAAATCCGCTTCTCCGCGCAACACCGCCTCCACCACCTGCTGCGCGCTTTCGTCCATCACACGTACCTGCACATCGGGCTGCTCCTGCGCGAAGGCCTTCAGTACGGGGGGCAGCAGACTGGTGGCTGCCGAAGGAATGCAGGCCACCGCCACACGGCCACGGCGCAGCTTCACCTGGTCGTCCACACGCTGCACGGCCTCATCCAGCATGGCCAGAGCTCGGCGTGCCTCCTGCAGGAACTCATGACCCACATCCGTCAGCGCCACATGCCGTGTGGTGCGCTCCAGCAACCGTACCCCCAGCACGGACTCCAGCCGCTCCACACGCCGGCTCAAGGCAGGGGGTGAAAGGAACAACGCCTCCGCAGCCAGGCGAAAACTGGCTTTCTCCGCCGTGGTCACGAAGGCGACCAGCTCTCCCATATCGAATTTGATGCTCTGCACGCAACAGTCCTTCCAAAAGTTGCAATTCACAGAATAACACCCGCTGCATAGGATGGCGCCCTTGAAAACGCTGGCACCGGCCAGCACGCAATGGAGACAAAAAATGTACCAACGCAGACTGGTCGCGGGCGGTGCCCTGGCAGCCGTTCTTTCCCTGGCCGCAGGCCCTGCACAAGCCCAGGCCTTTCCTCCCAAGAAGCCCGTGACCATGGTGGTCGGCTTCGCAGCCGGAGGCTCCGCCGACATTGCAGCGCGCGTCATCGCCAAGAAGCTGGGCGAGAACATCGGCCAGAGCGTGGTGGTGGAAAACAAACCCGGCGCGGGCGGCAACCTGGCGCATGCACAGGTGGCCAATGGCCCGTCCGATGGCTCGGTGCTGTTGTTTGGCTCCATCGGGCCGCTGAGCATCGCACCCCATTTCATGAAAACCGGCTACGACCCGCTCAAGGATCTGGCCCCCATCACCATGGGCGTGAACTTCCCTAACGTGCTGGTCGTGCCTGCCAGCACGGGCATCAAGACACTGGGCGAGTTCGTGGCAAAAGCCAGGCGGGAACCCGGCAAGCTCGACTTCGCGTCCACGGGACCGGGTTCCGCCTCGCACCTGGCCGGTGAACTGCTCAACGATGTCGCCAGGATAGACACCCTGCATGTGCCCTACAAGGGCGGCGCACCCGCCCTGCAGGACGTGCTGGGCAACCGGGTCACTTCCTTCTATGCAGCGCCGCCCACCGCCCTGCCCCACATCGAGTCCGGCAAGCTGATCCCGCTGGCCACCACGGGGCTCACGCGTCCGGCTTACCTGCCCAACGTGCCCACTGTGGCCGAGAGCTTTCCGGGCTTCAACGCCACCAACTGGTACGCCTTCGTGGCGTCTGCCAAGACCCCCAAGCCCCTGCTGGACCGCTGGAACACCGAGCTGGTCAAGGTGCTGAACACCCCCGAAGTACGCGACAACCTGCTCAAGCATGGCCAGACCGCCGCGCCTGGCAGCCGCGAGGAACTGGGACAGTTCATCGCCGCCGAACATGCCAAGTGGGGACGCATCATCCGCGAGCGAAAGATCACAGCCGACTGATTCCCGCGCCGGGCGGCCGCCACGGCCGCCATCCCGAACCCGACACACAAAAAATACAGGAGACACACCATGACCGCCATCGCCACCCACCACAACCCTTCTCACCTGCGCCGCCGCACCCTGGGCGCGCTGCTGGGTGTCGCCCTCTGCGCAGGCCTCGCCCTGAGCACCGCTGCGCCCGGTACGGCGCATGCGGACGAGATCCGCGTCGTGACCTCTGGCGGCTTCTCGGCCGCCTATGACCAACTGGTACCGCTGTACGAGCAAGCCACAGGGCACAAGGTCATCACCTCGCGCGGCGCTTCCATGGGCAACGCATCCGACTCCATTCCCAGCCGTCTGGCGCGCGGTGAGCAATTCGACGTGATCATCCTCGCGGATGCAGCCCTGGACCAGCTGGCCGCGCAAGGCAAGGTGGAAACCGGCAGCCGCGTGGACCTGGCACGCTCCATGATCGGCATGAGCGTGCGCAAGGGTACGCCCAAGCCGGACATCAGCACAGTGGGGGCGCTCACACAGACCCTGCTGGACGCCAGATCCATCGCCTACTCGGCCAGCGCCAGCGGCACCTATCTGGCCAACGAACTGTTTCCGCGCCTGGGTGTGGCCGAGCAGATCAAAGGCAAGGCCACCCGCATCCTCAGCGAGCGCGTCGGCGCGGTCGTGCTGCGCGGCGACGCCGAAATCGGCTTCCAGCAGGTCAGTGAACTGCTGCCGTTCAAGGAACTGGACTTCGTCGGTCCCTTGCCCGATGAAGTCCAGCAGCGGGTGTTCTTCTCCGCAGGCGTGGCCGTCGGTGCCCAAAGCCCCGCCACAGCACGCCACCTGATCAGCTTCCTTGCGGCACCGGCAGCAGCACCCATCGTGCGCAGCACCGGCATGGAGCCGGCAAAGAAGCCTTGACCACCTGAGCCGCCGCGCTGCTCCTGTTTGGCACGCGGGAGGGGCCCGTTTTCTCGGTACGGCGCTGCGCAGCCCGCACTAGGCCCTTGCCTGGTGTCTCTGGGTGGAGACGCGCCAGTCCATGTCAAAGGCCGCGGTGGCTGCACAGCGCCATCTGCCGATGCGCCCCGACGGGCCCAGCCGCGGCCCCCGCGCAGGGGCCAGCCCCCCTTTCATCCGTCTCGGCATACCGAGCTCCAGCATCCTTTGCAGCACGTCTGCGGCGACGGGGTAAACACGCCGTTGCCGTGTACCGCTGCCCGGCCCCTTCATTTTCATGTCCATGAACACCCCAACCCTGCTCCTGGCCACCCTGGCAATCGCACCGCTGTCGGCGCTTGCACAATCCAGCCTCACGATCTACGGCATTGCAGACACCGGAGTGCGCTACACCAGCGGCCTCACCGCGTCCAACGCCGCCAGTGCCGCCTCCAGCACCGCCGTTTCCAGCGGCGTCAACACCACCAGCCGTGTCGGCTTCCGTGGCCGCGAAGAGCTGGGCGGTGGCCTGTACGCCCTGATCAACCTGGAGACCGGGCTGAACCTCGACACCGGCACCCCCATCAGCTCCAACAAATTCTTTGACCGCGCGTCCATCGTGGGCCTGGGCGGAGGCTGGGGCCAGGTCACGGCCGGCCGCCAGACCAACCTGCTGGCAGACGCCATCAGCCCCGTCGATCCCGCTGGCATGCGCTTCGCCTCCTTCAACCCCAACATCGCCACCGCTGCGCTCAGCAGCCACGGACTGGGGGTGGAGTACGGCAGCGCAGGCTCAACCACTGGCTCCTACCGGCTGGACAACTCCCTCAAATACACCGGCCGCTTCAGCAGTCTCACCGCACGTGCCATGTACAGCTTTGGCGAAACCGCACAAGGTGGCGCAACCCGTTCCTCCACCGGCGCGGGCCTGGCCTATGGCACACCGACCTGGACGGTCTCAGGGGCCTACCAGCGCTTCCAGACAGCAGACCAATGGGCGTTGAAGGCGGCCACCCTGGGCGCCTCCTACCAATGGGAGCGCCTGCGTTTTGCACTGAACACAGCGCGCAGCGAGGCCCAGACGTCTGCCTCCAGCAGCCACACGGTGCAGCGCGTGCACTCTGTGGGAGTCACCTGGTCACCTCACCACACACTGGACCTGACGGCCTCCCTGTACCGCGTGGAGCGCGAGCGCAGCGGCTGGCGGCCGGACGGCTACCACCGCGCCCTGCTGTTTGCAGAATACAAGCTCTCGCACCGCAGCAAACTCTATGGAGAGCTGGACCGCACCCGCTGGAGCGGAAGATTCCAGGGCGGGCAGAACAAGGAGGCGGCGACGGGGATCACTGCGGGGCTGGTGCACAGCTTCTGAACGCAGTTGCAGCCACGGCCTGCGTCCGCAACTGCGATCGCAGCCGGGCATGCACTGCCCGCATGTACCGGTATCCACCCGGATGCCTGCCCCGGAATCCTGTCCAACCCCAGGAGAAAATCCTGGCTGTCGCTGATTTCACGGTAAAGGAGTGCCCTCGTCCCTTGTCACAGCAGCACGATGTCGTACTGCTCCTGGCCCATACCGTTTTCGGACTGCAGCGAAATGGGCTTGCCGATGAAATCCGACAGCCCCGCCAGATGCTGGCTTTCCTCGTCCAGGAACATGTCCACCACCTTGGCATTGGCCACGATGCGGAACTCCTTGGGATTGAACTGGCGCGCTTCGCGCAGGATTTCCCGCAGCACGTCGTAGCACACGCTGCGCACGGTCTTGACGCTGCCCTTGCCCATGCACTGCGGGCAGGGCTCGCACAGCATGTGCGCCAGCGATTCGCGGGTGCGCTTGCGCGTCATCTCCACCAGACCCAGCTGCGAAAAGCCCCCGGCCATGGTCTTGACCCGGTCGCGCCCCAGTTGCTTGCGGAACTCGGCCAACACCTCCTGCTGGTGCTCCTCGCGCACCATGTCGATGAAGTCCACGATGATGATGCCGCCCAGGTTGCGCAGGCGCAGTTGGCGGGCAATGGCCTGTGCCGCCTCCAGATTGGTCTTGAAGATCGTGTCGTCGAAGTTGCGCGCACCGACAAAGCCGCCGGTGTTGACGTCGATCGTGGTCAGCGCCTCGGTCTGGTCCACGATCAGATAGCCCCCGGATTTGAGGTCCACACGCCGGCCCAGCGCCTTGGCAATTTCCTCGTCCACGGAATACAGATCGAAGATCGGCCGCTCGCCCTTGTACAGCTGCAGCTTGGGGACCGAGCTGGGCATGTACTCCTTGCCAAAGCCCATCAACGCCGCAAACTGTTCCTGCGAATCGATGCGGATGCTCTGCGTCTGCTCCCCCACCAGATCGCGCAGCACCCGCTGCAGCAGATTCAGGTCCTGGTGCAGCACCGACATGGGCGGCAGGCGCACCGACGCATCCTTGATGCGTGCCCAGGTCTTGCGCAGGTAGGCAATGTCCTCGCCCAGCTCGCCATCACTGGCGTCTTCACCGTTGGTGCGCAGGATGAAGCCCCCGCCACCGCCTTTTTCCTTGGTTCCCACCAGGGCCTGCAGACGGCCGCGCAGCGCATCGCGCTCTTCCGAAGGTATTTTCTGCGACACGCCAATATGGTCGTCCTGCGGCAGGAACACCAGCAGCCGCCCGGCAATGCTGATCTGGGTGGACAGGCGCGCACCCTTGGTGCCAATGGGGTCCTTGATGACCTGCACCATGATGGACTGGCCTTCGAACACCTGCTTCTCGATCGGTACCGGCGGCTCGTTCTTGCGCGCGAACATGGGCGCATCACCGTTTTCCTGGCGGTGCCACACATCGGCCACATGCAGGAAGGCGGCGCGCTCCAGGCCGATGTCGATGAAGGCGGACTGCATGCCCGGCAGCACGCGCGACACCTTGCCCAGATAGACATTGCCCACCAGGCCGCGTTCCAGCGGGCGCTCGATGTGCAACTCCTGCACCGCGCCACCTTCGATGATGGCGACCCGGGTTTCCTGGGGCGACCAGTTGATCAGAATGTCTTGTTGCATGGGGAGGTAACTTCCAGGAAATCAGAACCAGATCCGCCGCACCGGCCATGTGCCAGACGCTGCAGCCAATCTCAAACAATGCGCCATCGTGCCGTTCAGAGCGGCCAGCCCGCCTGCCGCAGCAGCTGTGCGGTCTCGTACACCGGCAGACCCATGATGCCCGAATAGCTGCCCGCCATGTGCGCCACATGCGCCGCAGCCAGCCCCTGGATGCCGTAGCTGCCGGCCTTGCCCCTGGGCTCGCCGCTGGCCACATAGGCAGCGATCTGCGCGTCCGTCATGGCCGCGAACGTGACCTGCGAAATGGACAGCGCAGCCCGCCGCTGCCCACCGTCCTGCAACGCCACGGCAGTCAGCACCTCGTGCGTCTGGCCGGCCAGCTGGCGCAGCATCCGGGCCGCGTCGGCCGCATCAGCCGGCTTGCCCAGAATCTGCGTGCCCAGGGCCACCGTGGTGTCCGAACACAGAATCGGCGCCTGCGCCAGCTGCCGGCGCGCATGGCGTGCCACGGCAGCGTCAAGTTTCAGGCCGGTGACACGCACCACATAGTCACGCGGGGTTTCACCGGGCAGCAAGGCCTCGATGGCCTCGGCATCCTCGGCCACATCGCCCTGCACATTGGGCAGCAGCAAGACATGGCGCACCCCTATCTGCTCCAGCAACTGGCTGCGGCGCGGGCTTTGCGAGGCAAGGTAGAGATAAGGCAATGCAGTCATGGGCTTCAAGTGAAATTGGCAGCTTCATGGCACCACAGAAGCGCAAGAAGCTATTAAATCCATAGTACCACGCAGCCGACGGCATTGCATGTCAGGATGATCCCCGCCACGCCATGCACCGCAAGGGACGCCTGACATGGTCGGGCCATGCCTCCCCGCTCACCCATCTCCAGGCTGGCTGGTGCCCCTATTCCGACCCGGCAGGTGGCTTACCCCCTTCCCATCCGCCGCCACCTTGTGCAGCATCAAGCCCGGCAGAACACAAGCCGCTATGGTGGGTTTGCATTTTTTCAATCGCAACAGCCTTGTTCCTGCCATCAGCGGCACGGATAATAGACTCATTCAATAGCAAACAACTATTGAATTAACAAAATCGATTGCTAATGCCTTTAGGTATCTGCCGTCCCAGTCACGTTGAAACGGAGAACCCCATGACCACAGAATCCAAGTGCCCCTTCCATGCCGCCAACAGCGGCACCGTTGCGGAAGGTGGTGGCGCCAGCAACAAAGATTGGTGGCCCAATCAGTTGCGTGTGGACCTGCTGAACCAGCACTCCGCCAAGAGCAATCCCATGGGCGAGGACTTCCACTACGCCGACGAATTCAAGAAACTGGACTATGAAGCCGTCAAACGTGATCTGCGCACGCTGATGACCGATTCGCAGGACTGGTGGCCTGCCGACTTCGGCCACTACGGCCCGCAGTTCATCCGCATGGCATGGCATGCCGCCGGCACCTACCGCGTGCAGGACGGCCGCGGGGGTGCAGGCCGGGGTCAGCAGCGCTTTGCCCCGCTGAACAGCTGGCCCGACAACGTCAACATCGACAAGTCGCGGCGCCTGCTGTGGCCCATCAAGCAGAAGTACGGCAACAAGCTGTCCTGGGCCGACCTGATGATCCTGACCGGCAACGTCGCCCTGGAAACCATGGGCTTTCGCACCTTCGGTTTTGCCGGTGGCCGGGTCGACAGCTGGGAACCCGACCAGGACGTGTACTGGGGCGCCGAGAAGGAATGGCTGGCCACCAGCGACAAGCCCAACAGCCGCTACAGCGGTGACCGCGACCTGGAAAACCCGCTGGCCGCCGTGCAGATGGGCCTGATCTATGTAAACCCCGAAGGTCCGGACGGCAATGGCGACCCCATCTCCGCAGCCCGCGACATTCGCGACACCTTCGCCCGCATGGCGATGGACGATGAAGAAACCGTGGCCCTGATCGCCGGCGGCCACACCTTCGGCAAGACCCACGGCGCCGGCCCGGCAAGCCACGTGGGAGCCGATCCCGAAGCAGGCGCACTGGAAGCACAAGGACTGGGCTGGCACAGCAGCTACCAATCCGGCTCGGGCCGTGACGCCATCACCTCCGGCCTGGAAGTGACCTGGACCCAGACTCCCGCGCAGTGGAGCAACTTCTTCTTCGAAAACCTGTTCAAGTTCGAATGGGTCCAGGAAAAGAGCCCGGCCGGCGCCATCCAGTGGGTCGCCAAGGACGCTGGCGATGTCATCCCCGACGCGCACGGCGGGCCCAACAAGAAGCCCACCATGCTGACAACCGACCTGTCGCTGCGCCTGGATCCCGCCTACGAAAAGATCTCGCGCCGCTTCCTGGAGAACCCGCAGGCATTCGCCGAAGCCTTTGCCCGCGCCTGGTTCAAGCTGACCCACCGTGACATGGGCCCGCGTGCCCGCTACCTGGGCCCCGAAGTGCCGAAGGAAGAGCTGATCTGGCAGGACGTGATCCCCGCCGTCAAGCACCCGCTGGTGAACGACGCCGACATCGCCGCCCTCAAGTCCAAGCTGCTGGCCTCGGGCCTGACGGTATCGCAACTGGTGGGTACGGCCTGGGCTTCGGCCTCGACCTTCCGCGGCTCGGACAAGCGCGGCGGAGCCAACGGTGCCCGCATCCGCCTGGCCCCGCAAAAGGACTGGGCCGCCAACAACCCGGAGCAACTGGCCAGGGTGCTCGGCAAGCTCGAGGAAATCCAGCGCGAGTTCAACAAGGCCGCGGACGGCGACAAGCGCATCTCGCTGGCCGACCTGATCGTGCTCGCTGGTAACGCCGGTGTCGAACAGGCCGCTGCCGATGCCGGCGTGAAGGTCACCGTGCCCTTCCACCCCGGCCGCGGCGATGCCACTGCCGAGCAGACCGATACCGATTCGATCAAGTACCTGGAACCCAAGGCCGACGGCTTCCGCAACCACCTGCAAGGCCAGTTTGCCGCGCCGGCGGAAGCACTGCTGATCGACAAGGCCCAGTTGCTGACCTTGACAGCACCAGAGCTGACCGTGCTGATCGGTGGCCTGCGCAGCATCAACATCAACACCGACGGCAGCAGCACCGGCGTGCTGACCCAGACCCCCGGCAAGCTGACGAACGACTTCTTCGTCAACCTGCTGGACATGGGCACGCAGTGGAAAGCCACGCCGGACGGCCATTACGAAGGCGTGGACCGCAAGAGCGGCGCCCCCAAGTGGACCGGCAGCCGCGTGGACCTGGTGTTCGGCAGCAACTCCATCCTGCGCGCGCTGGCCGAGGTCTATGCGGAAAAGGGCAACGAGCAGAAGTTCTACCGGGACTTCGTCGCCGCCTGGGCCAAGGTCATGGACCTGGACCGCTTTGACCTGAAGAAGTGATCTGGCCAAGCGGTGATCTCTGGGTCGCTGGATCAATGGATCCAGTGCCCCCAGGATCCATGAAGGCAGTTCCCAGCTCCCGCCGGGGCCTTGCCCGCCACAAAAAAGCGCCCTCCAGGGGCGCTTTTTTGTGTCCCGTTGCAGGCCCTGCCTGCTGGCTCAATTCGGCAGTGGCTCGTCGTCCATCGGCGCCAGCTGGGCATGCAGGATGGTGAAGTACAGCGTCACATCGCCCTGTTGGTCGATGAAAGTGCCCATCGCGCGCTGCAGGCGGGCTGCAATGCACAGGCACTCGGTGGCTTCGGGGCGGCCGCCGGTGATGCGGGGCGTGGTCAGCAGCGCCAGGCCGTTGGCGCGGCCAAAGTCGTGCACCACTTCCAGCGCTTCGCCGTGCTGCTTGGGAATCGCCTCGTTGCCCCAGCTCCACAGAAAGCTGCCTTCGGCCTCGCTGGTGGTGCCCACCAGGCACACCGTGGCCACCACCTCGTGCAGCGGCCCCTGCAGCACCAGGGTGGCGGAATCCAGGTCCCAGCGGTACTCGGGCGCCCCCACCAGGCCCAGCTTGCGCGGCCATTCAGCATTGCGCGCCACCATCATCTCCACCGCTTCACGGCTCCATGCGGCCCAGTCGGTCGGGGTCTGTTCGGTAGTGGGGACTGCACTCATTCGCTCTATCCTGCGTATTTTCTGGAAGCCCCGGATTGTCGGCCAAGTCCCGGGCACTGCGGAAGGATGGGGTTTTCAACGCCTGCTTCAGCGCATGCTCCATGCCGCAGGGACGGCGGGCCGTCCTTGCGGGCGCGGCATCAGCCTGCGGAGCGCACCTCATCCGCCGCCACCGCACCGTCCCTGCGCAGCAGGTAGATGTCCATGATCCAGCCGTGCTCCTGGCGCGCCTGCTGGCGCCTGCTGCTGATGACCTGCTTCATGGCGGCCAGTGGCCCCTGCAGCAGGATCTGCTGCGGCATCCCCAGGTACGCCCCCCAGTAGATCACGGCGCCCGGCTCCGTCACCTGCTCGTAGGAACACTGGCCGTCCAGCATCACGACCAGGGTATCCACACCCTGCGGCCAGCCGTTCTCGCGCAGCTGGCGGCCGGTGGTCACCTGGAAGGGCGCGCCGATGGCATTGAGCGCAATGCCATGCGCGCTGCACAGCACCTGCATCGACGTGATGCCCGGCACCACCTGCACCTGCCCGGAGCCCAGCCCCAGGCGGGACGCAATCCGCAGCGTGCTGTCATACAGCGCAGGATCCCCCCAGACCAGCAAGGCCACGCGGCCCGTGCCCGCCGGCAGATGGGCATGCAGGCAGTCCTGCCAGCGCCGGGCAATCGCGTCATGCCACTCGTCCACCTGGCAGCCATAGTCCTCGCCCTGCTGCCGGCGCAGCGGCATGTCGAAGTGCGCTATGCGCGCGTCGCTGATGGACAGCTCCTGCAACAGCGCCAGGCGCACCTCCGCCAGCTCGGCCTTGTTGTCTTCCTTGTGCGGCAACAGAATCAGATCGGCCCCACGGATCGCATGTTCCGCTTCGCGCGTCAGGTGCCCGGGGTTGCCCGTGCCGATGCCCACCAGAAACAGCTGCAGCATCAGGCCCCCTCGGTGCCCACCGGAAAGCGGGGCTCATCGCCGCGCGGGCGGTAACGGCGGTCGTAATCGTTGGCATACAGGCGGCTCAGGCCGAAGTCCTGCTGGCTCAAGCTGGGGCCCACCAGCATCAGCGCGCTGCGTTGCAGGGCATTGCTCTGCGCCGCTGCGGCCAGTTCGCCCACCCGGGTGCGCACAATCAGCTCGTCCGGCCAGGAAGCGCGCCACACAATGGCCGCCGGGCAGTCCGCGCCATAGTGCTGCAGCAATTCCCGCTGTACCTCCTCGGCCACATGCACCGACAGGTGGATCGCCAGCACGGCACCCGTGGCCGCAAAGGCCGCCAGCGTTTCGCCGCTGGGCATGCTCGACGCCCGGCCCGAAGTGCGCGTCAGCACCACCGACTGGCAGGACCCCGGCAAGGTCAGCTCCGCTTCCAGCGCCGCCGCCACCGCGCTGAAAGCCGGCACGCCGGGCGTGACGGTATAGGGAATCTCCAGCGCCCGCAGGCTGCGCAACTGCTCGCCCATGGCCGACCAGATGCTCAGGTCGCCCGAATGCAGGCGCGCCACATCCTGCCCTTGTGCATGGGCCTGCTGCATCTCGGCCACGATCTCTTCCAGCGACAGCGGCGCCGTATTGACCAGGCGCACCCCTGGCGGGCAATGCGCCAGCAGCTCGGTCGGCACCAGCGAACCCGCATACAGGCAGACCGGGCAGGACGCCAGCAGATCGCGCCCGCGCACGGTAATCAGATCGGCAGCGCCAGGACCGGCGCCGATAAAGTGAACTGTCAAGAATGAACTCCGGTTGGGAAGGGAGGGGAAGACAGGCCGCCCGCGGCAATCGCCAAGGTGGCGCACCGGTCTTCGGAAACAATGCGGGGCACCAGCAAGCCGCCTGCGGCAGCTTCGCCCGAGGTGGGCGCGGCATGGGTTTGCGCGGCATGCAGGGCCAGGGCTTCGCACACGCTGCCGGTGCCAAAGCGCTGTGCCACGCGCGGCGACATCGACGGCGTGACGATGTGCGCAATCTCGGCGGCGTCCACCACCAGCCACTGCACCTGCGGCCAGCAACCAGCCACCCAGCGCTGCAAGGCCTGCCACGCGGGGGTGGCCAGCCGGGTCTTCAGCACCGCACAGCAAATGCCTTGTGGCGGCAGCGGCAGTGCCACCTGCTCCCAGCAGTTTGCAAACGACTGCGGCTGGGCATCGGACGTGAAGCCCCAGCCCATGCACCAGTGGGTGGCGTGGATCGCGTGCGTCACGGGCAGCTCCATGACCACTGCACCAGCGGACGGGCGGCATGCCAGGACTGCATGCTGCCCAGCGGCCGGGCCTCGCTCCACTGCAGCTGCAGCAGCTGACCGCCATGGCTGCGGTGCAGCTCCATCAGCAAGGCCTGGGTTTCCAGCGCCACGGCATTCACCACCAGACGCCAGGGATGCGCCAGCCGCGCGCGCAGCGCCTGGAAAAGCTCCAGCGTGAAACCACCACCGACGAACACGGCCTGCGGCTGGGGTTGCAAGCTGGCCAGCGCAGCCAGGGAATCCCCCTGCACCACCTGCAGTGCCACGGCATAGCGCGCAGCGTTGTGGGCAATATTGGCCACCCGCCCGGCATGCTGCTCCACGCACACGGCCGTGCCGCCGGCCAGACACCATTCCACGGCAACCGAACCCGATCCGGCTCCCAAATCCCACAGGCACTCCCCCGTGCGCGGGGCCAGCGCCGCCAGCGTCATGGCCCGCACCGGGCTTTTGGTGATCTGCCCATCATGCGCAAACGCATCGCATGCACGGCCGGCCACCTGCGGCAGACCCTGCCCGCCACGGGCCTCGAAAGCAGCCGCCACAGGCGCCACCAGCGGCTGCTCCATCAGTTGCGGCGCCAGCACGCTGGCCATGCCGGTGCGCACCGTCTGCGCATCGCTGCCGGCATTCGACACCAGCCACAGGGGGCTCTCGCCCCAGTCCTGCCCGGTCAGCCAGGCTGCCAGCCGGTGCGCTGCCGGCGCATCCCGCAGCAGGCAGATAAAACGTTCGCCCTGCGCCAACAACGGCGTCAGGCTCTCCAGGCTGCGGGCATGCAGGCCCAGGCAATGCACCTGCTCCTGCGACCAGCCCAGCTCGCCCGAAATCCACGAAAATGTCGACGGCTGCGGATGGTTGCGCCACTCGCCGCGCTCCAGGTGCCTCGCCACCGAAGCTCCGCCACCAAAGTGAAAGGGATCCCCCGACACCAGCATGGCGACCTTCTGCTGGCCGCGCAGTTCCAGCAACGGCGCCACGCTGAACGGCACCGGCCATGCGCGGCCACGCTCTCCCACCTGGGCCAGCGCCAGATGCCGCGGGCTGCCGAACACCACCGCGGCCTGCTCCAGGTCCTGCACGGCCGCAGCGCTCAGACTCTGCAGTCCCGAGGGATGAATCCCGATAATCGAAAGCCACGGATAGGCCATGACCCAAGTTCTCCTGTTAGGCGGCACTTTTGATGCCTACACACTGTCCACCCGGCTGCATGCAGCGGGCATTCCGGCCGTCTACTCCTACGCCGGCGCCACGCTGAGACGGCGCAGCTCTCCCCTGCCCACCCGCGTGGGTGGTTTTGGCGGCGTCCAGGGCCTGGTGGACTATCTGCAGCAGCACCGCATCAGCCATGTGATCGATGCCACCCACCCGTTTGCCGCGCAGATGAGCCGCAACGCCCTGGCAGCCTGCACGGCGGCAGGCGTTCCCCTGCTGTCGATGGAGCGCCTCGCCTGGTCCGCCCAGCCCCAGGACCGCTGGACGCCGGTGGCCGACATGGCGGCAGCGGCCCAGGCACTGCCACCGCAGTGCCGCAATG
Source organism: Comamonas sp. UBA7528 (assembly GCF_002479375.1). Taxonomy (NCBI): domain Bacteria; kingdom Pseudomonadati; phylum Pseudomonadota; class Betaproteobacteria; order Burkholderiales; family Comamonadaceae; genus Comamonas; species Comamonas sp. UBA7528. The sequence continues at coordinate 98,888 of NZ_DLMU01000009.1, forward strand.
TGTTTCTGGCCATCGGCCGCAAGCAGCTCGCCGCTTTTGCCGGCCAGGCCAACACGCACCGCTTTGTGCTGCGGGTGGTCGACCGCCCAGAGGAGGCCCTGCCCCTGCCCGCCGCCAGTTACGACCTGGTGGTGGCGCGCGGCCCGTTTGCGCTGGCCGACGAAATCGCCCTGCTCCAGCGCCATGCCGTCGACTGCATCGTCAGCAAGAACGCCGGCGGCGCTGATACCTACGCCAAGATCGAAGCCGCCCGGGCGCTGCAGATCCCCGTGGTCATGGTGGACCGCCCGCTGCTGCCCGCTCGCACGCAGTGCCAGACGCCGCAGCAGGCCATGGACTGGCTGGCCGGCCAGCGCTGAGCGGCGGGCGCCGCCTTCAGCCATGCGCCGGCGCTCCATAGCTGCGCGGCGTGTAAACATGCCGACCCACCTGGCGAGTCAGGCTGTTGCCCACGATGACGACCGTGCGCATATCCGCCATGTCCGGCGTCACCTGCTGCAACTGGCACACCCGCAGGGTCTCGTCTGGCCGGCTGACATTGCGCGCAAAGCAGATCAGGCGCTCGGGCTCGCAGTGCGCGGTCAAAACCTTCAAAGCGCGCACAAAGCCCTGGGGCCGCGACTTGGAACAGGGGTTGTAGAACGCCATGGCAAAGTCGGCCTGTGCCGCCAGCCGGATCCGGCGCTCGATCACTTCGGCTGGCTTGAGGTTGTCCGACAGATTGATGGTGCAGAAATCATGGCCCAGCGGAGCACCCAATCTCGCGGCCGCCGCCAGCATGGCCGTGATGCCGGGCTGCACGTCCACCTCCACGGCCTCCCAGCGCAGCTGCTCCTCGGGGCTGGCGCCTTCCAGCACCTCGAACACGGCGCTGGCCATGGCAAACACGCCGGGGTCGCCGGACGAGAGCATCAGCACCTTCCTGCCCTCGGCCGCCACATTCAGCGCCTGGCGGGCGCGGTCCAGTTCTTCGCGGTTGTCGCTGGCATGCAGGCGCACATGCTCCAGCCCGCTCAGCCGCTCCACATAAGGGAAATAGCCAAAAGCATCGCTCGCACCGGCAATCGACTGCCGGGCCTGCTCCGTCAGCAGCGCCGCATCGCCGGGCCCCAGGCCCAGCACGCACAACTGCCCCGTGCCGGCGCCCTTGCCCGCATTCTGTGTGGCTTCCATCTCCATGCGGCTGCGCTCACATGTCATTGGCGGGGCGGCGGCCATTGCCGTGCACGATCACAATCGCAAAGTACGGGCAGCGCTCCGGCGCATCGCGCAGCGGCATCACCTGCTCGTCGCTCATGGTTCCGTTGATCACCAGCCACGCCTGGTCCAGCTTGCCCTGCTCCGTCAACAGCGAACGGATGCGGTTCAGATGGCGGCCGACCTTCATGATCACCAGCGCATCCGAGCGGGCCATGTGGGCGCGCAGCGGCTCATCGGGCAAGGTGGCCGGCAGCACGCTCATCACATCGTCGCCCCAGGTCATGGGCATGCCCGTGGCATGCCAACAGCCCACCATGCCGGGGATGCCGGGCAGCACCTCGACCGGCACCACGCCTTCCTGCTGCAAGCGCACATACAGGTGCATGAAGGAGCCGTAGAAAAACGGATCGCCCTCGCACAGCACGATCACATCCTCGCCGCGCGCCAGCTCGGTCAGGCGCGCTTGCCAGCCCAGATAGAAATCCGACAGCTGCGCGATATAGCGCGGGTCGTCGTGCGGGATCTCGGTGGTCAGCGGGTACTCCATCGGGTACTCCGTGACCTCGGCATGCAGCATGCCGTTGACCAGCTGCCGGGCCTTGCCCGGGTGGCCCCGCTTGCGGAAATAGGCGACATGGCGCGCATTGCGCAGCAGACGGTCCGCCTTTACGCTCATCATGTCCGGATCACCGGGGCCCAGGCCCACGCAGATAATTTTGCCGCTGTTCATCACGTGCTTCACTCCACCGCCGTCGCCAGCGCGTTGACGGCAGCCACCGTGATGGCAGAACCGCCCAGACGCCCCTGCACAATGGCGAAAGGAATCTGTCCCCATGCGCGCAGTGCATCCTTGGACTCGGCAGCACCCACAAAGCCCACGGGGCAGCCGATGATGGCTGCCGGACGCGGGCATGCCGGGTCCTCCAGCATGTTCAGCAGGTGGAACAGCGCGGTCGGCGCATTGCCGATGGCCACCACCGCGCCGTCCAGGTGTTCGCGCCACAGCTCCAGCGCGGCGGCACTGCGGGTATTGCCCATGGCCTGGGCCAGCCCGGGCGTGCGGGCATCCTGCAAGGTGCAGATGATGGCATTGTCGGCAGGCAGGCGCTTGCGCGTGATGCCTTCGCTGACCATGCGCGCATCGCACAGGATGGGGGCACCGCGCTGAAGTGCCGCTTCTGCGGCCTGCGCAAAATCTGCGGAGAAATGGATGTCCTGGGCCAGGCTCACCATGCCTGCGGCATGGATCATGCGGCAGGCCACCCGCTCCTCCAGGGGCGTGAAGCGGGCCAGATCGGCCTCGCTGCGGATGATGCGAAACGATTGCCGGTAAATCTCTTCACCGTGCATTTCATAGTGGTAGGTCATGAAGTAGTGTGTGGAGTTCTGCAGGCAGTGCCGACCCGGCCCGGTAAGGGAACTGGCCCCTGGGACGGTCAGGCTGCCCGGCAGAACCGGCATGGAGCCAGACCCCGTCCGTTGCGGACGGGCTGGCAAAAATCAGTGAGGTGGCATCGGACGACAGCGCGCAGAACTTGGCGCAGCCGCTGACGTGCAGATGCCCGCGCTCGGGCACGTGGGACGCCAACTGCAGCGCCATGTCCTGTGCCGGCACATGGGCCTGCGCACAGCGCGGGCTTCCGGTGCAGGCCGACACCCGCAGGCGGGCATCCGCGGCATCGGTCATCCAGTGCTGTGCATCCAGACGGGCAATGCACGACGGCGCGTCCGCCGACATCAGCAGCAGCGAACGCCAGGGCGTGACGCGGATTTCCGTGTCGGCCGCCAGGCTGGCCGCCAGTGCCTGCATCGCCAGGGCATCGATGCGCCCCAGCGGCACCCCCAGCACCCAACCTTGTGCCAGTGGGCCCGGCAGCACCGGCGCTGGGGCGGGCGGCTGCGCGCCCTGGCGCACTGCATCCTGCAAGAGCGTATCCAGCGGCAAAGACGACAGCAGCGCCGGCAGCCGGGTGGGCGGTTTACCGGAAACCGCCATCCGCGCACGGGCGAACCAGGTGGCCATGTGGATCGCGGCATCGACAAGCTGCTGCACATCGCCAAAGCGGTACCAGTCGGCGGCATCGCCCAATGCCAGGCCATAGCCGCCGCCGGCATCCGCCCAGACCCGCAGATCGGAGGCCACACCGCACAGGCTGCGCGCCGCATCGTCCACCAGCAAGCCGAACTTGCTGGGCAGCGCGGCCATGCCCTGGCGCTCCAGCACACTGGGGCACAAGCGCTCCACCACCGCACGGCCCAATAGCATGGCGAGCTGGTGGGTCCGGTCATGGGTCTCGTAAAAAGGGGTGCAATGCACGGGGGGCGCCAGATCGGCATCCGCATCCGCCGGAATCAGCCGGGCCGCGACCAGCTGCGCCAGCAGCGCAGGCAGGTCCGCATCCGCCACCCCGCGCAGCTGCACATTGCCCAGCCGGGTCAGCTCGATCTGGGGATGCGCCAGGGACAACGCCCAAGCCGCCAGCGCGGCCCACTGCGCCGCGCTGATGGAGGCGCAGACCGGGCGAACCCGGACAATCCAACCGTCTTCCGACCGCATGGGCTTCCATGCCGTGGGGCACCATCCCTGAACCTTGATGGAATCAGCCATGGTGCGTAGCGCCCCCATCCAGAGCCGCTGCCTGCACCGTCACACCCAGAAGCTCTCGCGCCATGCTGTATCCGCAGTCGGTCAGGCCGATACCCGGGCCGGACGATTGAAATCTGCAGAGGGGATGGAAGATGGAGGTGATTGGCAGCGCGGATGTGCGAGCCCATCAAGCCACATGCACTCCCGCTGCGCCTTGTTCACGCCAGGCCGGTCTCCGGACTTACAGAGCTCAACCCATGGGGGTTGACAGCTGGACGCGCCTTCCCGCTTGCGCAGTGGCTGTCATTGCAGCAAGCAATGACGGGCGTCCCCATTTCTCTGATTACCGTTGCGGGTGCAGTGCAGGAATGGTGGCGAACCACGCACCTGCTTCTCGTTTCATTTCCTTGCGCGCAGTGCGCGGCGAAACACCTGGGATCAGCGCAGATTTTACGCGATATCTGCCACCCTCCTGAAAACTCCACCCCAGTATCGGCCGTCGCTGATGCAACGCAGCAAATCACCGCTTTTTTCCGACGGCCACGGACTGCCGCGCCCACCACCAGTGCCTGCGGCGCTCAGCCGGCGCTGGCAAAAAGCTCCGCTCGTACCCACTCCCCGCGCCACATCGCCGCCAGCCGCTGGCAACGCCGCAGCGCCACCGCATCATTTTCAAAGTCGATGATGCAGCAACGGTCCACCCCCTCGGGGCGCACCGGCAGCGGGTCAAACCGCCCATCCGTCAGCAGCCAGACCGTGGCCCGGGTACCGGGCGGGCAGCGTCGCAGCGCGCCCTCCACGGCATCGACGGCAGGCTGGATCGGCGTTCCACCACCGCCGCGCAAGGGTGCAATCCAGTCGGCATTGAAGGCTCTGGCTTTCGCCGGCGGCTGCAGCCACCGTGCCTGTTCGCCCGCAAAGCCGATCACCGCCATATCGTCGCGATCGCGGTAGAACCGTTCGGTCAGGGCCAGCAAGCACCCTTTGGCCCAGGCCAGCTTTTCCCCGCGCAGCATGGACGCCGACAGATCCAGCAATACCAGGTGCAAAGTCTTGCTCCCCACGGGCCGGCGGCGAAAGCGCAGGTGCTCGGGCTGCAGTGTCCCGGCCCCCTTGGAGGCCAGCGTGGACACCCAGTCCAGACGCCGCCCGGCCGCCCCGTTCAGCCGCCCCTTGCGAGAGGTATTGCCACCGCGCCCCGCCTTGGCCTTTCCGGCCAGTCCCGCCACCGCGGAGCGCGTCAGGCTTTTTTTGGCGGCAAAGGCTTCAGCGCCTTGACCGTCTTCATCGCCACCAGTTGGGGGGGCGGCATGGCGCCCCAGGCATCGGCCGGGGTGCCATTGTCCGGCGACGGATCCGCCGATGGTGCCGCCCCGTTGCCGGACTGGCCGGACGGAGCACCGCCGGCTGCCTGCGAGGCAGGCGCCGGTGACGGAGGCGGCGCCTGCGCCTGTTCTTCGGAGGCCGGTGGCTGCGCCGGCTCGCCCGATGGGGGCGATGCAGGTGGCGCTGCCTGGGTACGCCGGTGGGCCAGCGCCAGTTCCGCCACCGCTTGCACATCTGCCGGCGTGACAGCACTGCGGCCGTGCAGCGCCGCATGGGCCCGTGCCGCGCGCAGCATCACCAGATCCGCCCGCACCCCTTCCACCCCAGCGTCCTGGCAGCGCTGGGCGACATCGTCGTGCACGGCATCGGTCCACGCCACAGCCGCCACGCGCTCGCGCGCCAGCTTCACCCGCTGCGCCAGATCGGATTGCGCCGCAGCGTGCTGCTCCACAAAGGCCTGCGGACTGGCATCGAACGCCATGCGCGTCTTGACAATGGCCTTGCGCACCGCGGCACTGGGCACATTCTCCAGCCGCACAAACAGCCCAAAGCGGTCCAGCAGCTGCGGGCGCAGTTGGCCCTCTTCCGGGTTCATGGTACCCACCAGGGTGATGCGCGCATCGTGCTGGTGCGACACGCCGTCGCGCTCCACCCGGTTGATGCCGCTGGCGCTCACGTCCAGCAGCAGGTCCACCAGCGCATCGGCCAGCAGATTCACCTCATCCACATACAGGATGCCGCCATGGGCACGCGCCAGCAATCCTGGGCGGAACACCACCGCACTGCGCTGCAGCGCGGCTTCCAGGTCCAGGGACCCGGCCAGCTGTTCCTCGGTCGCCCCCAGCGGCAGGTTCACAAAGCGGCCGGCCGGCAGCAAGGCGGCCAGCGCCCGCGCACTGGTCGACTTCGCCGTCCCGCGCGGGCCTTCCACCAGCACGCCGCCCAGCAACGGGTCCACGGCCGCCAGCAGCAAGGCCGTCTGCAGCTGCGGCTGCCCCTCGATGGCAGTGAACGGAAAGCCCGCCGCCTGCACGGACGGGGCGGATTCGGTGGACGAGATCATCGCTTCTCCAACAATTGTTCTGCGGCCAGCAACTGCTGCTCCAGCAGTGCCTGGTAGTCCCCGCTGTCTTCCCACAGACCCCGGTGGATGGCCTCCAGCAGCCGCTCGCACATGCCATGAAAGGCTGCGGGATTGTGCTGCTGCAAAAAGTCGCGCGTGGCGGCATCCGCCACAAAGGCATCGGTCACGCGCGCGTACTGGTCGTCGCGCACCACACGGGCCGTGGCGTCAAAGGCAAACAGATAGTCCACCGTGGCAGCCACCTCGAACGCACCTTTATAGCCATGGCGCTTGATGCCGTCGATCCACTTGGGGTTGGTGACGCGGGCGCGCACCACCCGGCTGATTTCTTCCTGCAGCGTGCGCATGCGCGGGGCATCCGGGTTGGCATGGTCGCCAAAGTACAGCGCCGGCTGCTGGCCGCGGAAATGCCGCACCGCCGCGGCCATGCCGCCTTGAAACTGGTAGTAATCGTCCGAATCCAGCAGATCGTGCTCGCGGTTGTCCTGGTTGTGCACCACCAGCTCGATCTCGCTCAGGCGCTGGACAAAGCGCTCCGGCAGCGCCGTCCCGTCGTCCTTCTGCCCATAGGCATAGGCCCCCCAGTTCCGGTAGGCCGTGGCCAGGTCTTCATCGCTGTCCCAGTTGCGGCCATCGATCAGCCCCTGCAGACCCGCGCCATAGCTGCCCGGCTTGGCACCGAACACGCGCAGCCCCGCCTGGTGGCGGGCCACCTCCTCGCTCAAGCCTTGCGCCTGCAGCTCGGCCGCCTCCTGCAGCACCCGTGCGCGAATGGGGTTGGTGTCGGCATCCTCGTCTTCCAGGCTGGCCACTTTCTGCACCGCGGCATCAAACAGGCGGATCACATTGGTGAAGGCATCCCGGAAGAAGCCGGACACCCGCAGGGTCACATCCACGCGCGGGCGGCCCAGCACGCTCATGGGCAGCACCTCGAAGTCGCTGACACGCCAGCTGCCATCCGCCCACTTGGGCCGCACGCCCAGCAAGGCAAAGGCCTGGGCAATATCGTCCCCTCCCGTGCGCATAGTGGCCGTCCCCCACACCGACAGGCCCAGTGCACGCGGGTAGTCGCCATGCTCCTGGGTGTAGCGCTCCACCAGCAACTGGGCGGATTTGAGCCCCAGCGTCCAGCTGGTGGGCGTCGGCACGGCGCGCGTGTCGACCGAGAAGAAATTGCGCCCCGTGGGCAGCACGTCCGGGCGGCCGCGCGAAGGCGCCCCGCTGGGACCGGCCGGCACAAAACGGCCTTCCAGCCCCCGGCACAGCTGCAGAATCTCCTGCGGGCCACAGGCCTGCAAGCGCACGCGCAGGTCGTGCTGCACCCGTTGCAGCACCTGCCGGGTCTGCTCCCAACCCGCCTCCAGATCCATGCCGGAAAGCCCGGGCTGCTCCAGCAACTGCAGCGCCAGCAGTTCCAGCCGCTCGCGGGTGTCGCCCGCATGGCGCCAGGCCTGGCCGTCCACCGCCGCCAGTTGCTGCGGGCGCGGCCCGGTCCAGGGTTGTTCCCAGGCCGCATCCAGCGGATCGAAAACCGTGCCCGGCAACAGATCGTGCGCCAGGGCGCGGATCAGGCTGTTGTTCGCCCCCTGGCCGTTGCCCACCGGGTGGCGGGCCAGTGCCAGCAGGGTATCCCGCTCCAGGCGCCCCTGCGGGGACTGGCCGAAGACATGCAGTCCGTCGCGGATCTGGCTTTCCTTGAGCTCGCACAGATAGGCATCGGTCTTGTTCAGCAACTGCTGCTCGTCCGCCTCGGTGCGGGGCGCAGCCACCCCCAGGTCCTGGTGCAGATCGTGCTGCACGATATGCGCCAGAATCTGCTGGCGCAGCAGCTGGGCGCGCCGGCGGTCCAGCGTCACCGCCTCGTAGTACTCGTCCACCATGCGCTCCAGGTCGCGCGTGGGGCCATAACTCTCGGCCCGCGTCAACGGCGGCATCAGGTGGTCCACGATCACCGCCTGCGCCCGGCGCTTGGCCTGCGCCCCCTCTCCCGGGTCGTTCACGATGAAGGGGTACAGGTGGGGCATGGGACCAAACGCCAGGTCCGGCCAGCAGGTCTGCGACAGCGCCACACTTTTGCCCGGCAGCCACTCCAGGTTGCCGTGCTTGCCCACATGCACCATGGCATCCGCCTGCCATGCGCTGCGCAGCCAGTGGTAGAAGGCCAGGTAGTAATGCGGCGGCACCAGATCGGGGTCGTGGTAGCTGGCCATGGGGTCCAGCTGGTAGCCGCGCGCCGGCTGAATGCCCACAAACACCTGCCCGCAGCGCAGTCCCGCCACCATGAAGCGCCCCTGGCGCAGCATGGGGTCGGACTCGGGCGGGCCCCAGCGCTGCACCACGGCCTGCTGGTTCTCCGGCGGCAGGCTGGCAAAGAATGCCTGGTAGCCGGCCAGGTCCAGGCTCTGCTGTGCAGGCCGCACACTCCAGGAATCGGGATCGTTGGTAATGCCTTGCTGCAGCTGCTGCATCAACGCATCGCCATCCGCGGGAATCTGGTCCAGCACATAGCCCTGCTGCTGCAGCGCCTGCAGGATGTGGATGACGGAAGCCGGCGTATCCAGCCCCACGCCGTTGCCCAGACGGCCTTCCTGCGTGGGGTAATTGGCCAGGATCAGGGCCAGGCGCTTGTCGGGATTGGCTTTGTGGCGCAAACGGCACCAGCGCTGCGCCAGCGCCACCACAAAATCCAGCCGCTCGGCATGGGCCTGGTACTGCACCACATCCGACTGCGTCAGCTCACTGCGGTGCGACAGCCCTTTGAAGCTGATGGCCCGCGTGATGATGCGGCCGTCCACCTCGGGCATCGCCACATGCATGGCAATGTCGCGCGGCTGCAGACCGTGCGCATCGTCCAGCCAGCTTTGCTGGTTGCTGCCGGACATGATGACCTGCAGCACCGGAATATCGCCCGCCAGCGCATGGTCGCCCGGTGTTTCCAGCGACGACTGCGCAAACGAGGTGGTGTTCAGGATCAGCGACACCTGGTGCGCACCGCACAGCTGGTGCAACAGGGCCAGGCTGGTCGCATCCTTGAGCGACAGCAGCGCCAGCGGCAGCGGGTTCATGCCCTGCGCCAGCAGCTGCTGGCACAGCTGGTGGAACACCTGCGTATTGCCCGACTGCAGGTGCGCGCGGTAGAACACCACCATGACCACGGGCGCGCCCACCTGCCACTGCAAAGGCCCCGGCTCCAGCCAGTGCGCGGCCGTCGCCGCGTCGTGGTCGGGATGGTAGACCGCAGCGGACGGCAGCGCGCGGGGCGCCAACGCTGGCTGCGCCCCCTTCAGAAAGCTGTGCCACAGATAGCGGAACATCTCGCGCGCATTGGCCAGCCCGCCTTCGCGCAGATAGCGCCAGATGCTGCGGCATTGCTCCACGGAGGCCGTGCTTTTTTGCAGCAGGTTCAGGTCTTCCGTCGTATCGCCGGAAAACATCACCAGCACAATGCCGTTCTGGCGGCACACCTCGCGGATGCGCTCCGTGCCATAGGGCCAGTAGCTCTCGCCGCCCAGGTGGTCGATCACGATCACGCGGGCATGCTGCAGCACCTCGTCGACATACAGGTCCACCGAGGCCGGCTGGCGCAAATGCATCAGATTGGCCAGCCGCACCGTCGGCAGGCGTTCGCCGTCCCGTCCCTGCTCCAGGCCCTGCTGCGCGGCGCTGGCCTGCAGCTGGCCATAGGCCTCGGCCAACAGGGCCAGCGTGGTGTCGGCCGCACTGAGCACCACCACATCGGCCGGCGACTGGCCCAGGCTGGAGACAAAGGCTTCGTCATCGACAAAGCCGCCGGGCTGGACGGCGAGCAAATGCATCAGAGCGCTCCGGCGGTCAGACCGTTCAACGCGGCGCGGATGCGGTCCTCTTCCAGATCATGGCCGATGAAGACCAGGTGGGTCTTGCGTGCCTCGTCATCGCGCCAGCGGCGGTCGAAATAGCTGTCAAAGCGCTTGCCCACGCCATGCATCACCAGGCGCATGGGCTTGCCTTCCAGGGACACAAAGCCCTTGACGCGGTAGACGGTGTTCTCGGCCACGATGTCGGCCAAGCATGCCAGCAGCGCATCCCGGTCCACCTCGGGCAGCTCGATCACCACGGAGTCGAACGCATCGTGGTCGTGCGCGTCGTGGTGGTGTTCCTCGCCTTCACCATGCTCGTGGTGGCCCACCCGCTCATGGATGCTCTCTTCCGAGGCACTGGACAGACCCAGCACCACCCCCAGGTCGATCTGGCCGTGCTCGGCCGCCACGATCTTCACCTGGGCCGGCACCTCCTCGCGCACGATGGCCTCCACCTTGGCGCGGTCCTGCGCGCTGGCCAGGTCCAGCTTGCTCAGCACCACCAGGTCGGCCGAGATCAGCTGGTCTTCAAACAGCTCGTGCAGCGGGGATTCGTGGTCCAGATTCGGATCCTGCTTGCGCTGGGCATCCACGGCCGCCGGGTTGGCCGCAAACTGTCCGGCAGCCGTCGCCGGCACATCCACCACCGTGATCACGGCGTCCACCGTGCAGGCGTTCTTGATTTCAGGCCAGTTGAATGCCTGCACCAGGGGCTTGGGCAGTGCCAGCCCGCTGGTTTCGATCAGGATGTGGTCAATATCGTCGCGCCGCGCAATCAGCTGGCGCATGACCGGGTAGAACTCTTCCTGCACGGTGCAGCACATGCAGCCGTTGGCCAGCTCGTAGAGCTGACCGCTTTGCGGGTTGGCTTCGTCTTCACAGCCGATGCCGCAGCCACGCAGAATCTCGCCATCGATCCCCAGTTCGCCGAACTCGTTGACGATCACCGCAATACGGCGGCCATTGGCGTTTTGCAGAATGTGGCGCAGCAGCGTGGTCTTGCCACTGCCCAGAAAGCCGGTAACGATGGTGGCGGGGATCTTGTGGTGCGTACTCATGGTCAAAAACTCCTGTGCTCCGAAGAAAAAAGAAAGCTGCGGCCTCAGTGCCCGCTGCCAGTGAAAGAGGTGCAGGCGCGAGGGGAGCGCAGTGCAGCAGCAGGCCCCGACGCGGCCATGCGGCAGTGGGCGCCCAGGCCGAACGGACGCTGCGCGGCACAGGTCAGAGGGTGAATACGTCCGCCTTGCCCGGCAGGCCGTGCCATGAAGGCCTTTGCAGCGAAGCGCGCAGCCATGCGCACGCCCTGCACAGACGTTGGGACAGGCATGCGCCGGGCATGCCGATGTGTGAACGGTTGAACCATGCTCTCCCCGAGCTGTCACGCGACAAAAAGCATGCGATGGGGAGGATGTGCGTGCGACAGACCTGGGTCGCACCAGAAGCAGGTGGAAAGGGCCGGTCAGCAAACAGCCCACACCCCGTGGCATACCACTGCAATCAAACAGGTCGGTATTCTGGCTCGCCGTCATACCGCCCACACGGCCTTCCCAGGTAGCGCACCCAGTGGCATCGACGTGTGGCGGTCAGGCTTACAGCAGCGGGGGCTGCGCCGGAATGCTTCCCACCCGAAGGCGAAGGTCACCGGACTTCCCGTTTCACCCGGCATGGGCTGTGCCATGCAGGGCTCCTGTTCAAAGCGCAAATTATAGGAGCGGCAACCCACCCTTCGCGCAACGGGGGCAGCTAAGTGGACACTGGAGCGGGCAGCGCAGGCGGCAGCAGGCACTGCATATGGATGGTCTGCCAGACCGGCTCGGCCTCGCGCTGCAGCACCGCAAACCCATTGCGTTCCCAGAACTCCAGCGCCCCCGGCAAAAAAGGGTGGGTGTGCAGATACAGCACCTGGACTCGGTGGGCCTGTGCATGGGCCTGCAGCGTGGCGAACAACGCCTGTGCCAGCCCTTGCCGCCGCCACGCCGGTGCCACAAACAGGCGCACCACCTCCACCACGGACTGCGGCCCGAAATCCAGCTGCGCAAACCGGCCATCGTAGGCACGGTAGGCGATGCTGCCCACCACAGCGTGCTGCGCATCACGGGCCGCCCACATCCGCCCGCCCCTGTCCCCGTATACCTGCGCGAAATGCCGCAGGTCCGCCGGCGTGTCCTGGGCAGACACACGTGCACCGAACATCTGCACGCGTGCGTCGCGCAGAAAGCCGTCCACCTCCTGCAGGCGCTCGACCGGCTGGATGGAAATCAGATGGGACAAGGACGGGGACAAAGACAGGGTCATGCCAGACTCGAAACCGCTATGCACACAAGCTGCGTCAGCGGGTACCGCTACAAAATCAGCTACATTACCCGAACTTTGGTTCCGCAAGGACATGCGCCGGCACACGCTGGCCGCATGAGGGAATCCAGTGCAGACCGCGCCCCTGGCGCCGCCCGCAAAATGGAACTGCCCCCGCAACTGTAGGCAATGAGCCCGCGACCGACACACCACTGAACGCCAGTTTGGGAAGGTGGTCGCGAGGCGCCGATCTGCCAGTCAGGAGACCTGCCCAAGCACCAACCATTCATTGCCGGCGGGGTGTCCGGGAAGTGAGCCATTTCTCGTGACTCTGTCGTTCCGGCACTCCAGGGGGCCGCACGCACAGCGTGGGTTGTGCCTTGTCTTCCAGTGATCCTTGCCCATCCTGGAAAGACGAGCCTGATGCTGATCCGAAGCCTTGCCTGCACCGCCCTGCTGGCCGCCACCTTCACTGCCTACGCCACGGACTACCCCCTGCAGGTGCAGAACTGCGGCCACACCGTCACCTTTGACAAGGCCCCCGCATCGGCCGTCACCATAGGCCAGGGCGGCACCGAGATGCTGTATGCGCTGGGCCTGGGCGACAAGGTGGCCGGCACCGCACTGTGGTTCAACCCGGTGCTGCCGCATTTCAAGGCCGTCAACGACAAGGTGCCGCGCCTGTCCGACAACATTCCCAGTTTCGAGTCGGTGATCGGCAAGCGCCCGGCGCTGGTCGTGTCGCAGTTCGAATGGATGGTCGGCAAGGACGGCGTGGTTGGCACCCGCGAGCAATTCCACGACCTGCGCATCGCCACCTACGCCATGCCCACCGATTGCGAAGGCAAGAACAACCTGGTGGGATCGGACGGCACACGCACGGCCGGCTACGACGTGAAGTCGCTGTACAAAAGCATTCACCAGCTGGCCCAGATCTTTGATGTGCAGGCGCGCGGCGACAGCCTGGTCAAGGACCTCGGCACACGCCAGGCCCAGGCCATCGCCAAGGTCAAGGCCTCGGGACTGCAGAACCTGTCGGCTGCGCTGTGGTTCTCCAGCTCCGATCTGGCGGCCGACCCTTACATGGCAGGCAAGAACGGGGTGGCCGGTTACATGATGCAGTCCATGGGCCTGCGCAATGTCGTCGGCTCCACCGAAGAATGGCCCACCGTGGGCTGGGAAACCATTGCCAAGGCCAACCCCTCCATTCTGATCATTGCCCGCATGGACCGTCGCCGCTTCCCTGCCGACGACTACCTGAAGAAGCTGGAATTCCTGAAGCAGGATCCAGTCACCCGCCACATGGATGCCGTCAAGAACCAGCGCATCGTCATCGTCGATGCGGATGCCCTGCAAGGCTCGATCCGCCAGGTGGACGGCATGGAGCAGATTGCCGAGGCCGTGCTCCGCCTGCAAGGCGCCACCAAGTAAGAAGGCAGTCCGCCCCGTGCAGCCCTGCACGGGATGGCGCGTATTTCCATGCACGCAGAGATTGCACGCCCCCGCACAGACGCCCACACCGCTGGCGCCAGGCTGCTGCGCACGGCCGGGGTGGTGGCGGCCGCCGCCGCCCTGCTGCTGACAGCGGTGGTGCTGGGCATTGCCATCGGCGAGACCGACATCTCTGCGCACACCGTCTTCCAGGTACTGGCCCACCAATTGCTGGGCCAGCCTCTCTCCGCCGTCGACCCCATCACCCAGGGCATTGTCTGGAACTACCGGCTGCCACGGGCGCTGGTGGCCGCCGGCTGCGGCGCGGGCCTGGCCATTTCCGGGGTGATCCTGCAGTCACTGCTGCGCAACGCGCTGGCCGAGCCGTATCTGCTGGGCATCTCGGCAGGCGCCTCCACCGGTGCGGTGCTGGTCACCGTGGCCGGCCTGGGTGCAGGCGCCATCTCCATGACCACCGGCGCCTTCTTCGGTGCCGTCTGCGCCTTTGCCCTGGTTGCCCTGCTGGCCCATGCCGCCGGCAACGGCGGATTGCGCAACAGCGGGCAGATCGTGCTGGCAGGCATTGCCGGATCACAGCTTTTCAACGCCCTGACCTCGCTGATCATCACCAAGTCCGGCAGCGCCGAACAGGCGCGCGGCATCATGTTCTGGTTGCTGGGCAGCCTCAGCGGCGTGCGCTGGCCGGATACGCTGCTGACCGCCACGGTCGCCGGCACCGGCACCTTACTGTGCCTGCTGCATGCCCGTGCGCTGGATGCCTTCACCTTCGGCAGCGAATCCGCTGCCGCACTGGGCATTCCGGTGCGCCGGGTGCAGCTGACACTGCTGCTGGCGGCCGCACTGATGACGGCCGTGATGGTCTCCATCGTGGGAGCCATCGGCTTTGTAGGGCTGGTGATACCCCATGCCGCGCGGCTGCTGGTCGGCGTCCGGCACCGCCGCCTGATTCCCGCCAGCGCACTGATTGGCGCAGTCTTTCTGATCGCCGCCGATGTCGTCTCGCGCACGCTGATCGCCGGCCAGGTCCTGCCCATCGGCGTCATCACGGCCCTGGTGGGCGCCCCCGTGTTTGCGGTCATCCTGCTCAAGTCACAGGGGCGCCGGACATGAAGACGCCCCCTGTACCCATGGCATCCACGCCGCCCGCCATTGCCCTCCAGGCGCACCAGCTTAGCTGGCATGCCCAGGGCACACCCATCGTGCAGAACGTCTCGCTGCAGGTGCACTGCGGGGAAATGCTGGGCCTGATCGGCCCCAACGGCTCGGGCAAATCCAGCCTGCTGCGCCTGCTGTCCGGCCTGCTGCGCCCGCAGACCGGTGAAGTGCGGCTCGGGGAGCAGGCCCTGCACCGGATGCCGCGCCGCAGCGTTGCCCGCCAACTGGCGCTGGTGGCGCAAAGCGCGCACACCCAGGATGCCATCACCGTCTGGGATGCGGTGGAGCTGGGGCGCACCCCCTGGCTGTCGGCACTGCAGCCGCTCTCTGCGCGGGACCGGGACATCGTGCACCACGCACTGGAAGCCGTGGGCCTGCAGGACAAGGCGCACCGCACCTGGCACACCCTCTCGGGCGGCGAGCGCCAACGCGCGCACATTGCCCGCGCCCTCGCGCAGCAACCCGAAGTGCTGCTGCTGGACGAACCCACCAACCACCTCGACGTCCACCAGCAACTGTCGCTGATGCAGCTGGTGCAGCACCTGCCCACCACCAAGGTGATTGCGCTGCATGACCTGAACCAGGCCCTGGCATGCGACCGGCTGGCAGTGATGCACCAGGGCCGGCTCGTGCACCTGGGCCATCCCGACGAAGTGCTCACGCCGGAACTGCTGCAGACCGTCTTCCAGGTACAGGCCCACAGCCTGACCGACCCCCTTGACGGCAGCCGCGTGCTGCGCCTGCGGCCGTTGACCACCCCCTTGCCCTGAAAGCCTTGCCCATGACCGCTTCCCTTGCCTCCCGTCTGGCCGCCCTGTCGCTGTGCTGCTGCGCCGCCAGCGGGGCCAGTGCCGAAACCTTCGAAGTCAAGATGCTCAACCGGGGGCCCCACGGCGCCATGGTCTACGAGCCCGAATTCATCCAGGCTGCTCCCGGCGACACCATCAAGTTCCTGGCAACCAGCAACGGCCACGACGCCGTCTCGATTGCCGGCATGGCACCGGCCGGCGCCACCGCGTTTCGGGGCAAGGTCAACGAAGAGATTGCCGTCACCCTGACCCAGCCCGGTCTGTATGGCATCAAGTGCCAGCCCCACTACGCCATGGGCATGGTCATGCTGGTGCGGGTGGGCGACGCTCCGCTCTCCCAATTGGTGGTGCCGCAGGACGTGCCGGAGCAAGCCCGCCAGCGCTTTGAAGGCATTGTCTCCCGCGCCACGGCCGCTGCCAGATAAACGCCGCAGGCATCCGCACGGCGCACCCATCGTTCACAACCCAGTCCATCCTCCTGCGCACGCTGCGCCGGCCACCATTCCCATCCATCCAGCCCCTCCATGCGCCGACCTACCGCTCCCCACCTTTTCAGCCTGGCCCTGCTCTGCACCACCGGCGCCGCCTGTGCCGGCGCCCAGGATGACGCCACCGGTTTCACCGAGGGCAGCAGCCTGACCATGCTCAACCGCGTGCTGAGCGAACAACTGGACTACCAAAAAGGAAGCACTTTCCGTGCAGCCAACGGGGTGCGCGGCCAGACCCAGGCCCGGGAATCGGGCTATGGACTGATGCTGAACTACCAGTCCGGCTACACACGCGGCCTGGTCGGCGTGGGGCTGGACGCCCACGCCTACGGAGCCCTCAACCTGGGCACCGAGGCAGACAGCGCGCGCGCCACGCCGCGCTACGTCGCCAAGGACGGCCAGGACATCGCCGACCGCTTTGGCCGCGCCGGTGCCGCCCTGAAGCTGCGGGTGTCTTCCACGGAACTGAAGCTGGGGGAGATGCGCACCAAGAACCCCATCTTCAGCTCCTCCGACACCCGCCTGCTGCCCGAAAGCAACCGGGGCTGGCAAATCACCAGCAGCGACATTGCCAATGTCACCTTGCAAGCCGGCCGCTTTACCCGCTGGGCGGACCGCAATGCCCGCAGCAATGGTGGCAAGCTGCTGGCCAACTATTCCGGCGTGAACGGCGACGCCTTCAGCTTTCTCGGCGGCGCCTGGAACACCCCGGTTCCCAATCTATCGCTCAGCAGCTACTACGGCCGCTATGAGGACCACTGGAACACCTGGTACCTGGGCAGCTTCTACAAGCTGCCGCTGGCAGACCAGCGCAGCCTCTCCTTCAACCTGAATGTCTACCGCAGCACCGACACCGGCAAGGCGCGGGCGGGCGACATCGCCACCACCACCTGGAGCCTGCTGGGCAGCTACGCCTTCGGCCCCCACAAGCTGGGCCTGGGCTACCAGAAGGTCAACGGCGACAACCCCTTCGACTATGTGAACCGGGGCTCCATCTGGCTGGACAACGCCATGCAGCTGTCCGACTTCAACGGCGCGCAGGAAGCCTCGTGGCAGCTCCAGTACCACGTGGACCTGGGCAGCCTCCTCACCCCTGGCCTGAGCGCCGGCGTGGCCTATACCCGGGGCTCCGGCGTCGACAACCGCCGCCTCAACAGCGTCTACGCCAACTACCTGGGCTATACCGGCACCGGCGGCAAACACTGGGAGCGCGATCTGGTGCTGCGCTACACCGTGCAGCAAGGCAGCGCCAAGGGCCTGTCGCTGCAGCTGCGTTATGGCGTGCACCGCACGAACAAGGCCCAGGGTGAAGCCAACATCGACCAGATCCGGCTGCAGGCGGAGATGCCGGTGACCATCTTCAAGTAAGGCCGTACGCTGGCCCGGGCTGGCGGCCAGCGCTCCCCGCACGGCTTGCCCTTTTCTGTTCATTTGAGATAATCAAACCATCCAAATGAGCAAAACCCCGCCATGACCCGTGCCACCCAGTCTGCCAGCCCTGCCTCCCCCAGGTCGCCCCGGACCGGCGCACCGGCCCGCGTCCCGGTGCGTGCGGCCACCCGCCGCACAGGCCCTCGGGCAGGCGCCGCCACGGGCCCGTATGCCGACGCGCTGGCCATGCCGGTGCAGGACCGCATTGCCGTCATCCGCCAGGGCCTGCGCGCCCAGGACGTGTCGGACATGGCGTCCGCCCTGCAGCTCAGCGTGGACCGCACCATCCACATCCTGGGCTTCCCCAAGTCCACGGTGCTGCGCAAGATCAAGGGCGCCGAGGTGCTGGACAGCGACCAGAGCGAACGCCTGTTCCAGATGCAGCGCCTCATCGGCATGGTGCAGCAGATGGTGCAGGACTATGGCGACCCCCAGGGCTTCGACGCCGGCCAATGGCTGGGCCAATGGCTGGAACAGGCCAACCCGGCACTGGGCGGGGACAAGCCCGCCAACTACCTGGACACCGCATCGGGCGTGGCGCTGGTGGAATCGCTGCTGCACCGCATGATCTCCGGCGCCTATGCCTGAGGCCGCCACCCCGCCGGTGTCGGTCTGGCGCATTGCCACCCAGGGCCCGGCCTGGAAAGCCACCGACCTGGATGGCAAAGGCATGGCCATCCATGGCGGGCGCTGGAACCGGCCCTCCGTGCCCATGGTGTACTGCGCCAGCTCCATCGCGCTGGCCTGCCTGGAAACCGTGGTGCACCTCAACGCCAGCGGCCTGCCCCTGCGCCGCTACCTGATCGAGGTGCAGATTCCCGCCGCCGTGTGGGCCACCGCCGAAACCGCCACGCCCCCGGCCCGCTGGAACGCACGCCCGGACAGCCCCAGTGCGGCCGACTACGGCTCCCGCTGGGCGCGCAGCCTGCGCAGCGCCGTGCTGCGCGTGCCCTCGGTCATCATTCCGCAGGAATTCAACTACCTGCTCAACCCTGCCCACCCGGATGCGGTCCGGATCACCGCCGTGGACCACGGGCGTTTTGTCTACGACGGGCGGCTGCTGGGCCGCTAGCCACAGTCCGTCTCCGCCTTCCGCCCACGGTCGCCCGTTCATGCCCGGATCGCTGCGACTGCGGCGCTTCACAACACTTGCTTGCGCCTTTTGCATATGCAGCGCATGGCCCGCCCCCGCAATACCGCTAGATTCCCAGGTGGGCGCCCTGTCCTTGAGCATGCCGGGCTGCGCCGGTGCGCACTCCGCCAGGACAGTCCCCGCCCCATCTGCAGGAAGGAACCACCCTGTGCTGCGCTTGCTCACCGCCTGCCTCGTCTCCCTGTGCCTGAGCACCGTCTACGGCTTTTTCCACGAAGCCGTCCGGCAAGACCCGTCCCACGCCACAAACGATGCGCAGCAAGCCCCGAACCAGCTGCTCGCGCAAGTGAAAGCCTTGGAAGAATCTCCCCTCTCCAGGGACATGGCCGCATGGGCCCGGCACGTGCCCGGCCCACCGCCCGAGGACCTGCTGCGCATCCATGAACTCGTGGACAGCCTGCGTGCCGACCCGCAGGCCGCCCGCCACACCTGGGCCGAATGGAAGCAGAAATACGCCGCCCTGTGCAAAGAGCGGATCGACCCGCACCTGCCAACCGAGCTGCAATGCGGTCAGGTCCATTAGCAGCAGTGCCGACACACGCCTTCTGGCACCGGTCGGCCCCGCCAGAACCTGTCCACTCGCCGGCCAGTGCGCGTCAGCGCTCTGGCAGCGCTGACGCAGCACATGGCGATCCAGCCAACCTGGCTCAGGCCTGCGGGCCCAGCTTGGCCAGCGCGGCCTTTTCCTTGACGGTGGATTCCTGGGCAAACTGCTTGTAGCGCGCGCTGTCCATGTAGATGGGCAGCATCTCGAAGCGCTGCAGCATGGCCTGGTAGCTCTCCATCTCCATGGCCTGCTTGAACGCGTCGTGCAACCGGGCCTGCACATCCTTGGGCAGGCCCTTGGGCGCCACCAGGCCAAAAGGCGAATACTGGGTGGTGGGCAGGCCCAGCTCGATCAGCGTGGGCGTCTTGGGCAGCGTGGGCAGGCGCTTTTCGGTCCACACGTTCAGCGCCACCATGCGGCCCTGGTCCACATAGGGAATCACGGCGCTGGTATCGGCCGCCACCATCACCTCGCCGGACATGGTGGCGCGCATCAGCTCGGCCGAGCCCTTGTAGGGCACATGCACCACTTCCAGGCCCAGTTGCTGGGCGATGATGGCCGACGTGACATGCGGCGAGGTGTAGGTGCCGGTGTTGCCAATGGTCAGCTTGCCGGGATGGGCCTTGGCCCAGGCCACCACGTCCTGCCAGCTCTTCAGGCCCGACTGGGTGCTGGCCACCATGCAGAACGCATAGCCGGTCACATTCAGGATGTAGCTCAGGTCTTCCACCGGGTTCCACTTCAGGCCGGTGGTGAAAGGCAGGCGCATCACACTCATCGGCAACTGGGCCAGGGTGTAGCCGTCGGCCTGGGTGGACTGCAGCTGGGCCGCAGGCAACGAGCCGGAGGCGCCCGGGCGGTTTTCCACAATGACGGGCTGGCCCAGCACCTTGCTCGCGTTCTCTGCCAGCTGCCGCATGGTCAGATCGGTCGGCCCCCCGGCCGGGAACGCCACCACCAGCTTGATGGCACGGGTGGGAAAGGGCTTGCTGGCCTGCGCCAGCGATGGAGCGGTGCCCAGCCAGGTGCCGGCCACGGCCGACACGCCCGCCTGCAGAGCGGTTCTGCGCGAGATACTCATTTTCTTTGTCTTCCTAATAGTTATTTGGTGACAAAGAGTGTAGAAATCGATACCGATTACGCAGTGACGCCTAGGCGACAAGACCTGCGTGAGCACCGGCTATCAGCACCCCGACAGTGCGCGAGGCTTCCACATGCAGGCCTCCCACACCAGAGGGTCAGCACGGAAGGCGGCGGTTTTCGCAGTTCCGCAGCAGGCATAAAGACGCCAGGACGCCATGGCGCCCTGGCGAATCTCAGTTGCCGATATGCACGGTCAGCGCCACCAGGCGCATCACAAAGGGCCGCACCACCATCACACAGCAGAAAGCCACCGGCATGGCCAGCATGTAGGCCTGCAGCACGCGCGACCAGTAACCGGCATCGAAACCACTTTGCACCCCGACGATGGTGGCGCACATCAGGAGCGCCATGATCAGCGACATGTAGAAGGCAAACACCACCGGCACAAAACGGCGGTGCAGTTTCCAGCGGGACGGGGTGGAAGACGAAGGAGTGGTCATGCGCATATTGATTGATTTAATCAACAAATTATCGCATTGAAATGTTGACTAAATCAACATTTATCCTGTTTTTACACCCCAACTGGCAACCAGGCTTCCATGCTGCCCGGCAGACACCTGCCGCTGCACTGGCACAGCGGTCGCGCTCTGCCTCTCTCAGGCCATCGCCGGCTCGGCCTGCAGGGCGCTGCAAAACGCTGGCACCTGGCTGACCCAGCCAAAGAAGGTCTCCACGTTGTACGCCGTGGCCTGCTGCATGCTGTCGCCCCCCAGCGCATGGGTGGCATCCTCCAGCAGCACGCTGAAATACTCCAGGTGGAAGGCGTCACGCAAGGTGCACTCCACGCACACATTGGTGGCAATGCCGGTCATGAACAGGGTGTTGATGCCCCGTGCACGCAGCACGCTGTCCAGCTGGCTGTGAAAGAAGCCGCTGTAGCGCACCTTGGGCACCACAATGTCTCCGGGCTGGGGCTGCATGCAGTCCATCAGCGCATAGTCCCAGCCGCCCTTGGCCAGGAACCGGCCCGCCAGTTCGGGCTTTCTGCGCATGGTCTTGAGCGCATTGCTCTTGTACCAGTTGGGCGATCCGGGGCCGCCCGCCTCCACATAGTCGGCGTCCCAGCCGTTTTGCAGAAACACCACCAGCATGCCCGCCGCGCGTGCGGCGCTGATGGCCTGCAGGATCTTGTCAGCCGCCGCCTGCGCGCCGGCCACGCTGAACCCCGCCTGGTCGACATAGCCGCCCGCCGAGGCATAGGCGTTCTGCATGTCCACCACGATCAGCGCGGACTGCGCCGCAGCAAACGCCACCGGCTCCGGCCGCGCTGGCAGCACGCACGGCGCCGGGCTGCCAGCGGCGCGCGGGGCGCCCACCGGGGTGGTGGAAGTCAAAGTCACATGCTGGAGGGTCATGGCAGGCATTCGCAAAGTGGAGGGAGAGATCAGCCTGCGCCGCTGCGGCCCAGGCCCTGCCCTGTGCATTGCACAAAACATACCTGCGGACTACGCGCCCGCTGCGCCCTGCAGCCGCCCGCGTCACCTGCAGGACAGCGCCGGCTTATCCATCCAACCTGCCTCGCATCCACCAATGGCGCACACATACCGCTATTTAAACAGGAGCATCCGGAGGGACACCAGGGAAACCGTCACCAGGCGCCAGACCGCCACCGCACAAGGCCCGTCCAGCGTGCCGCATGCCGCGCACTGGCGGCTGCGGGATTTCCACGAGGCCCAACTCCCCAAAACGGTGCGCCAGCACGCCAACAATGGCTGGGCCTGCTGCAAGGCAGGCGCATGACAAAACATCCCTCTCTCGGAGACACACCCCTATGCAACGCTTGCGCCCCACTGCCATGGCCCTCGCCGTGGCGCTGTCCACCACCTTGCTGGCGGGCAACGTCCTGGCCCAGGCCAAACCCACGGTGCAGTTCATCGCCACCGGCGGCACCATCGCCATGAAGATCGACCCGGTCAAGAACGCGCCGGTGCCGGCCATTTCCGGCGACGACCTGCTGGCCACCGTGCCCGATGTGGGCAAGTACGCCCAGATCCAGGTGAACAACCTGTCCAATGTGCCGTCGGACTATATGGACCCAGCGCGCTGGGTCCAGCTCAGCGCCGCCGTGCAGGCCGCACTGGCCCGGCCCGAAGTGGCGGGCGTGATCGTCTCCCACGGCACCGACACGCTGGAGGAAACCGCGTTCTGGCTGGACCTGACCGTGCAGTCGCCCAAGCCCATCGTGCTGATCGGCGCACAGCGCAATGCCTCGGTGTCGGACTTTGATGGCCCGCGCAACCTGCTCAACGCCGTGCGCATTGCCGTCGATCCGCAGTCGCAGAACAAGGGCGCCATGCTGGCGATGAACAACCAGATCAACGCCGCACGCTATGTGACCAAGACGCACACCGCCAATGTCGAAACCTTCCGCTCCGGCGAATACGGTTTCCTGGGCGAGGTCTACCCCGACCGCGTGATCTACGGCAGCGCGCCCGTGCGCCGCCAGCACATCGCCATCCAGGCCCAGACCATGCCCGAAGTGGAAATCTTCCCCATGTACGGCGGCGCCAACGGCCAGGCACTGCGCCAGGCCGTGGACCGGGGGGTCAAGGGCATCGTCATCGACGCGCTGGGCATGGGCAATATGAATGTCCCCATGCTGAACGCCGCCAAATACGCCATCGGCAAGGGCGTGCCCGTGGTGGTCACCACCCGCGTGCACAACGGCCGCGTCATGCCCAGCTACGGCTTTGAAGGCGGCGGCAAGACCTCCTTTGACGCCGGCGCCGTCATGGCCGGCGACCTGAAAGCACCCAAGGCACGCATTCTGCTGATGCTGGCCCTGCAATCCGGCCAGGCGCAGCGCGAACAGCTGCAGGCGCTGTTCGACCAGTAAGCCCCACGCGCACGGCTATCCCATCGCGGTCCACTGCGCCAAGGCCGCGATGGCAGCGATGGCAGCGATGGCAGCGATTGCGGCCATGCCGGTAGCGCCTGCGCGTGCAGACCCTCAGCCCCCCATGGCCCCGGCCATGAAAAAAGCCAGCGGCAGTGCGCTGGCTTTTTGGTTGGGATGGGGGGTTCCGGCAGACGGCGGTCCCTGCCCCTGCCCTCAGACTGCGGAGGCTGCCTTGGGCAGCTTGCCCTCGCGCAGCAGCGCGCCCACCAGTTCCACCCAGTAGCGCACGCCTAGCGGCAGATTGGCGTCGTTGAAGTCGTACTTGGGGTTGTGCAGCGAGGCACTGTCTTCCCCATTGCCCAGCCAGATGTAGACACCGGGGCATTCCTGGGCCATGAAGGAGAAATCCTCCGAAGCCATGCTCGGCACCATGTCGCGGCGCACCTTGCCATCGCCCAGCACGCCGTTCAACACCTCGGCACAGACTTCGGCGTGCTGCGGGTTGTTGATGGTGGCCGGGTAGCTCACGCGGTAATCCAGCTTCGCTTCCAGACCGTGCAGCGCGCAGGTCGCATTGATGGCATCGCGAAAACGCTGCTCGATGCGCGCGCGCTGGGCCATGTCAAAGCAGCGCACGGTGCCGCGCAGCTTGATGGCTTCGGGCATCACGTTGTAGGTGTCACCTGCGTTGAAGCTGGTCACGCTCAGCACG
Organism: Comamonas sp. UBA7528; assembly: GCF_002479375.1. Taxonomy (NCBI): domain Bacteria; kingdom Pseudomonadati; phylum Pseudomonadota; class Betaproteobacteria; order Burkholderiales; family Comamonadaceae; genus Comamonas; species Comamonas sp. UBA7528. The sequence goes on from NZ_DLMU01000009.1 coordinate 122,945, forward strand.
GCGGGCTTGTGCACCTCCTGCTCGCGGGCAATCAGCGCCGGCAACTGGGTCACCAACTGGCAGGCGGCCAGCAGCGCGTCCTTGCCCAGGTGGGGCATGGCGGCGTGGCAGCCTTTGCCGATCAGCGTGAGGTCAAAAATGTCGAATGCCGCCATCACGGCCGTGCTGTGGACCGCCGCCGTACCCACCGGCAGACCGGGCCAGTTGTGCATGCTGTAGACGGCCTCCATGGGAAAGCGCTGGAACAGCCCGTCCGCAATCATGGCGCGGGCACCGCCTTCGTTCTCTTCCGCAGGCTGGAAGATGAAGTGCACGGTGCCGGCAAAGTCCGGGTGGGCCGCCAGCGTCTTGGCCGCGCCCAGCAACATGCTGGTGTGGCCGTCGTGCCCGCAGGCGTGCATGCGGCCCGCGTGCTGCGAGGCATGCTCGCAGGTGTTCAGCTCGGTCACGTGCAGCGCGTCCATGTCGGCGCGCAGGCCGATGGACGGGCCAGCGCCAAGCGCCCCCTTCAGCACGGCCACCACCCCGGTGCCGGCCAGCCCGGTGTGCACTTCCAGGCCGAAGCTCGTCAGCAGCTCGGCCACGCGGGCACTGGTACGGTGCTCCTGGAAAGCGGTTTCCGGATGGCGGTGAAAGTCATGGCGCCAGGCTTGCAGCTCTTGCTGACCCGGCCATTGAATGGTTTGCATGCTCTGCTCCTGCGGTGCTTACAGCGTATGCACAAAGGTCTGGGCGATCATCGTCGCGGCCAGGAACACGCCGGCATTGGCCAGCAGCGACACCACCACAATGCGCCAGCCCAGGCGGCGGAAGGCCGGGATGTCCTTGGCCAGCGACAGGCCGGCAAAGGTCAGCATGGGGGTGATCATGGCCAGGAAGTTGATCTTGCCGGTCAGTGCGGCCACTTCGGCTGCATAGGGCGTGTGGGGGAAGGTCAGCGCCATGGCGATGAACGAGATCCAGCACACGGCAGGCAGCTTGCGCTTAGTACCCACGTAGATCAGGTCGCCCACCAGCACCGCCAGGATGATGATGACCACCCCCGGCAGGGCATCCAGCACGGGAATGCCGTAGCCGATGCGGTTGCCGATCAGCACCATCGCGCCCACCAGCACCCACGAAGCCAGGCGCATGCCCAGGCCCAGCACGGGGCCGTGCACCACTTCTTCCTCGGCATCGTCCGCAGCGGCCTTGGCTTCTTCCACGGCCACGGCCTTGCGGTTGCGGCCCAGCAGCGGTTCCAGCACACGGTAGGCGTACACGGCCACAGGCAGCGAGATGAACAGCGTCAGGTAGGTCCCCACCGTGGTGGCGATCAGGTTGGCGGCAGCGGCGAAGGTGGCGATCTGATCGCTCATCTCGGGATGCTGCGCGGCAATGGCGCCCACGGCGGCGGCCGTCATCGAACCCGAACCCACGCCCGCGCCCATGCCCAGGGCCAGCGGATGGAAGATGTTCAGGCTGGAAACAAAGCCCGCCAGCAGCGAGATGAAGATCGCGCCGATCAGCGTGCCGGTGATGTATTCGGCCAGCACGCCGCGGCCTTCGGGCGAATCCATGCCGAAACGCTCACCGATGATGGCCAGACCCGGCTCACGGCCGATGGAGAACGTGGCACCCACCGCTTCGCGCTTGATACCCAGCAGCAGCGCCACCGGCATGCCCAAGGCAATGCAGCCCACCAGATTGCCCAGCTCCTGCAGCACCAGGCCCCAGCCCACCTGGGCCAGTTGCGGCAGCGAGCCGCCCACCAGCAGGCCCAGCTTGGCGATGAACAGGAACAGCGCCGACGACAGAATCGCCGCCGCCAGATGCTGGCTGTGCAGGCTGACCTGCAGCGGCGCCGGCATGCGCTTGCGCAGCAGACCGAGCACCAGGCCGATCAGCAGCGCCCAGATCATCGGCAGCAGCACCACCTTGCCCACGCCCAGGGCAATGGGCAATGGGCCCAGCCATTCGGACAAGGCCGCAATCACCAGCGCCAGCACAAAAATCTGCACCACGCTACCCATGTTCATTGCTGCCTTGGCTGGCCGCATCGCTGTACTCATCAATGTCTTTCTCTGCGCTGCAGCCCACGTTGTGCCGCGCAATGGATGGCTCGAAATGGCAGACCCAGCCGGCACCCCAGCCCCTGCCCATACGGGCGCCGAATATAGCAATGCGTTTATTGCATGTGGTTTTGTTTTCTGTTCTAAAAAAAAGAACATTAGTATTACCACGCATCAATCTACGCCCCTGGTGACCTCCATGCAAGCCTTTCAAGACTCCCGTGCACGCTATCTTTTTGAAGCGGTTTCCTGTGGTTCCGTGCGCGCTGCGGCCGAAAAACTGGGCATCGTCCCCTCCGCCGTCAGCCGCCAGGTCAGCCTGCTGGAAGAAGAACTGGGCCTGGCCCTGCTGGAGCGCCACCGCACCGGCGTCGTCCCCACCGAGGCCGGCCAGCTGATCCTGGACTACCACCGCCAGCAGACCGCCCACCAGCACGACATGCTGGCCAAGGTGGATGCGCTGCGCGGCCTGCACAGCGGCAGCGTGAGCGTGGTCAGCGGGGAAGGCTTTGCCCAGGAGCTGATCGACGGACCGATCCGCCAGTTCCGCCAGCAGCACCCCGGGGTCAGCGTCTCGCTGGAGATCTACGGCACCACCGAAATCATGCGCCGCGTGCGCGAGGACGAGGCCGAGATCGGCCTGGTCTACTACCCGCCGGCCGACAGCCACATCACGGCACGCGGCGCGGCGCGCCAACCCATGCACGCCATCGTCCACCCGCAGCACCCGCTGGCCGATGTGCCGCACACCACGCTGCAGGCGCTCACGCAGTGGCCCATCGCCCTGCTGCAAGGGGTCTACGGCATCCGCCAGCTGGTGGAATATGCCGAGCAGGCGGACAAGATCCGCCTCTCCCCTGCCCTGACCAGCAATCTCATCAGTGTACTGATCAGCTTTGTCGCCACCAACCAGGGCGTGACCTTGCTGCCGCCCTGTGCCATCACCACCGAACTGGCCCAGGGCCGGGTCCGCGCCGTGGCCGTCAACAGCACGCCGTTCCAGCAGGCAGAGATGCAGCTGATCACCCGCACCGGCCGCTACCTGTCTCCGTCCGCCAACCGCTTTCTGCAGTACTGCATGCAGGGCATGCAGGCGTTTCACACCGGGGAATAAGCGCAGCCCCGCGACAGCAGCCCGCTAGCTTCGCTCAGCCCGGCTCAACACCCGCAGCCTTGCCCCACCAGCCCTAGCTGTCTGCCGGGCACAAAAAAAGGCCAGACTGACAAGCCTGGCCTCGGAATGGTCAGCGCAGCGCTGCACAGCAGGCCGCCAGGCATGGCGGCGCACTGCGCACGGCGGCAGCGGTCCGCCTCAGTCTGCGGTGCAGGCTTCCAGCGCCGGGTAATCGTTGTAGCCCGTGGCATCGGGGCTGTAGATGGTGGCACCGTTCAGTGCATTCAGCGGCGCGCCCTGGGCAAAACGGGCCGGCAGGTCGGGGTTGGCAATGAAGGTACGGCCGAAGGCCACGGCGTCGGCCGCGCCGCTGGCCACCACGGCTTCGGCCTGCTGCTGGGTGAAGCCGTCATTGGCAATGAACGTGCCCTTGAAAACCTTGCGCATGTGCTGGCCGATGGGCAGCACGCCGTCCTTGAGCTCCTCGCGCGAGAAGATGAAGCCCAGCTTGCGCGCCGCAACCTGCTCGGCCACATAGGTGAACAACGCCACCGGGTCGCTGTCGCGCATGCTGTGCGTGTTGCTCATGGGGTTCAGGTGCACGCCGATACGCTCGGCCGGCCATTCCTGGGCCAGCGCATCCAGCGTTTCCAGCAGAAAGCGCGCGCGGTTCTCAATGCTGCCGCCGTACTGGTCGGTGCGCTGGTTGCTGCCGTCGTGCAGGAACTGGTCGAACAGATAACCGTTGGCGGCATGCACTTCGATGAAGTCAAAACCGGCCGCCTTGGCATTGCGCGCAGCCTGCACAAAGTGCTGCACGATGCCGGCAATCTCGGCCGTCTCCAGCGCGCGCGGCACGGCATAAGGGCGCTTGGGGCGCAGCACATTCACTTCGCCTTCGGCGGCAATGGCACTGGGGGCCACGGGCTGCTGGCCATCCAGCAGCTCGGGGTCCGAAATGCGGCCCACATGCCACAGCTGCAGCGCAATCTTGCCGCCTTCGGCGTGCACGGCCTCGGTCACCTGCTTCCAGCCCGCCACCTGCTCGTCCGACCAGATGCCCGGCGTATTGGGGTAGCCCACGCCCATCGGCGTCACGGACGTGGCTTCCGTCAGGATCAGCCCCGCGCCGGCACGCTGGCGGTAGTGCGTCGCCTGCAGTGCACCCGGCGCACGGCCGTCGAAGGCACGCATGCGCGTCAGCGGGGCCATCACCACGCGGTTGGACAGGGTGACAGAGCCAATGTGGAAAGGAGTCTGGAGTGAGGTCATAAGGGCCAATCGAAAGAGAATGTCCGCCCGGCAGCGGCCAGGGAATGCATGCCACCGGCATGCCAGCTCAGCACCGCCGGACCGGGGGACATGCGGGCCGGTTTGCTGCATTGCAATAGGCGCAGGCGGCTTTTCTGCATCTTTTGCGCTTTCCCCTCGGTACGCCCTGCCGCAGGCACCTCCATCTCCCCTCCGTTGCCCTCTCGTGCCCTTGGGCACCGAAGACTCCGGAAGCCAGCGCAGCCGCCCTACCAGGCAGTCACCCTGGCGTGGCTCACGCTCAGAAACTGCCCACCCAGGTGCCCAGGGCAATCACCAGTACCAGCGCCGGCAGCGGGAACAGCATGGTCACCGCCGCAATGTCGCCATAGGACTGGCGGTGGTTGAGCTTGCAGATCGCCAGCAGGGTGATGATGGCGCCGCAGTGCGGCAAGGTATCCATGCCGCCAGCCGCCATCACCGCCACCCGGTGCAGCAGCGCAGGGCTGATGCCGGCGGCCTGGGCCATGGCCAGGTAGTCGGCACCCAGGGTCTGCAGCGCAATGCTCAGCCCGCCGGACGACGAGCCGGTGATCCCCGCCAGCACATTCATGGCCACGGCTTCGGACACCAGGGGATTGCTGGACACCTGCAGCACCGCATCGCGGATCAGCGCAAAACCGGCCAGCGATGCAATCACCGCGCCATAGCCCACTTCGGATGCGGTGTTGAACAGCGGCAGCATGAAGCCGAACACGCCCTGGTTGACCGTGTCCTTCAGGTTGTGCCACCGTCCCAGGCGCAGCAGCACCAGCGCCGTGCAGGCCGCAATCAGCGCAATCACCAGCGCCCACAGGCCCACCAGCCGGCTCGGGTCCAGCGCCGGAAAGCGTTCGCTCACAAAACCCAGGTCCACGCGCGGAAACACGCCATAGGTGAACAGCGCGTTCACGCCTATCACCAGCAGCAGCGGCAGCAGTGCCATCCACAGCGGAATCTGCGCGTGGCGCGCGGCATCGGCCGCCTGCTGCTCGGGCGTCTGCGCCGCATCGGCACTGCCTTCGTCGTGGTCGCCATAGCCTTCACCAACGGCCTTGGCGGAGGCCGCCCGCCGGCCCAGCCACCACAGACCGCCCGCCAGAATCAAGGCCGCGGCCAGAATCCCCAGGCCCGGCGCCGCAAACACATTGGTGCCGAAGTACGGAATGGGCATGGCATTCTGGATGGCGGGCGAGCCCGGCAAGGCCGTCATGGTGAAGGTGAACGCACCCAGCGCAATCGTGGCCGGGATCAGGCGCTTGGGAATCTGCGCCTCCTCAAACAGGTTGCGCGCAATCGGATAGATGGCAAAAGCCACCACAAACAGCGACACCCCGCCATAGGTCAGCAGCGCGCAGGCCAGCACCACGGTCTGTATGGCGTACTGCTTACCCAGGGTGCGCACAATCCAGTGCGCCAGGGTACTGGCCGCGCCCGAATCGGCCATCAGCCGCCCGAACAGCGCACCCAGCAGGAACAAGGGCAGAAACTGCAGCGCATAGCCGCTGAGCGCGGCCATGAAGGTGTCGGTATACAGCGGCAGCAACCAGCGCCCGTCACCCGACAGCACCACCGCCACCGCCGCCATCAGCGGCGCCAGCAACAGCACCGTCACGCCCCGGTAGGCCAGGAACATCAGCAGCGCCAGCGAAACGGCCACGGCCAGCACGCTCAGCATGGGCGCCCTTTCGGCCAAAGCCCGGCAGCAGCGCCGGTGGGGATGCGGTCAGCGGTACACGGCATGGCCTCTCCTGTCCTGCGAAAGCCCGCCATGCCAACAGCAGCATGGAACCGGCCCCCACGGGAAACAGTATGCCCGACGCATGCTGCACTGCACAACACTGCGTACCGGTGCGACGGAAGCACCGCTGTCTTCTGGTCCTCCGACCCGGCACCTTGCTTACTCTCGCAAGGGCATCGGTGCACGCCAGCATCCAGCAGCGCCTGCCACAGCGCGCAATCCGCACTCCGGCAGTCCGCTACTGCGCTAGCCTGTACGCTCTCGCTTTTGTAACAACGAACGTGACATGAGCGATTCCACCCTGCCCGCCTGCCCCCAATGCGGCCTGGACCACACCTACCCCGACGGCGCCCTGCTGATCTGCCCCGACTGTGCCCATGAATGGCCGGCCCAGGCCGACGCCGCGGCCGATGAAGACAGCGGCCCGCGCGTCATCAAGGACGCCAACGGCACCCCGCTGGCCGACGGCGACAGCGTGCTGCTGGTCAAGGACCTGAAGGTGAAGGGCTCCTCCACCGTCATCAAGAAAGGCACCAAGATCAAAGGCATCCGTCTGGTCTATGACAACGGCGACCACGACGTGGACTGCAAGACCGACCAGGGTCCGTTCATCCTGAAGTCGGAGTTCCTGAAGAAGGCGTAAAGCCACCGCCTTTTGCGCCGTCCCGGAGTCCCGGGATGCACAAGGCGCGGCCCTGTGCCACAGGCCAGGGCCGCACAACCCCTGCAGGGGCCATCAATCCCGCACGAACGACACCGGGAAGCTGTACTCATACAGCGGCACCTGGGCCAGGGCCTGGCGGGCATGGGCTTCGGGGTTGCCCACCATCGTCCAGCTCTTGCCGATGCGGGCCGTGGCGCGCTGGCCGCGCTCATAGCGGCTCCAGTGCTGTACACCGGCGCGCTCGGAACTGGGGTTGCCGCTGCGGGCAAACTGCCCCCAGATGGCGCCGATGCGGTCGCGCACCTGCAGTTGATCGGGGCTGTCCTGCACCAGGTTGCGGGCCGCATCCAGCGTGCCGAAGATGAAAGGCACTTCGGACGTGTGCGCCGCCCCCAGCGCGCCCTGGCGTGCGGGCGATGTCCAGTCGAACGCATAGGCATGCACCGGCGCACCGCCCAGGTCGGCCTGGCGGTCAGCAAAGGCCAGGGTGGGCAACTTGTAGTTGTAGTCGCTGGCCACCGCAATCAAGCGCTGCGACGGGGTGCTGCCCGGGTACTGGGCCGCGTAGCTCTGCAGCAGCTCCCTGCTGGCCTGACCGGACAGGCGCAGGAACTTCTGCACCCGTGCCTGCAGCTGGGCCTCGCTGATCGCAAAGTTGGCGGGATTGCCAGCCAGAAAGAACGTGGCCTCCTGCTGGGCATAGCCCACCAGCACCGGCACCTGGGCCGCCAGCGGCGTGCCCACGGGATCGTAGGGCTCCTGGGAAAACACCACGCCATCCAGCGTGGGGCGGAATTCGCTCACGCCACCGGTCTTGGCCAGCAACTTGCCGTAGGCGGCCACGATCTGCTCGGCCGGCAACTGCTGGATGCGTGCGGCATTGGCACGGTCCAGGCCCAGTTCCTGCAACAGGCCGTGGCTGGCCTGGGCCACCTTCTCGCGGCTGGCCAGACGCCACAGGCCCGAGCCGCTTTGCACAATGGCCTTGTGAAACAGGCCCTTGGCGGCCGGCGCGCCCAGCAGCGCCGTGACCTTGGCCGCGCCGCCGGACTGGCCAAAGATGGTGACATTGCCTGCATCGCCCCCAAAGCGCGCAATGTTCTCGCGCACCCAGCGCAGCGCCAGCACCTGGTCCAGCACGCCCACGTTGGCCGACTCGGGCGCAAAGCCCGGTGCATCGATCAGCAGGGAACCGAACACATTCAGCCGGTGGTTGATGGAGACCACCACCACATCCTGCGCTTGGGCCAGGTGGCTGCCGTCAAAGCCAGGGGCCGTACCGGCACCGGTGGCAAAGCCACCACCGTGCAGTCACAGCAGCACCGGGCGCTTCTTGCCATCGAGCGCCGGGGTGAACACGGCCAGCGACAGGCTGTCTTCGCTGGTGACCGCCGTAGGCCAGTACCAGGCAAACTCCGGCACCGGGGGCACGGCAGGCTGCGGCGCGCTGGCACCATGCGCGGTGGCATCGCGCACACCCGCCCAGCCCTGCTTGGCCACCGGGGGGCGAAAGCGGTTGGCGCCACCGGTGTTCTCCCCATACGGCACACCCTTGAAGGCAAAGCCTTGCGCCGTGCGCAGGCCGCGCAGCTTGCCAGCCGCGGTCTCCACCACGGGCACCTGCGTGCCCGCCGTGCTGGCGCAGGCCACCAAGCCACCGGGCAGGCTGATCACGGCACCGGCCTTCAGGCCGGACAGCAAAAATTCACGCTTGTTCATCGCACTCACACTCTCGCTCCTGTCATTGCCGTGTGCGGGGGTGCACCCGGTCAAGGAGCGCGACTCTAGGTGCCAGGCAGCAGAACGCCAACAAAGCTTTGCGCATGAGCTCACACGAAAAAAGCAGATGCCGTCCCGCCGAACCAGACCGTGACGCCGGCGTGAACGCCGCCTGCCCTCAGCCGCTGTAACGCAGGCCATCGACTGATCGCCCCCTGGTGCAGGCGGCACAGTCCATTGCCATCAATGCCGTCCACTGGCCAGACCATCCCCCGCCGTTGCTGCGCATCAAATGATATTGAATATCATTTACACGTATACTCGCCCCCACGTGGTCACCGGTCGCCCTGACCGGCATGCGCCACGAAGACGCCGCCCTCCCTCCCTGATCTGCCCCGTGGTCGCACACTATTACCGAGAGCTGCTGAGGTTCCTGCAAGGGACGGTCAGAGACCGCGATACGGCGGCAGACCTGGCGCAGGAAAGCTATGCCCGCGTGCTGGCCGTGCAGCAGTCTGGCGAAACCATCACCGAGCCGCGCGCGCTGCTGTACCGCACCGCGCGCAACTTGGTGATTGACCAGTACCGCCGCAGCGAAGTGCGCGGCGCCTACGCGGCGACAGACGGCGATGCCGCCACCGACGCAGCCGACTGGACCGCCGGCCCCGAAGCGCTGGAACCAGAAGTGGCCGCCATGTCGTCCCAAACGGTCGATGCGCTGCTGGCCGCCATCGGCGAGCTGCCCTTGCGCTGCCGCGAGGCCTTCATCCTGCACAAGTTCGACGGACTGTCCCAGGCCGAAGTGGCGCGCCAGATGGGCATCTCCGTGACCATGGTGGAACGCCATATCAAACTGGGCATGCAGGCGTGCCGGGCCCGCCAGGAACAAATGCAGGGCAGTGCCCCCTCCGACCCGTCCACGGCTGCGCCCCGGAGCAAGCCATGAGAATGTGCGACTTCTTTGCTTTTCCGGCGTTGGGTTTTGGCAGACTCGTGCGTCTACCTTTCTATGGCCCCTGGCTTTTTGCATCCGCATGACTGATCGCACCATTGCCCAATCACCCCACAGCGACCTCGATGCCGAGGCCCTGGAGTGGTTTGCGCGCTACAGCGATGCCCCGGATGCGGCCTACGCCAACGCAGATTTCCGCCAGTGGCTGGCCGGGCACCCCGACCGTGAAACCGCTTTCACCCGCTGGCGGGCCGATTGGCGGCAGCTCGATGCCCTGCCGCCATCGGGCGTTGAACAACTGCGCCTGCAACTGAAGAAAGACCTGGCGGAGTCCGCCCAAAAGGCCCACGCCACAGAACGCCCATCGCCCTGGTGGTCCGCGCTGATCCCGCGGGCCATCCCGCACGCGGCCCTGTCCGCCGTGGTCATGGCGCTGGTGGTCGGCAGTGGCTATATGGCCTGGGACCATTGGCAGCAGCAACCCGTGTTCGCGCAGATGTACCAGACCGAGCGCGGGCAGCAGCTGAGCGTGCAGCTGCCCGATGGCAGCCAGCTCAGGCTCGATACCGCGACACGCGTCGAAGTCAGCCTGTACCGCCAGCGCCGCGAGGTGAAGCTGCCGGAAGGACAGGCAGTGTTCGAGGTGCACAAAGATGCCTCCCGGCCCTTCGATGTGGTGGCAGGCAGCACCAAGGTGACGGTGGTGGGCACGCGCTTTGCCGTGCGCAACACCGCAGGCAGCCCGGTGCGCGTCGCCGTAGAGGAAGGCAAGGTGCGCGTGAGCCCGCTGCCATCGGCTGGCGGCAACGCGCCGGAATCGGCTGCCGTGCTGCTGACGGCCGGCCAGCAGCTTGCCAGCGCCGATGGACACCTGGGTCCCGTGGGAGCGATTGCCGCAGCCGGCATCGCCCCGTGGCGCGACGGCCGGGTCAACCTGGAGAATGTGCCGCTCTCCGCAGCCTTGGCGGAATTCGAACGCTACGCCCCCACGCACATGGTGGTGCGCGACCCGGCAGTCGGCGCGCTGCGCCTGTCCGGCACCTTTGACCCGCAAAGACTGACCCATTTCCGCTCTGCCCTGCCCAAGGTGCTTCCCGTGCGTCTGAAGGAAAACGGGGACCTGACGGAAATCGTGGCAAGCCACTGACACCCGCCCTGGGCACCACCACGGCCCGGGTTGCAACATGGGCCCGCGCGACACGTTTAAAAAAAATTGCGGCATACAGGTTGGGATTTTGCAGCGCCATGCGTCTCCCTGAGAACGATTCCTGTTTCGTGTCTTTTGGAGAAAGTTCGCATGTCCCGTTTCCGATTCCATCTTGCGCCGCTGGCAGCGGCCGTCACCCTGCTTCTGGCAACCACCGCCGTCCAGGCGCAATCGGGCAGCACGCCCGCCACACAGGCCGCGCCGGTGGACATCCAGATCACCGCGCAACCGCTGTCGCAGGCGCTGGTCGTGCTCGCGCGCCAGGCACACCTGGAATTGATGGTGCAGCCCGCCCTGGTCGAAGGCCGTAACGCCCCTGCCGTGCAAGGTCGCTTCACCGTGCGCGAAGCCCTGAATCGCCTGCTCGCAGGCAGCGGCCTGTATGCCGAAGTGGAGGGAACCTCGGTCGTGGTGCGGCGCCTGTCGCAAAGCTCGGGCGCCGCCACCCTGCCGCAGGTGACCGTCACAGCCCAGGAAGAGCGCAGCGCCACCACCGAAGGCACGGACTCCTTCGCCGCGCGTGCGGTGAGCATCAACAAGGGTGACCAGGCGCTCAAGGACATCCCCCAATCCATCAGCGTGCTCACGCGCAAGCAGCTCGATGAACAGGGCATCACGGACCTCAAGCAGGCCGCCAACATCGCCACCGGCACCGTGGGCGTCACCGGTGTCGGACAGGGTATGGTGCTGGCGGCACGCGGCTTCCAGATCGACAACTGGCAATACGACGGTGTTGCGATTCCCCGCAACATGTACTCGCTCGGCAACTGGGCTTCGGAAGGCATGGCCTTCTATGACCGGCTGGAAGTCCTGCGCGGCGCATCGGGCCTGCTGCAGGGTACCGGCAGCCCCGGTGGTGCCGTCAACCTGGTGCGCAAGCGCGGCCAGGCCGAAAAGACCGTGACGCTGACCACCCGTGCTGGTTCCTGGGACCGCTACGGCGTGCAGCTGGACGCCGGCGGCCCGCTCAACGCCGAAGGCACGCTGCGCGGTCGCGCCGTCGTGGACGAAGCCCGCAGCCACTCCTTTGTCGACTATGTGAACGATCGTTCCCGGTCGCTGTATGCGGCGCTGGACTACGACATTAGCCCGGATACCACCGTGGGCCTGGGCGTGAGCCAGCTGGACAGCAAGGGACGGCCCTTCATCTACGGCGTGCCTCTGGCGGCCGACAGTCGCGATGTGGGTCTGTCCCGCTCCACGTTCACCGGCGCCTCGTGGAACCGTTCCCACCTCAAGCAGACCACGGTCTATGCCGATCTGAACCACCGCTTCAACGCGGACTGGAAGCTCAAGGTCTCGGCCCTGAAGATGAACGAGAACAGCAACTCCACGCACCAGCGCATGCATGGCACCGTGGCAGCGGACGGCAGCGGAATGACCTACGCGGACTGGATCACCCGCTTCGACACCGACAAGGTCGGGCTGGATGCCTTTGTGAACGGCCGCTTCGATGCCCTGGGGCTGCGCCACGAAGTGACGCTGGGCGCGGACTATTCCAAGTACACCTCCAACGACAAGTACACCCGCAACTTCACATCGGGCGGCAACCTCTTCGACATCGACCACAACCGCCCCAAGCCCACCGAGGAAAGCCTGCTGGCGGCCGGTGGCCGGCAATCCGTCTCCTCCTACGATGTGCATCAAAAAGGCATCTACGCCAGCTGGCGCGCACAACTTACCGAGCCTCTGACAGCCATCGTGGGGGCCCGCGTCGCCTGGTATGACCTGTTCTACCAAGCATCGTTGTTCGACACCCGCGAAGCCATGCACACCTCGGGCGAGGTCGTCCCCTACTTCGGCCTGGTGTACGCGCTGACCCCCCAGTGGTCGGCCTACGGCAGCTACACCAGCGTGTTCGAGCCGCAGTCGGCACGCACCGCTGCGGGCAAGGTGCTGGAACCCGTCATCGGTTCGAACTACGAGCTAGGCATCAAAGGCGAGCTGATGGACAAGCGCGTCAACACCTCGCTCGCGGTATTCCGCTACGACCACAAAAACCGCGCCGTCGACGACATCGCATCCGGCTTTGCCTGTGACGGCTGGTACTGCTCCACGGCATCCGGCAAGGTGCGCAGCCAGGGTGTTGAAGCCGAGGTGAGCGGCGAGGTGCTGCGCAATCTGCAATTGATGGCGGGCTACACCTTCAACACCACCAAGTTCCTGAGCGACCCCGACAACCAGGGCAAGGTCTTCAGCACCTGGACCCCCAAGCACATGCTGCGCGTCTGGGCGTCCTACCGCCACACCGGCGACTGGAACCGCCTGACCACCAGCGCCGGCTTCACCACGCAAAGCCACACGCTGGACTACGACCGCGAGAACGACATTCCCGGCTTCACCACCTGGAACATGCGACTCGCCTACCAAGCCACGCCCGAGATCAACATCGCGATGAACCTGAACAACATCTTCGACAAACGCTACATCGTCCCAGGCTACACCGGCTACACCGGTGCCACCTACGGCGATCCACGCAACGTCATGTTCACCCTGAAATACACCCCGCGCTTCTGACCACGCATGAAGGGAATCGGGCCGCAGAAGGGAACACCTTCTGCGGCCTTTTTTCTTGGCGCTTTCAAATCCCCCTCCCCACCGGCACGCACACCGGCTGCCCGACACCACCTGCACCGAAGACCCAGCACGCCGGGCGCCATGCCACGCGTAGCCCACGCCCTTGCGCCCTTGCGCCCTTGCTCCCTGGCCCTCGGAAGATCCGGGGCCATGCACAGACCATAAAAAAAGGCAGCCCGCAGGCTGCCTTTTTTTGTTCCAGGCCCTAAGGCCTGATTGCTTCGCTTACTTGCGTGCCGGCGGCACATCCGTGCACGAACCGTGCGCCACTTCCGCAGCCATGCCGATGGACTCGCCCAGCGTCGGATGGGGGTGGATGGTCTTGCCAATGTCCACGGTATCCGCGCCCATTTCGATGGCCAGCGCGATTTCACCGATCATGTCGCCCGCATGCGTGCCGACCATGCCGCCGCCCAGGATGCGGCCATGGCCGTGGGCTTCGGGAGAATCGTCAAACAGCAGCTTGGTGAAGCCTTCGTCGCGGCCATTGGCAATCGCGCGTCCGGACGCAGCCCAGGGGAACAGGCCCTTCTTGACCTTGATGCCTTGGGCCTTGGCCTGGTCTTCGGTCAGACCTACCCATGCCACTTCGGGGTCGGTATAGGCCACGCTCGGAATCACGCGGGCATTGAAGGCGGCAGATGCCAGCTCCTTGTTGCCCTGCAGTTCGCCGGCGATGACTTCGGCCGCCACATGCGCCTCGTGCACGGCCTTGTGTGCCAGCATGGGCTGGCCCACGATGTCGCCGATCGCAAAGATGTTGGGCACATTGGTGCGCATCTGGATGTCGACGTCGATGAAGCCACGGTCGGTCACCGCCACACCCGCCTTGTCGGCGCTGATCTTCTTGCCATTGGGCGTGCGGCCCACGGCTTGCAGAACCAGGTCGTAGGTCTGGGGTTCGGGCACGGTGACGCCGTCCTTGGCCGGCTCGAACGTGACCTTGATGCCTTCGGGCGTTGCTTCGGCCGCCACGGTCTTGGTGTTGACCATGATGTTGTCGAAGCGCGGCGCGTTCATCTTCTGCCAGACCTTGACCAGGTCGCGGTCCGCGCCCTGCATCAGGCCGTCCATCATTTCCACCACGTCCAGGCGTGCGCCCAGCGTGCTGTAGACGGTGCCCATTTCCAGGCCGATGATGCCGCCACCCAGAATCAGCATGCGCTTCGGAACTGCCTTCAGGTCCAGCGCGCCGGTGGAGTCCACCACACGCTCGTCCTTGGGCATGAAGGGCAGATGCACGGCCTGCGAGCCTGCCGCAATGATGGCGTTCTTGAACTGAACCACCTTCTTGCTGCCGGTCTTATCCTGGCCGTCACCCGTGGTTTCTTCCACCTCGATGTGGTTGGCCGACACAAAGTTGCCGTAGCCGCGCACGATGGTGACCTTGCGCATCTTGGCCATCTGGCCCAGGCCGCCGGTCAGCTTGCCGATGACTTTTTCCTTGTGACCGCGCAGCTGGTCGATGTTCACTTCCGGAGCGGCAAACTTCACGCCCGCCACTTCCAGGTGCTTGACCTCATCCATCACGGCCGCCACGTGCAGCAGCGCCTTGGAAGGAATGCAGCCCACGTTCAGGCACACGCCGCCCAGCGTCTTGTAACGCTCGACCAGCACCACCTTCAGGCCCAGGTCGGCCGCGCGGAACGCTGCCGAATAGCCGCCAGGGCCACCGCCCAGCACGACCACGTCGCAGTCCAGGTCCACGGTGCCGCCAAAGTTGGCGGCCACGGGGGCCGGTGCGGCCGCAGCAGCAGGGGCAGCCGGAGCTGCAGCCACAGGGGCCGCGCTCGGTGCCGGTGCAGCCGCCGGGGCCGGGGCCGCAGCAGCGCCATCGCCCGCTGCTTCCAGCGCGACGATGACCGAGCCTTCAGCGACCTTGTCACCCACCTTGACCAGCAGCGACTTGACCACGCCCGCGTGGCTGGATGGAATCTCCATGGAAGCCTTGTCGGACTCCACGGTGATCAGCGACTGGTCCACGGTGACGGTGTCACCGGGCTTGACCAGCAGTTCGATCACACCCACTTCGGCGAAATCGCCAATATTGGGGACCTTGATATCAATGGTTGCCATGTACCAGTCTCCCTTTACAGCAGGATGCGGCGGTAGTCGGCCAGCACCGCGCCCAGGTAGGCGTTGAAGCGGGCAGCAGCCGCGCCGTCGATCACGCGGTGGTCGTACGACAGGCTCAGCGGCAGCATCAGGCGGGGCTGGAATGCCTTGCCGTCCCACACCGGCTGGATGCTGCCCTTGGACAGACCCAGGATGGCCACTTCCGGCGCATTCACGATGGGGGTGAAGTCGGTGCCGCCAATGCCGCCCAGCGACGAGATGGAGAAGCAGCCGCCTTGCATGTCGGCCGCGCCCAGCTTGCCGTCACGGGCCTTCTTGGCCAGCTCCGACATTTCCTGGCTGATCTGCATGATGCCCTTCTTGTCGGCATCCTTGAGCACCGGCACCACCAGGCCATTGGGCGTGTCTGCCGCAAAGCCGATGTTGTAGTACTGCTTGTAGACCAGGGTGTCGCCGTCCAGCGAGGTGTTGAACTCGGGGAACTTCTTCAGCGCTGCAACCACGGCCTTGATCACAAAGGCCAGCATGGTCACCTTGATGTCGCTCTTGGCCTTGGCGCTCTCGGCGTTGGTGCTCACGCGGAAGGCTTCCAGCTCGGTGATGTCCGCCAGGTCGTTGTTGGTGACGTGGGGAATCATCACCCAGTTGCGGTGCAGGTTCGCGCCCGAGATCTTCTTGATGCGCGACAGGTCCTTGCGTTCCACGGCACCGAACTTGGCAAAGTCCACCTTGGGCCAGGCCAGCACTTCCAGGCCGCCCACGTTGCCGCCGGACGACTTGGCCGGTGCAGCAGCCTGCTGCGCCAGCGTTTGCACGGCGCCTGCCATCACCGACTTGGTGAAGGCCTGCACGTCGTCGGCCGTGATGCGGCCCTTGTTGCCGGAACCCTTCACTTCGGCCAGCGGCACGCCCAGTTCGCGGGCGAACTTGCGCACCGAAGGCGATGCGTACGGCAGGCTGCCGGTCGGCGCCACCGTGGGGTTGTGGGCAGGCACTGCCACGGCGGCAGCGGCCACGGGGGCAGCTGCAGCGGCGGGAGCCGCCTGGGCAGGTTCTGCAGCCGCAGGCGCCGCCGCAGCGGGTGCGGGGGCAGCAGCCGGAGCCGCTGCTGTAGAGGCCGCAGGGGCCGCAGCGCCCTGCACCGTCATCTGACCGACCACGTCGCCCACATTCACGGTGTCGCCAATTTTCAGCGTCAGCGCGGTGATGGTGCCGGCGGCCGGCGACGGGATTTCCATCGATGCCTTGTCGGACTCCACGGTGAACAGCGACTGCTCGGCGGTCACGGTGTCACCCACCTTGACCAGCATCTCGATCACGGCCACATCCTTGAAGTCGCCGATATCGGGGATCTGGATGGCCAGCGTGCTGGAGGCCGCAGCCGCAGGCGCCGCAGCAGGGTCTGCCTGTGCGGGTGCTGCCGGTGCCTCAGCAGCCACCGGGGCAGCAGCAGGCTGTGCCGCCGGTGCAGGCGCTGCTGCAGCGGGGGCAGGAGCGGAAGCGGCATCGGCCGTCTCCAGCACCACCACCACCGAGCCTTCGCTGATCTGGTCGCCCAGCTTCACCTTGACTTCCTTGACCACGCCAGCATGGCTGGAAGGGATCTCCATGGAGGCCTTGTCGCTCTCCACGGTCACCAGCGACTGCTCCACCTTGATGGTGTCGCCCACGTTGACCAGCACTTCGATCACGCCCACGCTGTCGAAGTCACCGATGTCCGGAACCTTGATTTCTGTCATTGCCATTGTCTGTCTCCGGTCGTTTTAGGCGTACAGCGGGTTGATCTTGTCGGTCTTGATGCCGTACTTGGCAATGGCTTCGGCCACCTTGGTGACGGGCAGCTTGCCTTCGTCGGCCAGCGACTTGAGCGCGGCCACGACGATGTAGTGGCGGTCGATCTCGAAGTGCTCGCGCAGCTTGCGGCGGAAGTCCGAACGGCCGAAACCGTCGGTACCCAGCACCTTGAAGGTGCGGCCCTTGGGCATGTAGGGGCGGATCTGCTCGGCGTAGGCCTTCATGTAGTCGGTCGACGCGATCACCGGACCTTGCGAGCCTTGCAGCTGCTGCGTCACAAACGGTACCTTGGCGGTTTCCAGCGGGTGCAGCATGTTGTGGCGCTCGGCGTCCTGGCCGTCACGGGTCAGTTCGTTGAACGACGGGCAGCTCCACACGTCGGCCGCAATGCCCCAGTCCTTTTCCAGCAGCTCTTGCGCAAAGAAGGATTCGCGCAGGATCGTGCCCGAGCCCAGCAGCTGCACGCGCTCGCCCGATTGCGGCACCTTCTGGCCGGGCTTGCACAGGTACATGCCCTTGATGATCTGCGCTTCCGTGCCGGCGGTCAGGCCGGGCATGGCGTAGTTTTCGTTCAGCAGCGTCAGGTAGTAGAAGACGTTTTCCTGGTTCTGCACCATGCGGCGCAGACCGTCCTGCATGATCACGGCCACTTCGTGTGCGAAGGTGGGGTCGTAGCTGATGCAGTTGGGGATGGTGTTGGCCAGGATATGGCTGTGACCGTCTTCGTGCTGCAGGCCTTCGCCGTTCAGCGTGGTGCGGCCCGAAGTGCCGCCCAGCAGGAAACCGCGCGCCTGCATGTCGCCCGCAGCCCAGGCCAGATCGCCAATGCGCTGGAAGCCGAACATCGAGTAGTACACATAGAACGGGATCATGATCCGGTTCGAGGTGCTGTAGCTGGTGGCCGCAGCAATCCAGCTGGCCATGCCGCCGGCTTCGTTGATGCCTTCCTGCAGGATCTGGCCGGCCTTGTCTTCGCGGTAGTACATGACCTGGTCCTTGTCGACCGGGGTGTACTGCTGACCGTGCGGGTTGTAGATGCCGATCTGGCGGAACAGGCCTTCCATACCGAAGGTACGGGCCTCGTCCACCAGGATGGGCACCACGCGGGGACCGATGTCCTTGTCGCGCAGCAGCTGCGTCAGGAAACGCACATAGGCCTGCGTGGTGGAGATCTCACGGCCTTCGGGCGTGGGTTCCAGGATGGCCTTGAAGGTGTCCAGCGCAGGGGCGGTGAACTGTTCGTCGGCCTTCACACGGCGGTGCGGCAGGTAACCGCCCAGGGCCTTGCGGCGCTCGTGCAGGTACTTCATTTCCGGGGTGTCGTCGGCCGGCTTGTAGAACGGCAGGTCGGCGATCTGGCTGTCCGGAATGGGGATGTTGAAACGGTCGCGGAAGGCCTTGATGTCTTCGTCCGACAGCTTCTTGGTCTGGTGCACGGTGTTCTTGCCTTCACCGATCTTGCCCATGCCGAAGCCCTTGACGGTCTTGACCAGCAGCACCGTGGGCTGACCCTTGGTGGAGTTGGCGGCTGCAAAGGCGGCGTAGACCTTCTGCGAATCGTGGCCACCGCGGCGCAGGTTCCAGATTTCGTCGTCGCTCATGTGCTCGACCATCTTCAGCGCGCGCGGATCGCGGCCGAAGAAGTTCTTGCGCACAAAGGCGCCGTCGTTGGCCTTGAACGACTGGTAATCCCCGTCGTTGCACTCCATCATGATCTTCTTGAGGACGCCGTCCTTGTCCTTGGCCAGCAGCTCGTCCCAGCCCTTGCCCCACAGCAGCTTGATCACATTCCAGCCGGAGCCGCGGAATTCGCCTTCCAGCTCCTGGATGATCTTGCCGTTGCCGCGCACCGGGCCGTCCAGGCGCTGCAGATTGCAGTTGATGACGAACACCAGGTTGTCCAGGTTCTCACGTGCGGCCAGGCCGATCGCGCCCAGGGATTCCACTTCGTCCATTTCGCCGTCGCCGCAGAACACCCAGACCTTGCGGTTTTCGGTGTTGGCAATGCCACGGGCGTGCAGGTACTTCAGGAAGCGCGCCTGGTAGATGGCCATCAGCGGGCCCAGGCCCATGGACACCGTGGGGAACTGCCAGAACTCGGGCATCAGCTTGGGGTGGGGGTAGCTGGACAGGCCCTTGCCGTCCACTTCCTGGCGGAAGTTCAGCAGCTGGTCTTCGGAGATGCGGCCTTCCAGATAGGCGCGGGCGTAGATGCCGGGCGAGACGTGGCCCTGGATGTACAGGCAGTCACCACCGTGGTTTTCGCTCTCGGCGTGCCAGAAGTGGTTGAAGCCGGCACCGAACATATTGGCCAGCGAGGCGAAGGAGCCGATGTGGCCGCCCAGATCGCCGCCTTCCGGTGGGTGGTGGCGGTTGGCCTTGACCACCATTGCCATGGCGTTCCAGCGCATGTAGGCGCGCAGACGGCCTTCCAGGTGCAGATTGCCGGGGCAGCGGGCTTCCTGCTCGGTCTCGATGGTGTTCACATAGCCGGTGGTGGCCGAGAAAGGCATGTCCACGCTGTTCTCACGGGCGTGTTCCAGCAGGTCTTCGATCAGCTTGTGGGCGTATTCGGCACCTTCGCGGTCGATGACAGCGGAGAGTGCGTCCATCCACTCACGGGATTCCTGGGTGTCGATTTGGGGCTGGGCGTTGGCGCCGGCCTGGGGGTCGGTCTGAGCTGTCATGGTTGTCTCCTGGTCAATGGGCTACAGGGTCATTCGGGGCCTCAGAAGTCCGGTGGCGGGCTGGAGGGCTTCCGATGCAGGCGTTGGCTGAACAGCAACATCCTCGCACCAGGCACACAGCGCCCACAGGCCTTTGCGGCTTGTTAGCGGGGCGAGTGTCGCATATTTTTTTCATATTTCAAATGGTGCTTTTTGATTTCGCAATGCGAAAAAATGCTGCAATTGCACATCCCTACGCTTCCCTCTGAAACCTGCGGCGAGCACCGGGGAAGTCCCAGGATTCACCTACACTTTAGTCATGCATTCGCACCCCGATCCGTCCGCATCCGGCCCTGACTCGATTTCTCCGGGTTTCTACGAATCCGCCCCACCCGTGCAATGGTGGCGCACTTGGTGGCGCAGCCTTTCGCCCACGCGCCAGGACCGTTTGGCGGCGCTGGCACCCATGGCGGCCGTGGCACTGTTCCTGGCTGCAATCCTGGTGGCTTTCTGGTATTTACGCGCAGAGGAAGTCGACCGCGAGCAGGAAGCCCTGCGCCGCGACGTGGAATACGCCCAGCAGCGCCTGCGTCTGCGTCTGCTGGAGCGCCAGGAGCAGATCATGCGGCTGGCGCGCGATGCGGCCAATGCCGAAATCGGCCCGGCCGAATTCGGCAACCGCACCGAAGTGCTGATCACCCAGTACCCCGAGCTGCAATCCATCAGTTGGGCCACCGTGGACGGACAGATTCTGGCCACCCATGCCGCGCCCACCGTCTCCAGCGAACAGCTGCGCCAGGTCGGCGAAGTGCTGCGCACCGGCGAGACGGCCGACGCCTTCCGGGCCGTGAAGATGCAGCTGCAGCCGGTCTATCTGCAACCGCACAAGGAGGCCGGCGAGGTCAGTGCCCCCATGCTGCAGTTGCAGGTGCCGCTCAACAGCTCGGGCGAATTCGGCGGCGCGATCCTGGCCGAGTACTCGGTGGACAGCCTGCTGCGCTACGGCATCCCCACCGAGGTGCTGGCCCGCTATGCCCTGAGCCTGCGCGATGACCGCGGCCAGGTCCTGGCCGGCACGCCGCTGGTGCCGCCGGGGCAGCCTGCGCACCGGATGGGCATGCGCCCCCAGGCCAACCAGTATGAAGTGGCCGTGGGGCCGGTCGGGACGTCGCTGGTGCTGCATGCCCAGGCCTACCGGGCCTCGCTGGGCATGGTGGGCAGTGCCCTGTTCTGGCTGGTGGGCACGCTCAGCGTGATGACGGCCTGGCTGCTGCTGGCCACCTGGCGCCACACGCGCCGGCGCATGCGCACCCAGGAAGCCCTGGTGGCCGAAACCAATTTCCGCCGCGCCATGGAAAACTCGGTGCTGACCGGCATGCGCGCGCTGGACCTGCATGGCCGCATCACCTATGTGAATGCCGCCTTCTGCCAGATGACCGGCTGGAGCGAGCAGGAACTGGTGGGCCAGATGCCCCCCTACCCCTATTGGCCCGACACCGATTACGACACGCTGCGCGCCAAGCTGCACGACGAGCTGGCGGGCAAGACCATCCACGGGGGCTTTCAGGTGCGGGTGCGCCGCAAGAACGGCAGCCAGTTCGATGCGCGCCTGTACGTATCTCCGCTGATCGACGCCCATGGCCAGCACACGGGGTGGATGTCCTCCATGACCGACATCACCGAGCCCAACCGCATCCGTGACCAGTTGGCCGCCTCGCACGAGCGCTTCACCGTAGTGCTGGAAGCGCTGGACGCCTCGGTCTCCGTGGCGCCGCTGGGCAGCACCGAGGTGCTGTTTGCCAACAAGCTCTACCGCCAGTGGTTCGGCTCCGACGCCGAAGGCCACCTGCGGCTGGTGGAACAGGCCGGCGTTCCCAGCGCCCGCGCCCACCAGCAAAGCAATATGGACGACGAGGACGGCCTGATGGGCCTGCCCACCGAAGAGCTGACCAGCTCGGTGGCCGGCAACGCCGAAATCTTTGTGCCCGAGCTGGGCAAATGGCTGGAAGTGCGCTCGCGCTACCTGAGCTGGGTGGACGGCCGCCTGGCCCAGATGGTGATTGCCACCGACATCACCCCCCGCCGCCTGGCCGAGGAACAGAACGCCCGCCAGGCCGAGCGCGCCCAGTCCGTGAGCCGCCTGATCACCATGGGCGAGATGGCCTCCAGCGTGGCGCACGAGCTGAACCAGCCCCTGACCGCCATCAGCAACTACAGCAGCGGCATGCTCACCCGGCTGGCCAATGGTTCGCTGACCGAAGACCAGATGAAGTTCGCACTGGAGAAAACCGCCCACCAGGCGCAGCGTGCGGGCCAGATCATCCAGCGCATCCGCTCCTTCGTGAAGCGCAGCGAGCCCAACCGCGCCCAGGCCAACGTCAACGACATGGTCGAAGAAGCCGTGGAGCTGGCCAACATCGAACTGCGCCGCCGCAATGTGAGTCTGAACCACCATGTGGCGGCACGCCTGCCGGCGGTGATGGCCGACCGCATCCTGATCGAGCAGGTCCTGGTGAACCTGATGAAGAACGGTGCCGAATCCATCGACCTGTCCGACCGTCCGTCCGGAAAGCGCAGCGTCGAATTGCAGGTGCGCCCCACCATGCAGGACGGCAAGGAAGGCGTGGAATTTTCCGTGACCGACAGCGGCAAGGGACTTCCACCCGAAGTGCTTGATCGCTTGTTCGAAGCCTTCTTCACCACCAAGCAGGAAGGCATGGGCATGGGCCTGAATCTATGCCGCAGCATTGTGGAGTCCCATCACGGCCGGATGCGTGCGGAGAACCTCTACAATGGTTCAGAGGTCGCCGGCTGCCGGTTTTCATTCTGGCTCCCGCTGGCGTCCCCCAAGGACAGTGAGACACCCCCTCAGGCAAACAATCCAAATCCAAGGACACCTGTATGAACATGACCCCGAAAAAAGGCACCGTGTATGTAGTCGACGACGACGAGGCCGTCCGCGACTCGCTGCAATGGCTTCTCGAGGGCAAAGACTACAGAGTGCGCTGCTTTGAATCGGCCGAAGCCTTTCTGGCCCGCTACGACCCGCGCGAAGTCGCCTGCCTGATCGTCGACATCCGCATGAACGGCATGACCGGCCTGGAACTGCAAGACCGCCTGCTCGAGCGCAAGTCGCCCCTGCCCATCGTCTTCATCACCGGCCACGGCGATGTGCCCATGGCCGTGAACACCATGAAGAAGGGTGCGCTGGACTTCATCCAGAAGCCCTTCAACGAAGACGATCTGCTGGGCACGGTGGAACGCATGCTGGACCACGCCCGCGAAGCCTTTGCCGACCACCAGCAGGCCGCCAGCCGCGACGCACTGCTGTCCAAGCTGACCGGCCGTGAAGCCCAGGTGCTCGAGCGCATCGTCGCCGGCCGCCTGAACAAGCAGATTGCCGACGACCTGGGCATCAGCATCAAGACGGTGGAAGCCCACCGCGCCAACATCATGGAAAAGCTCAACGCCAACACCGTGGCCGATCTGCTGAAGATTGCACTTGGCCCTACCAGTGCAGCCCCCAAGGTCTCGGCGTAAAGTAATTCCTTTAGCCGCAGCTGCCAGCGCTTGTGCACCAAGCCCTGGCAGCATTTTTTATTGAAGACAAGCAATGACAGCCCAACTCATCGACGGAAACGCCCTCTCCCGCCAACTGCGCACCGAAGTGGCAGCGCGCGCGGCCACGCTCAAGGCCCAGGGCACCACGCCCGGTCTGGCCGTGGTGCTGGTGGGTGACAACCCGGCGTCCCAGGTCTATGTGCGCAACAAGGTCAAGGCCTGCGAAGAGGCGGGCTTTCATTCCGTGCTGGAAAAGTACGACGCCTCCATGACCGAAGCCGAGTTGCTGGCCCGCGTCGAAGCGCTGAACAACGACCCCAGCATCCACGGCATCCTGGTGCAGCTGCCCCTGCCCAAGCACATCGACGACCACAAGGTCATCGAAACCATCTCCCCTGCCAAGGATGTGGACGGTTTCCACGTGGCCAGCGCCGGCGCGCTGATGGTGGGTGAAGTCGGCTTCAAGGCCTGCACCCCCTATGGCTGCATGAAGATGCTGGAATCCATCGGCATGAAGGATCTGCGCGGCAAGCACGCCGTGGTGATCGGCCGCTCCAACATCGTGGGCAAGCCCATGGCCATGATGCTGCTGGCCGCCAACGCCACCGTCACCATCACCCACAGCGGCACCGCCGACCTGGGCGCCATGACGCGCCAGGCCGATGTGGTGGTGGCCGCCGTGGGCAAGCGCAACGTGCTGACGGCCGACATGGTCAAGCCCGGCGCCGTGGTGATCGACGTGGGCATGAACCGCAATGACGAAGGCAAGCTCTGCGGCGACGTGGACTTCGACGGCGTCAAGGAAGTGGCCGGTTTCATTACCCCCGTCCCCGGAGGTGTCGGCCCGATGACGATTACCATGTTGCTGGTCAACACCATGGAAGCGGCCGAACGCAGCGCTGCCCAGTAAGCTGCTGGATGCACCTGGCCCAAGCCCCTGCCCACCCTGTGTCGCAGGGGCTTTTTGCTGGTGGGAACTTCGGTATGAAAACGGGCTCTTAATTCGCTACAGTGCTGCACAATCAGCTATCAGCAAGATAGCTACCCTACACCTTGAAACATTGCCAGTTGGCACAAAATGCAAGCCATGACCAACGCCCTGCTTGAATCTTCCGGATTGCCGCGGTTCGACCGCATCACGCCCGCCGATGTCGGCCCCGCCATCGACACCCTGATGCAGCAGGCCGATGCAGCGCTGGAAACCGTCACCGCACCGGACTTTCCCGCCGAATGGAACGCCATCGCCAAGGTGCTGGATGTGGCCACCGAAAAGCTGGGCATGTCCTGGGGGGCGGTCAGCCACCTCTCCAGCGTCGCCGACAGCCCCGAGCTGCGCGCCGCCTACAACGAGGCCCTGCCCAAGATCACCGAGTTCTGGACCCGCCTGGGCGCGGACGAACGCCTGTACGCCAAGTACAAGGCCATCGACACCGCCACGCTGAACGCCGAACAGAAGAAAGCCCATGCCAACGCACTGCGCGGCTTTATGCTGTCCGGTGCCGAACTGCAGGGCGCCGCCCGCGAACGCTTTGCCAAGATCCAGGAACGCGCGGCCGAACTGGGCCAGAAGTTCAGCGAGAACACGCTTGACGCCACCGACACCTGGGCCTACTACGCCACCGAAGCCGAGCTCGATGGCGTGCCCGCCGACGTGGTGCAGGCCGCCCGCTCCGCCGCCCAGGCCGAGGGCAAGGAAGGCTACAAGCTCACGCTGAAGATGCCCTGCTACCTGCCGGTGATGCAGTTTGCCAAGAGCAGCGCGCTGCGCGAGAAGGTCTACCACGCCTATGTGACCCGCGCTTCCGAGCAGGCCGAAGGCGAGGCCGTGAAGTTCGACAACACGGCCATCATCAAGGAAATCCTGGGCCTGCGCCTGGAAGAAGCCAAGCTGCTGGGCTACCAGAACTTTGCCGAGGTCTCGCTGGTGCCCAAGATGGCCCAGTCGCCCCAGCAAGTGATCGCCTTCCTGCGCGACCTGGCCCGCCGTGCCCGCCCGTTTGCCGAAAAGGACGTGGCCGACCTGCGTGCCTTCGCCAAGGACGAGCTGGGCATTGCCGACCCGCAGCCCTGGGACTGGACCTTCATCTCCGAAAAGCTCAAGGAAGCGCGCTACGCCTTCAGCGAGCAGGAAGTCAAACAGTACTTCACGGCACCCAAGGTGCTGGCCGGCCTGTTCAAGATCATCGAATCGCTGTTCGACGTCTCCATCCGCCGCGATGAAGCCGCCGTCTGGAACCCCGCCGTGCAGTTCTACCGCCTGGAGCGCGCCGGCAAGGTGGTGGGCCAGTTCTACCTGGACCAGCCGGCCCGCGCCGGCAAGCGCGGTGGCGCCTGGATGGACGATGTGCGCAGCCGCTGGCTGCGCCCCGACACCGGCACCCTGCAGACGCCCGTGGCCCACATGGTCTGCAACTTCGCCGACGGCGTGGACGGCAAGCCCGCCCTGCTGACGCACGATGACGTGATCACCCTGTTCCACGAATCCGGCCACGCGCTGCACCACATGCTCACGCAGGTGAACGAGAAAGACGTCTCGGGCATCAACGGCGTGGAATGGGACGCGGTGGAACTGCCCAGCCAGTTCATGGAGAACTTCTGCTGGGAATGGGAAGTGCTGCGCCACATGACCGCCCATGTGGACACCGGCGGGCCCCTGCCCCGCGCCCTGTATGACAAGATGATTGCCGCCAAGAACTTCCAGGCCGGCATGGGCACGCTGCGCCAGATCGAGTTCTCCCTGTTCGACATGCTGCTGCACGCCGAGCACGCACCCGACGCCGACTACTACGCCCTGCTCCAGCAGGTGCGCGACGAAGTGGCCGTGCTGCCCACCACGCCGTACAACCGGGGCACCAACACCTTCAGCCACATCTTTGCCGGCGGGTACGCCGCCGGCTACTACAGCTACAAATGGGCCGAGGTGCTGAGCGCCGACGCCTATGCCGCCTTCGAGGAAACCCAGGGCGCCGACGGCACGGCCAGCCAGACCACCGCGCAGAAGTACCTGCACAACATCCTGGAGATGGGTGGCAGCCGCAGCGCCATGGACAACTTCAAGGGCTTCCGTGGCCGCGAACCGCAGCTCGACGCCCTGCTGCGCCACCAGGGCATGGCCGAAGTCGCCACCACAGCCTGACCGCCGGCCACTCCGGCATTCGGCCACCAGGGCGTGCTCTCCACCCGGGAGCGCGCCCTTTTTCATGGGCCGCGCAGCGGACACCCCTGGGCGCCATTGCACCGACCCCGCCCGACAGGACTTGCCGCCTGCACGCCGTCCATTCCTCCCGCTCCCTCTGCCCCTCCCGCTCCCGCCATTCACACCGGGTAACACCTCCGGGCCCCACCGCCCGGTGCATGCGCTTGACTTTGCACGGCAATCCCCGTGCAATCGTGCAACGGGCCTGCCGCGCTGCGGCACCCCAGCATCGATCGCCGCCAGCGCACCTGCCAGCCGCTGTGCCCGGGGCAAGCGCCCCGCCGCCCAGCGCCAGCCCATGGGCGCAAGGCCATCGGTTTTTGCAGATCCCGTCACCCACTACAAGGAGCCGTTCCATGTCCCTTCGCCTTTGCACCACCCTGGCCCTGATCACCACCGCTGCGCTGGCGGCCTGCTCCAGCTCGCCCCATGATCCGCTGGCCACCGGCGCAGTGGCCCAGGCCAGACTGCAACCCACACAGGGCAGCAGCGTGCAGGGCACGGTGCGCTTCACCACGCAAAAAGACGGCAGCGTGCGCGTGCAAGGCTCGGTGCAAGGCCTGGCCCCCAACACCGAGCACGGTTTCCACGTGCATGAAAAAGGCGATTGCTCCGCCCCCGACGGCACCAGCGCGGGCGGCCACTTCAACCCGAACAACGTTCCCCATGCCCGCCACGGCAGCGGCCATGCCGGCGACCTGCCCAGCCTGCGCGCGGACGGCACGGGCACCGCCAGCTTCGACTTCAGCAGCCGCAGCATCACCGTGGGCCAGGGCCCCACCAATGTGGTGGGCCGCGGCGTCATCGTGCACAAGGATGCCGACGACTACACCACCCAGCCCACCGGCAATGCCGGCGCCCGCCTGGCCTGCGGCGTGGTGGTGGCCGCCAAGTAAGCGCACCGCTCTCGCAAAGAAGCCCCTGGACCTCGCGGTCACAGGGGCTTTGCGTTGGCGGCTGCCATGGGCACCCTGGCTAGGGCCATCTCGATGCGCCCCAACAACGTCGTTCAGCCCGTCCAATGGACTGACGCCGCTCCGGTGCAACCCACTTCGATTCAAGACGATGTTGCTGCCAGATCGCGGGTGCCTGCAGCTTCAAGATGCTGCACCAATAACTGCGAAGCGGGACTCAACTCCTGTATGGGCCGTGAGCACACCACAAGCTGGCGCAGTGCCCAGGAGTCGGTCAATGGCACATGGCGGAGGCCATCGCTTGCACCACGCAGCAGCCTGTCGGGTAACACGGCCAGGCCC
Source organism: Comamonas sp. UBA7528 (assembly GCF_002479375.1). NCBI lineage: Bacteria > Pseudomonadati > Pseudomonadota > Betaproteobacteria > Burkholderiales > Comamonadaceae > Comamonas > Comamonas sp. UBA7528. The sequence goes on from NZ_DLMU01000009.1 coordinate 150,809, forward strand.
AACCCTGCACGCACGCCGCGCAGCACGCTGTCGATGGTGGTGACGTTCATGCGATAACGGATCGCACGTCCCACATGCAGGGCAGCCTGGTCAAGGCGCTGTCGCAGCGCGGTGGAAGCAGGCATGCCAATGTGGTCGAACTCCAGCGTGTCCTCAAAGCTGCATTGGCTGCGGTGCGCCAGCACGCTGTGCGGAGCCATCACTGCCACCAGCCGATCCTGCATGTAGGGGCGTACATACAGGCCGTCAAGCGCCTCCTGATCCCAGCACAGCCCCACGGCCGTGTGCCCGCTGCGCAGGCTGCGAACGATTTCACGGCCATTGCATTCAGTCACGCTGACATCGATCTGCCGGTGTGCTGCATCCGCCAGAAAGTCTGCAATGTCGTCTGGCAACTGACCCAGGATGGCCGACAGTGTGGCCATGATCCGGACCTCGCCCTTGACGCCGGATGACAGACCGGAAAGCTCTTGCACCGCGTGGTCAGCCCGCTCAAGTATGGCCTTGGCATGGCCAAGCAGGACCTCGCCTGCAGCGGTAGGCAGCACACCACGCCTGTGCCGCGCCAGCAGCACGACACCCAGTTGAGCTTCCAGCTGTTGCATACGTTTGCTCACGGCCGATCCCACCACGTGATGCTGCGCTCCGGCCTGCGCCAGGCTGCGGGTGGCACATACGGTCACAAACAGCCGCAAATTACTGAGATCCAGGTCGCGCATAGGCAGGAAGGCAGGGAGAAAAGTTCTGAAAGTTCCGAAATGGAATCACAGGCACTCAATTATTACCGCTTCAGATTCCAATTTGGAACACTTAAAGTCGGCCCCCTTCCTCCCTGCAGAGGCCCGCACCTCCAAGTCGCCCTTGCGCTCATGGGCGCCGCTGCCCTGCCTTCCACTGTCTTTGCCAGACCATTTATGACTTCTTCGGCTTCTCTGACGCCGCCAGCCCGTGTAGGGCGAGGCGGCCTGTTTGCATTCACCCTTCTCGCTGCTGCGACGATCGTGCTCGGGGCGGCCCTGCTGGTCGCTGGCGCACGCCTGCTGGCGGTGGGCGGTTCACCCTTCTATGCCCTGGCCGGAGCCTTGCTTGTGGCAACAGGTGCCCTGCACCTGTTGCGAAAGCCACTGGGCTTTTGGCTGTTTGCCTTGCTTTCGGTCGCGACCTATCTCTGGGCAATCTGGGAATCGGGCAGCAACGGATGGGCTTACATCCCCCGCCTGGCGTGGTTGATTGCAGTCAGTGTCCTGTGGCTGGCGTGCTGGCCCATCGCGCGGCATCTGTTACCCACCATCCGTCCACGCGCATACGCCGTCGTTCATGGCGCCCTGCCCCTGGTCATGCTGCTGACCATTCTGGTGCCCATCCAGTTTCCCTCGGACGTGCAGTTGGCCGCTACAGGCCCGGCCCCACAGCGCCCGGCCACGCCCTTCAGCCGCACCCAGGTGACCTCGCCCGACGGCAACGTGGCGGCCAGCCATGACGAGACCAACTGGACAGCCTATGCCGGCTCCAATATGGGCAACCACTACTCCGCAGCGGCCCAGATCACGCCAGCCAACATCAGCCAACTGGAAAAGGTCTGGGAGTATCACCATGGTGACGTCAAGCCCGCCGGCAGCAAGGTCGCCTACCTGAATGAGGCCACGCCGCTCAAGATCGGCGATTTGCTCTACACCTGCACCCCCACTCAGGTCATCGTGGCCGTGGAAGCCACCACGGGCAAGGAACGTTGGCGTTTCGACTCCAAGGTCGATCCGGTCTACCTGAAGGGCGGCGGTGCCAATTGCCGTGGCGTGGCCTATTTCGAGGTCCCTGGCGCCCAGCCGGATGCGGCGTGTGCGCGCCGCGTGATCTGGGGCACCACGGACGTGCGCCTGGGTGCAGTGGACGCTGCCACCGGCCAGCCTTGTGAAGGTTTCGGCCAGGGGGGCTTTGTGGATCTCAAGCCAGGCCTGGGCAAATTCCGCCCCGGCTCGACAGCCATCACCTCTGCCCCCACCATCATCCGCGGCACCATCATCACGGGAGGACAAGTCATCGACTCCGATGTGCGCCCAGCCCCATCGGGTGTGGTGCGTGGCTATGACGCCATCACCGGCAAGCAGCGCTGGGCCTGGGACCTTGGCCGTCCCGGCGTCAACACGCCCGCGCCCGCCGGGGAAACCTACACGCTGAGCACCCCCAACTCCTGGGCACCGCTGTCGGCAGATGACGAGTTGGGCCTGGTCTACGTCACCACGGGGAATGCGGCCGGCGACTTCTACGGCGGCACGCGCACGGAGCTGGAGGGCGCCTACAGCTCTGCCCTGGTGGCGCTCGATGCCTCCACAGGCCAGCCTCGCTGGCATTTCCAGACGGTGCACCACGACATCTGGGACTACGACCTCAGTCCACAGCCCAACCTGGTGGACTTCCCGACACCCGAAGGCGTGCGCCCGGCAGTGATCCAAGCCACCAAGTCCGCACAGATCTTTGTGCTGGATCGTGCCACCGGCAAGCCTCTGGTGCCCGTGACCGAAGTGTCCGTGCCTCAAACCGACGTACCCGGCGAGCGCACCGCCGCGACCCAACCGATGTCTCTGGATATGCCCAACACCATGGGCCGCCCCAGCAAGGCGCATGAGCTCCTGACCGAAGCCAGCACCTGGGGACTGACGCCGTTTGACCATATCCAGTGCCGCATCGACTTCCGCCAGGCCCACTACGAAGGCCAATGGACGCCCGCACGTGTCGACCAGCAGACGCTGGTCTACCCCGGCCACCATGGTGGCCTGAACTGGGGCGGGGTCATGGTGGACCTGCAGCGCGGCCTGCTGCTTGTGAACAATCAGCGCCTGCCTTATATGCAGAGCCTGGTTTCCCGCGAAAAGCTGGATGCCATGGGCGCGAAGTCCTTCCAGGAGGCCCCTGGCAAGACCAAGGGCTTCCGTGTACAGCAAGGTCAGGCGTATGGCGCGTCCAAGGGGCCGTGGATGTCGGCGTTGAACCAGCCCTGCATCGCCCCACCTTGGGGTTTCCTGTCGGCCATCGACCTGCGCACGCGTGAAGTGGTCTGGAGCCGCCCTTTCGGCACGGGCTACGACAGTGGCCCCTGGGGCATTCCTTCGCGAACCAAGTGGGAGATCGGCACCCCCAGTGATGGCACTGGCGTGGCCACAGCCGGCGGTGTGACCATCATCGGTGCAGCACTGGACCAGTTCATCCGCGGCTATGACAGCGAGACGGGTGCATTGCTGTGGGAACAGCGTTTGCCCGCAGGCAACCAGGCATCGCCCCTGACCTTCATGGCAAACGGGCGCCAATACGTGGTCGCCGTGGTCGGTGGACATGAACGCATTCCCACCAAGCTGGGAGACAGCATCATTGCGTGGGCACTCCCGCAAAGATAAGCGCTCCTGCCGCAGCCAGCAGCTGCAGTGAAAAAGCCACCTGAGGGTGGCTTATTAAATTGCTATTGCTATTGCTATTGCTATTGCTGTTGCCTCGCGCTGCCCGCAATGAATGACGCGGAAATGGATGAAGCTGAAATGGCATCGTTCGTCCAAGCCGGGTTTCTGTCTGGTGGCCTGGCAGCGTGTCAGACGTCCCTCCATCGGCATGGCCTGCTTCGCTCTCCACGCCCCGGGTCGTCCCGCTCGATGTGAAGCACCCACTGGACCCGCGAGCTGTCTCGCACCTCGGCCTCGTCGGGCAGCGTCCCGCGTTGGAACCACAGCGCCATAAAAAAACCCGGTACCTTGCGGTCCGGGTTTTGTCTTGCAGGCTGGACAGATACCATCCACCCGTCGCAGCCATCGCAGCGGGCCGAAGTCTCCTGTCTGCCCCCACTGCCGGCTGGATCGCTGACTCAGTAGCTGATGGTCTTCACGCCTTCGGCCGTGCCCAGCAGGCAGATGCTGGCCTTCTGGTGGGCAAACACGCCCACGGTGACAACACCGGGCCACTGGTTCACATCGGATTCAAACGCCAGCGGGTCGGCCACGCGCAGACCGCGCACGTCCAGAATGTGCTGACCGTTGTCGGTAACCAACGGTTGGCCGTCCTTCAGGCGCAGCGTGGCGGTACCGCCCAGGGCGGCAAAGCGGCGGGCAATCTGCTGCGCCGCCATGGGAATCACTTCCACCGGCAGCGGGAACGCGCCCAGCGCATCCACCAGCTTGGAAGCGTCGGCAATGCAGACAAAGCGCTCGGCCATGGCCGCCACGATTTTTTCGCGCGTCAGCGCAGCGCCGCCGCCCTTGACCATATAGCCGTTGCCGTCGATCTCGTCGGCGCCGTCGATGTAGACCGACAGGCCTTCGACTTCGTTCGCGTCGAACACCGTGATGCCCAGCGCCTTCAGGCGCTCGGTGCTGGCCACGGAGCTGGACACCGCACCCTTGATCTGGTCCTTGATGGGGGCCAGCGCGTCAATGAACTTGTTGACCGTGGAGCCCGTGCCCACGCCCACGATGTCGCCGGGCGTCACATAGTGCACAGCGGCCTGGCCGACCAGGGTTTTGAGTTCATCTTGGGAGAGAGGTGCAGTAGAGGTCGTCATGGGGGAAAATCCGGGTAATCCTCGAATTATCCCTATGTCGCTTATCCCCTACGCCCTAGTCCGCCCCTTCCTGTTCAACATGGACCCCGAAGCCGCCCACGACTTCACCATGAACACCCTGTCCCGTGGCCAGAACACCCCGCTGCAGGCGGTGTGGTCCAACGAAATGGTCAGCGACCAGGTCACCCTGGCCGGCCTGACCTTCCCCAACCGCGTGGGCATGGCTGCGGGCCTGGACAAGAATGCGCGCTGCATCGACGCGCTGGCCGCCATGGGCTTCGGCTTTGTCGAAGTGGGCACCGTCACCCCCAAAGGCCAGCCGGGCAACCCCAAGCCACGCATGTTCCGCATTCCGGCGGCCAAGGCCCTGGTCAACCGCCTGGGCTTCAACAACGACGGGCTGGATGCCTTCATCGCCAACGTCAGGCAATCCACCGTGCGCCGCCAGGGCAAGCCCATGCTGCTGGGCCTGAACATCGGCAAGAACGCCGCCACCGCCATCGAAGACGCCACCAGCGACTACCTGACCTGCCTGGAAGGCGTCTACCCCCACGCCGACTACGTGACGGTGAACATCAGCTCGCCCAACACCAAGAACCTGCGCGCGCTGCAAAGCGACGAGGCATTGGACAGCCTGCTGGGCGCCATTGCCGAGCGCCGCGAAGCACTGGCCGCCGCCCAGGGCCGGCGCGTGCCGATTTTCGTGAAGATCGCCCCCGACCTGGACGATGCCCAGGTCGAGGTGATTGCCGCCACGCTGCGCCGTCATGGCATGGACGGCGTGATTGCCACCAACACCACCATCAGCCGCGATGCGGTCAAGGGCATGCCCCATGCCGAGGAAGCCGGCGGCCTCAGCGGCGCCCCGGCCTTTGAAGCCAGCAACCGCGTGATCCGCCTGCTGCGCACGGCCCTGGGCAAGGAATTCCCCATCATCGGCGTGGGCGGCATCATGCGCGCCGAAGACGCCGTGGCCAAGATCCAGGCCGGCGCCGATGTGGTGCAGATCTACAGCGGCCTGATCTATGCCGGCCCCGAGCTGGTGGTGCAATCGGCCCGTGCGCTGCGCGCACTGGGCACCCAGGCCCGCTGACACCGCGCACAGGCACGCGGCCCCGCGACCCGGCCTGCGCGGGCCAGACAGAAAAAAAGCCCATGGCACCGTGCCATGGGCTTTTTGCATGGGGGTCGCAGCCAGCAGTCTGCGCGGCCACCACAACGGGCGCAAAGCCCGTGAACGTCAGCGCCGCAGCTTGGCCAGCAGCGGCAGCACAGCCACGCCCACGCGCATGATCTTGCGTGGCCCCACCAGCAAGGCCGCCCCCACCAGACCGGCGGACGCCAGCGGGTGCAGGCGGACAAAGGTCAGCACCCGGTCGATCAACGGCGCATCGGGCGACACGGCCGACGCCTGGGCGCGCAGCGCCGCCACCTGCTGGTAGGTCGCCTTGCGGGCGGCCAGCCGGTCACGCTGCTGGGCAATGCGCTGCAGCACCGCCCGCTCTTCCGGGCCAGCCTGCTCCCAACGCGATTCCTTCACCAGCAGCGCCTGGGCCGGGCCGGTGACCACGGGCTTGGTCTTGGTTTCGCTCACAGCTTCTCCTTGATGCTCTGCCAGTCTTTGGCCAGTTCGGCGCGGGTCTGCATGAACGGCGAGCGCGACTTGCGCAGCGCCGACAGCAGCGCCCACAGCACCCCACCCCAGGCAGCCACCCAGACGGCGGCAATCACCCAGGCCACGGTGGCACGGTCCGGGCTGTTCCAGAACTGGATCAGGATGGCCAGCGACAGCAGCACCATGACCACCACCGTCAGCCCCCCCAGGGCAATGGCCAGCACCAGAATGGACTGCAGCCGGTTGCGCTGCAGTTTCCACTCCAGTTTGGCCAGCTCCACACGGTCTTCGGAGGCGATGGCGGCTTCGATCACGGCAGCCCGATAACGGGCGACCAGCGTATCCAGTCCCAGGGCAGACAACCAGTTCACAGTGGACGTTTCCTTTGGTGCGAGTGGACAAAAAGGCGATGCGGGTGACCGGACTGACGACCGGTCACCGATTCCGCTCAGCGGCGGGCCAACAGAAAGCCCACCAGCGCGCCGACTGCCAGCGCAGCACCGGCCACACGCCAGGGTTCGTCGTGGGCGTAACGGTCGGCAGCGATGGCCGCGTCCTTGGCCTGGCGGGCCGCTTCCTGGGCAGCGCGCACGGCAGAGTCGCGGGCGTGGCTGATGCCGTCGTCCAGGCGTTGGCGCAGCACGTGGATATCGGGCACGGCATCCAGTTCCTTGCTGGCCAGCAGACCGCGCAGGTCGGTGACCAGCTTTTCCAGATCGGCTTGGGCGGTGGAGACGGTATCGGAGACGGAGAACGACATAGCGAGCACCTTTCTAGTTCGACAAATAAAGCACCGGCAGCGTGCCACCGGTGGAAACGGAGGTGGAACCATCTTAACGAATGCCAAGACCGTCACCAAGCTTTGGCATAGCAGCGAGATCAATTCCCGCCAGCATTGCCGCGCCGTCGGCCCGTTTTCAGACGGCTGGCGCCAGCTGCGCCACCTGCTCGGCCACAGCCAGGCAACTGGTCAGACCCGGCGATTCGATGCCAAACAGATTGATCAGACCCGGCGCCGCATGCTGCTGCGGGCCCTGGATGCAGAAGTCGGCCGAAGCCTCGTGTGGCCCGGAAATCTTGGGGCGGATGCCTGCATAGCCGGCCACCAGGGCCCCCTCGGGCAAGGCCGGCCAATACCGGCGCACCTCGGCATAAAAACCATCGCCGCGCGCGGGGTTGACCACCAGCTGGTCCGGATCGTCCACCCACTCGACATCGGGGCCGAACTTCGCCTGGCCGCCCATGTCCAGCGTCAGGTGCACGCCCAGACCGGCGGCCTCGGGCACGGGGTAGATCAGGTGGCTGAAAGGCGCCCGGCCGCTCAGCACAAAGTAGTTGCCCTTGGCGTAATAGGCGGTGGGAATGTGCTGCGCCGCCAGGCCTTCGAAGCGGCGCGCCAGATCGGGCGCCCAGTAACCGGCGGCATTCACCAGCAGCGGGGTCTCCAGCTCGGTGCCGTCCTGGGTGCGCACCAGCCAGTGGCCGTTGTCCTGCAGCACGGCGCGCTCCACGGTGGCGTGGAAGGCCACCATGCCGCCGGCATTTTCCAGGTCGCCCTGCAGCGCCAGCATCAGGCCGTGGCTGTCCACAATGCCGGTGCTGGGCGAATGCAGCGCGGCCACACATTCCAGCGCAGGCTCCAGTTCCCGGGCCTGCTCGCGTGTCAGGTGCACCAGGTCGGTGACGCCATTGGCGGCGGCCTTCTGGCGGATGGCTTCAAGCTGCGGCACCTGCTCGGGCGAGGTGGCCACGATCAGCTTGCCGCAGCGCTGGTAGGCCACGCCGCGCGCATCGCAGTAGTCATACAGCATGTGCTTGCCCTGCACGCACAGCTGGGCCTTGAGCGAGCCTTGCGGATAGTAGATACCGGCGTGGATCACCTCGCTGTTGCGCGAACTGGTGCCGGTGCCAATGGCCTCGGCCTGCTCCAGCACCATCACCTCCCGTCCCTGCAAGGCCAGTGCACGCGCCACGGCCAGGCCCACGACACCCGCGCCGACCACGATACAAGCTACCCGATCCACCATTTCTGCTCCTGTTGTTGCTCTGTGTGCTGCACTGCAGCTTTGTCAGGATTGTGCGTGCTTTTTGACAGAAAGCTGCACAAAAACATCGGTGGTCTGCTCTGTTTTCTGCAGTGCATTCGGAGGGCAGTCAGTCCGCATCGCTCATGTTCGTGGTTTGTTGAGTTCTGGCTACAAACCGCTTTCATGGGATACAAAAGCCCATTTTTTTGCGCTTTCGCCTTGCGACAGAACTCCTACAGTCACACCCAATCGTTGATTGTCTGGGAGTTTGTTATGGATCTGTCTTTCGCCACCGCCGTTCGCAATGCCAGCAATGCCTGGGGAAACAACCGCGTTACCGATGCAGCCACCATGGCCGAGCTGACCAAGCGCCAATTCAACCAGCAGGAGCTGAACAAGGCGCTGTCTGGCCCCACTGCCGGACAGATGGCAGTGATCCAGCCCGAGCTGGCGCGCTATGGTCAGGTGGGCACGCGCCTCAACCTTTTCGCCTGAACACTGGGGCCGCTGCATCGCTCCCGCCAGCGCAGACCGGCTTTCCCCGCCTGCACTGGCAACGGCCCCACTCTTGGTTTTTTGCGAGAACCACCACCATGCCTGACAGCATTTCTTCACCGGTACCGGCCACAGCCACTCCCGATCCCCTGGTCGCCACCCTGGCACAGGCACGCAAACGGCTGCTGCTGACCCAGGCCGACCTGGCAGCCCAGGCCGGCCTGTCGCGCATGACCGTGCAGCGACTGGAAAGCAATGGACTGGACCCACGCCTGTCCACCCTGCATGAAATGGCCCGTGTACTGGGCTATGAGCTGCTGGCCATCCCCCAGGCGGCGCACGCCGATGTGCATGCCGCGCTGGCACGCCATCTGCCGCCAGCGGCCGGCCACACACCTCCCTGATTCCGCACCCGCGCGCCATAGGTCTGCGCGCAGGGTCACCCTACGCTTTCCCCTATCGCCGCTTCAGCGGCTTTCGGTGTTCTCCCGCACCCAGGCGCGGCAGTGGATGCGCTGCTCGCCCAGCCCCTGGCCGCCCAGGCGCATCACATCGCCGTCCTGCAGAAAGCGGGGCACGGGCTTGTGCCCCAGGCCCACGCCGGCCGGCGTGCCGGTCAGCACGATGTCGCCCGGCTCCAGGGTCATGAATTCCGAGATATAGGCCAGCACCCGCGGCACCTGGAAGATGAAGTGGCTGGTGTGACCATCCTGCATCACCACGCCGTTGAGCTCCAGCCACAGCGCCAGGTTGTGCGGGTCTTCCACCTCGTCCGGCGTCACCAGCCAGGGGCCGACCGGCGCAAACCCGTCATGGGACTTGCCCTTGTCCCATTGCCCGCCCCGCTCCATCTGCCAGGCACGCTCGGAAATATCGTTGGCCAGCACATAGCCCGCCAGGTACTCCATGGCCCGCCACTCGGGCACATGCTGCATGCGCTGACCGATCACCAGGCCCAGCTCCACCTCCCAGTCCACCTTGTGGGCCTGGGGCGGCAGCAGCAGATCGTCTTCGGGACCGCACAGCGCCGAGGCGGCCTTGAGGAACAGCACCGGCTCTTCCGGCGGCGCCAGACCGGCTTCCCGCGCGTGGTCGGCATAGTTCAGCCCCACGCAGACGATTTTGCGCACCTGCCCCACCGGGCAGCCCAGGCGGGGTTGCCCCGGCACCTGGGGCCACTGTTGCCAGTGCGCCTGCTGCAAGGCCTCCAGCGCGGCCGGCGCCAGCGCGTCCCCCGCCCAATCGTCGGTCCAGGCCGACGCATCGCGCAGCACCCCCTGGGCATCCAGCAGACCCGGTTTCTCTTGCCCAGGCGGGCCATAACGTAGCAATTTCATGGCGGTATCTTGGTTGCCGCCGGCCGTCCCATGACCGGCTTCTGCACTGCAGCATTCTTGCCGAACCCTGATGCACCCAAGCCACTGTTTGAAGATGCAGCGCATCGCAGAACGCGGTTGTGGACTAGCATGTCCGACAAGCGCACCAAATGTATGTTCATTTACATTTGAGTAACTTTTTTAACCCATAGCTATACACAACAATTTCAATCAGCCCCGCCACTAACATAGTCGACATGCTGTCCACCTTTGAAACTCGCTTTTCCACGCTGCTGAAAAAGCTGGAAGCAGCCCCCAGTTGCGACAATGCGGAAGCGGCATTCACGCTGTTCCGTGATCTGTGGGTCGCCAGCAACGAGGAACACGCCAGCCCCAGCAGCGTGCTGGAGTACCTGCGCAGCCGCCGCTTCTGTGCCGAACATGGCTGGCAAGGCCTGAGCACCGGTGTCTGCTACGTGGACAACAGCGAATCCCCGGATACGCGGCTGTATCTGCACCAGGATGGCAGCATCGTGATACAGCGCCTCACGCCGGACAGCAGCACCATCCTGTTCTCCAAGCCAGGGCGCCGCAAGAAGACCGAACAGGCTGCATCGGTGCCGGCCGGCGCATCCCACGACATTGACCATTGAACCGCACGGGGCGAGCCTAGCGTGCGCCCATGGCGCGTGCCAGCTGCAGGCTCAGCCCAGCAACGCAGGCAGCAGCGTGGCTGCCGGCCCCTGCAGCACGGCATCGGCAAGCCGGTCCAGCTCCGTGGGCGCGGTGTTGACGATCACCACGCGCGCCCCCGCATCCCGCGCCTGAAACACCAGACCCGCCGCCGGGTACACCACACCGGCCGTGCCCACCACCAGCATCACATCGCAACTTTGGGCCGCCGCTTCGGCCGCATCCAGCGCCGCCTGGGGCAGGCATTCGCCAAACCACACCACCCCGGGACGGCGCAGATTGCCGCAGTACGGGCAGGCGGGTGGCTCGGTGGCGGTCAGCGCGGCAGCCTGCAAGGCGGCAGCGCACTGCGGACAGCCAGGCTCCAGCCAGCGGTCGGCAAACAGATCGCCGTGCAGGGCCACCACACCGGCGCTGCCTGCGCGCTGGTGCAGGCCATCCACGTTCTGGGTGACCAGAGTCAGCCTGCCCGGGTGCTGCGCCACAAAGCCCGCCAGCGCATGGTGGGCGGCATTGGGCGCCACGGCCGACACCAGATCCCGCCGGTGCTGGTACCAGCGCCACACGCGCTCGGGATGGGCGCGAAAACCGGGCTCAGAGGCCATGTCTTCTGCCCGGAACTGCGCCCAGTAGCCGGTCTGTGCGTCACGGAAGGTGGGCACGCCCGATTCGGCACTGACACCCGCGCCGGTCAGCACGCACAGCCGCTGCGACTGTGCGATCCAGTCGCGTACAGCCTCGATGGCATGGTCAGGCTCGGCGGCAGGCATGGGATACGTAAGCAGCTGTGAAAAATCCTGAGATCCTGCCCTCTGTTCCGCCGCAGGCGGAGCAGAGACGGGGTGGGCTCAGACCGGCTTCGGAATGCGCTGGCGCAGTGCCTCGTACAGGCATACGCCGCTGGCCACCGACACATTCAGGCTTTCCACTGCGCCCTGCATGGGAATGCTGACCAAGGCATCGCAGGTCTTGCGGGTGAGCTGGCGCATGCCGTCGCCTTCGGCACCCAGCACCAGGGCCGTCGGGCCGGTCAGGTCCATCTGGTAGAGGTGCTTGTCGGCATCGCCGCTGGTGCCAATCACCCAGATGCCGCGCTCCTTGAGTTCGTTGAGCGTGCGCGCCAGGTTGGTCACCATGAAGTACGGCACCGTCTCGGCTGCGCCGCTGGCCACCTTGGCCACGGTCGCGTTGATACCGGCCGCATGGTCCTTGGGGGCGATCACGGCATGCACACCGGCGCCGTCGGCCACCCGCAGGCAGGCGCCCAGGTTGTGGGGGTCGGTCACGCCATCCAGCACCAGCAGCAGCGGGGCCTTGACGCCGGACTCCTCCAGATCGTCCAGCAGCTCGTCCAGCGTGCGGGTGTCCCGGACCTCTTCCACGCGCGCCGCCACCCCCTGGTGGCCATGGCTGCCAGCCAGTTTGGCGATGCGCATGGCATCGGCTTCGATCAGACGGGCACCAACCTCTTTGGCACGCTCCAGGAACTGGCGCATGCGCGCATCGCGGCGCGCGCTCTCGTAATAGATTTCAATGATGGATTGCGGCGCGGTCTTCAGGCGCACGCCGACGGCATGGAAGCCGAAAAGCACTTTGGGGGACGACATAGGAGGGGCATTATCCGGCCAAGCCAATGTCCGAGGAGAAGACAGGCCGCTGCGGCAGGCCGTCTGCGGCCATGCAGCCTGCGCAAATGCCCACCCCCGACCGCGTCCTGACACCCGCTGTCGGCCGGCCCTACCAAGCAATGCCCAGCCCCTCCCCATGCCCGCAAGCACCTTGCAAACACCGGGTTTTCCCCTGGAGCCTACACTCACCGGGTCGCCGGATGACCCCGAAGTGGGCATTCGCGGCCACCTCTGCCTGGCTCGGCCACCCTCCGTGGTGACTGGTTCCGGCAGACCCTGGGTACCGGCCTTTGAATGTTGCTGCATGGCGGCGAACTTCAAAGGCCGGTTTCATTTTGCACGCGGACGCCTGCACAGGCGCCGCCCGGTTTTCTTTCCACCATGATGTTTCAACCCCTGCTGCACTGGCTGCGCCGCACCGGCCTGGTCATGCAAATCGTGATCGGCCTGGTCCTGGGCATTGCACTGGCCCTGCTCTGGCCGCAGGCTGCGCTGTCGGTCGGCCTGCTGGGCACCCTCTTCATCTCGGCCCTCAAGGCCGTGGCACCGGTGCTGGTGCTGGTGCTGGTGACGGCCGCCATCGGCAACCACCGCCCCGGAGAAGTCACCCTGCTCAAGCCCGTGCTGTGGCTGTATGTGGTGGGTACGCTGGCGGCATCCTTTGTGGGGGTGGGCGCCAGCATGCTGTTTCCCTCGGTGCTGCATTTCAAGGATGCGGCCACCGGCGTGGCTGCGCCCGGCGGCATCGGCGAGGTGTTGATGGGCGTGCTGCTGAGCGCCGTGGACAACCCGGTCAATGCGCTGCTCAAGGCCAACTACATCGGCATTCTGGTGTGGGCCATCGGCCTGGGTGTGGCGTTGCGCCATGCCAGCTCCACCACGCAGAAAGTGGTGTCGGATCTGGCCCAGGGCGTGACCTTCATCATCCAGGCCGTGATCCGCTGCGCGCCGCTGGGGATTTTTGGCCTGGTCGCCGCCACCGTGGCCGCCACCGGCCTGGAGGCACTGGCCGGCTACGTCCGGGTGCTGTGCGTGCTGCTGGGCTCCATGCTGTTCGTGGCCCTGGTGGTCAACCCCGCCATCGTCTGGTGGAAGATCCGCCGCAACCCCTACCCGCTGGTGCTGATGTGCCTGCGCGAAAGCGGCGTGACGGCCTTCTTCACCCGCAGCTCGGCCGCCAACATCCCCATCAACCTGGCCATCGCCAAGCGCCTGAACCTGGACGAAGGCACCTACAGCGTGGCGATTCCGCTGGGCGCCACCATCAACATGGCCGGCGCTGCCATCACCATCAGTGTGCTGACGCTGGCCGCCGCCCACACCCTGGGCATTGCGGTGGACATGCCCACGGCCCTGCTGCTGTGCGTGGTGTCGGCCCTGTGCGCCTGCGGTGCTTCGGGCGTGGCCGGCGGCTCGCTGCTGCTGATTCCGCTGGCATGCAGCCTGTTCGGCATCTCGAACGACATCGCCATGCAGGTGGTGGGCATCGGCTACATCATCAGCGTGCTGCAGGACTCGACCGAAACAGCGCTGAACTCCTCCACCGACGTGATCTTCACCGCCGCGGTCTGCCTGTCGGAAGACGGCCATGCACCCGAACCTGCATCCGCACCAGCATCTGCCGCGGCATCCTCGGAAACCGCCACGGCAGCAGAGGCTGCAGGTCAGCGCACCTGAACCACCCCGTGCCTGTGCCGAGCGCGGCACAGGCCAGGCGCCCAGCCGCCGTGCTCAACCCGGCTGCTCGAGCACGCCCAGCTCATCCGCCGCCACCGCGCCGGCGGCGATGGTGATGCGCCGCTCGCAGCGCGCGGCGATACCGCGGTCGTGGGTCACCAGCACCAGGGTCGTGCCCTGCTCGCGGTTGAGGGCGAACATCAGCTCCATCACCGCTTCGCCGGTGGCAAAGTCCAGGCTGCCCGTGGGCTCGTCGGCCAGCAGCACGGCGGGGCGCACCACAAAGGCGCGGGCCAGCGCCACGCGCTGCTGTTCGCCGCCGGACAGCAGCTTGGGGTAGTGCTGCAGGCGCTGACCCAGGCCCACGCGCTGCAGCATCTCGCTGGCCTGCACGCGTGCGCCGCGCACGCCGGCCAGCTCCAGCGGCAGCATCACGTTCTCCAGCGCCGTGAGATTGCCCATCAACTGGAAGCTTTGAAAGACAAAGCCGACCTTCTGCGCCCGCAGCGCAGCACGTGCGTCCTCATCCAGCGCAAACATGTCCTGGCCCTGCAGCCGCACCGTGCCGCGCGACGGCACGTCCAGCCCCGCCAGAATGGACAGCAAGGTGCTCTTGCCCGAGCCGGATGCACCCACAATGGCAACGGTTTCCCCGGGCTGCAGCGTGAAATCGATATCCCGCAGAATGTCCAGCGTGCCGGACGAATCCGACACGGATTTGAAAAGATGCTCTACCGCGATCAAGGGCTGCCGGGAAATCGTCTCAGTCATGAAAAAACCTCAGGAAAAAGCCATGCACCCTTTGCACCGCCACCGTCGCCACTGTATCGCGCTTGCGGGCGCAGCCGCCGCGCTGTGGCTATCGCCGGCGCTGGCACAGGGCAAAACGACCGCCCGCAAAATCCTGATCCTGGGCGACTCGCTCAGCGCCGAATATGGCCTGGCACGCGGCACCGGCTGGGTCACGCTGCTGGAGCAGCGCCTGGCGAAACAACACCCACATGCCAGTGTGGTCAACGCCAGCATCAGCGGCGAAACCACCGCCGGCGGGCGCTCGCGCCTGCCGGCACTGCTCAAGCAGCACCAGCCGCAGATCGTGGTGATCGAGCTGGGAGGCAATGATGCGCTGCGCGGTCTGCCGCTCAAGAACACCGAAGAGAACCTGCGCCTGATGCTGCAGGTCAGCAAGGAAAGTGGCGCCAAAGGCCTGCTGGTAGGCATGCAGATGCCCCCCAACTATGGCGCCAGCTATGGGCGTGACTTTGCCCAGATCTACACCCGGGTGGCGCAGGACACCCGCACACCGCTGGTGCCGTTCTTTCTGAAAGGTGTGGCCGACATTCCCAACGCCGCCGCGCTGTTCCAGGCCGACCGCATCCACCCCCGTGCCGAAGCCCAGCCGCTGATGCTGGACAACGTCTGGCCCACCCTCCAGGGCCTGCTGGGCTGAACCCTGCGCCATCGGCGCGCACAATGACAAAGGCCGGGGGTGACGTCACGTCACCACCCGGCCTTTGTCCTTCACCACCACGGGCGTGCTGGCTGCGCAGCACCACCCACCCCACGCCGCACCACGGCAGCTTCAGGGTATGGTGGGGCGGCGCGCGCTCAGTTTGCAGTCGGTTCGGCCCCGTCACCCGCAGGTGCAGGCGCACCGCCCGCATGGGGGGCATCCGTGTCCGAATGCTTGCGCTGGGCCTTCTCGCGCAGTTTTTCTTCTTTTTTCTGCTTTTTGGCCAGCTCGCGCTGTCGTTTCTCGTATCCGTAGTTGGGTGTAGCCAATGCGTTCTTTCGTTATCAATGGAAGTTGTATGGGTGGATATTGCACCAAGTTGCCCGGCAGCGGGCTGTAGCCCATCTTAAGGCACTGGCTCGGGTGCTGGTGTTGCGGGCGGTGTGTACGGTAACGCGACCACCGCGCTGCGGTAGGCATGCCAGCTGGCACAGCCCAGCAACGGCCCCACCAGCAACAGCGGCAACCCCCACAGCACCAGAAAGGACGCGCCCACCAGAACTGCAATCAGCGCGCCCCAGACCAGCATCATGCCCAGATTGCCCAGCACCACCTGCATGCTGGTCAGACCGGCCGTCAGCGCGTCCGTACCCCGGTCCAGCATCATGGGCATGGACACGGCGGTGGTTCCGAACACCAGCAGCGCAAAAGAGCCTCCCACCGCCGCATAGACGGCAATGAACTCCCAGTTCTCCGGCCGGAAGATGGCCTGCAGCACCCCGGTGGTGGACGGCATGCCGGTGTCGAAGAACACCGCAAACACCACCAGCGACGCCCGTCCCCACAGCAACTCCAGCACGATCAGCACCAGCACCAACATGCCCATGCCGCCCAGATTGCGGTCCCAGGCGGTGATGGAACGGCCCAGATCCGGCGCCTCACCCCGCTCCAGCCGGCGGCTGGTGTCGTACAGCCCCATGGCCAGAAACGGCCCCAAAAGCAGGCAACCGCTGGCCATGGACATCACATACTCCGGGCTGGCGCTGAACACCCAGGCCAGGCACAGTGCCATGCCCCAGAAGCACAGTCCATAGAACAGCGCCACGCCCCAGGCACGCCGCACATCCCGCGCGCCGGCCCCCAGCCAGCGCCAGGGGTCCCCCCAGTGCAGGGTTTGCAGTTGCACGGGTGGCGCGGCACCGGGCGCCGCTGCGCCGGACTCAGCCGGGCCGGGCCGTTCCTGGCCGTGCCGTTCCTGGCCGTGCCGTTCATTGTGGGAATCCTCAGCGGGAGACAGGGGCATGGCACACCTCCTCAAGGCACAGGCCTTCCCGCACTGTCCACGGGGAATGGCCGCTGACACACAGGGCTGTACCCACCTTAATCGGCCCGCCTTGTGTCCGCACTACGAAAAAACGCTAGTGCGCAATACCGCACCGCTGTGCCGTCATTCCTGCATGCATCGCGCCCCACGCAACAGCGTCGCGTCAGCCGCAGGATGGCAGGGCATGCCCAACCGCCACCCTCACCGCATCGCACCCGCTGCATGGCATGGCTGGGTGGCACAGACCAAGGGCCCCCACCTTCTCCGCGGAGCCCCAAAGAAAAAGGGAACCCGAAGGGTTCCCTTGCACCATGCCGCCCACCGGGCAGCGAAAGCGGCGGAAATACTCAGTCCACCAGACCCACGAACACGTGCTGCACGTCGTCGTCGTTCTCCAGACCGGCCAGAAAGGCCTGCACTTCTTCCTGCGCTTCGGCGGACAGGCTGCCCATGCTGACGGGGTTCTTGGCCTTGTAGCCCAGCTTGGCGGACAGCACCTTGAAACCTTGGGCCGGCAGGGCCTTGGCCACGGTGTCCAGGTCGGTGGTGTCGGTGATGAACAGGGTCACGCCCTCTTCTTCACCGGCTTCAAAATCCTGGGCGCCGGCTTCGATGGCGGCCATTTCCACGTCAGCGCCGCCTTCGGCTTCGCCTTCGATCATGCCCACATGGTCAAAGTCCCAGGCCACGGCAGTGAGCTGGCCCTTGCGGAAGCACACGCGCATATTGGGGGCGGTGCGATTGGGGTTGTCGGTCAGGCATTCGACCATCACCGGCACGCGCTGGGGGCCGTAACCTTCGAACAGCACGCTGGAATAGTTCACCGCATCGGCGCCAGCGCCGGAGCCCTTCTTGATCGCACGATCCAGCGTGTCCTTGGGCATGGAAGCCTTGCGGGCCGCTTCAACAGCCATGCGCAGGCGCGAATTGGAGCCGGGGTCGCCGCCGCCCAGACGGGCCGCGACGGTGATTTCCTTGACCAGTTTGCCAAACAGCTTGCCTTTGGCATCGGCGACCAGGGCCTTGCCCTTGGCTTTCCATTGCGCGCCCATGGGTGCGATTCCTTTGTATGCAGGGGTATAGAGGGGAACAACAAAGGCGCGTCCAGGAATTCCATGGCCGCGCCTTCGATCGAGCGCCGCAGCGCTCTGTGCAGCCGACTTTATACACCCGCTGGCCCGGTGCAGGCGTGTGCTGCCGCAGCGATCCCCGGCGGCGACTCGGATTTTTTGCCGCGGCGTCTGTAAAACCGAGCGCCGCCCATGACCCGGCAGGCGTATTCCCGGGCAAGCCGCAGGCGCAATCCGCAAGGCGCCCACCGCGTGGAAGCCACAATGGGCCGACCTGCGTCCTGCGACATACCCTGTGCTTTTGGAGTGCCCATGACCCATCCCCGCCCCTTTCCCTGCTCGCTTTCTCACCCTTCTCGCCCCGCGTCCCGGCCCTTTTCTCCCACCGTTCTCCAGCCGGGCTACTGCCTGCGCCTTCTGCTGCCCGCGCTGGGCCTGGCTGGCGCCCTGGGTGGCAACATGGCCCTGGCCCAGCCCGCGGGGCCGTCCACGCCGGCGACCACGCCCACATCTGCCGCCGCGCGGGCACTGCAGGCGGTGACGGTGGCCCAGGGGCTGGAACACCCCTGGGCGCTGGCCTTTCTGCCCGATGGCCGCTACCTGGTGACCGAGCGCCCCGGCCGCATGCGGGTGGTGCAAAGCGATGGCCGGCTGAACCCGCCGCTGGCCGGTCTGCCCGCCGTGGTGGCGCGCGGCCAGGGGGGGCTGCTGGACGTGGTACTGGACAGCGACTTTGCCCAGAACCGCCAGCTGTATTTTTGCTACAGCCAGCCCGGCACCGGCGCGGATGCCGGCAAGAACGGCACCGCCCTGGCCCGTGCCACGCTGAACGCCGACGCCACCGCCCTGCAGCAGGTGCAGGTGATTTTCGAGCAGCAGCCCAAGTACGACAGCGCCCTGCACTTTGGCTGCCGCATCCTGGAGCGCATGGTGAACGGCAGGCCGGACGGCAGCCTGTTCCTGACACTGGGCGAACGCTCCAGCTACAAGGAAGAGGCACAGAACCTGCGCAGCCACCTGGGCAAGATCGTGCGCGTGGGCAAAGACGGCAGCATCCCCGCCAACAACCCCTTCGTTGGCCGCTCCGATGCCCTGCCGGCCATCTGGAGCTGGGGCCACCGCAGCCCGCAGGGTGCCGTGCTGGCCCCCGACGGCCAGCTGTGGATGCACGAGCACGGTCCCCAGGGCGGCGACGAAGTCAACCGCATCCAGCCCGGCAAGAACTACGGCTGGCCGGTGATCACCTATGGCGAGAACTACGGCGGCGGCAAGATCGGCGCCGGCATCACCCGCCAGAACGGCATGGAACAACCGCTGCACTACTGGGTGCCCTCGATTGCACCGTCCGGGCTGGCCTGGGTCAGCAGCAACCGCTATGGCGCGGACTGGCAGGGCTCGCTGGTGGTGGGCGCGCTCAAGTCGCGCATGCTGGAGCGGCTGAAGTTCGATGGCGACCGCCTGGTGGCCCACGAAAAACTGCTCCCCGGCCTGGGCCAGCGCGTGCGCGATGTGCGCCAGGGCCCGGACGGCTGGCTGTATGTGCTGACCGACGCCCCGGATGGGCAGTTGCTGCGGCTGACGACGCCGGCACAGTAAGAGCGTGAAGGGGCGCGCCGGTGCCCCCCATCATCCGCAGCCGCCGCAGGGACGCCCCCCGCGTTCACGCCGGCTCCAGAATCCCCTGGCGCAGCAGGCGTTGTGTTTCCTGCGCCGGCACGGGGCGGCTGAGGATGTAGCCCTGGGCCGCATCGCAGCCAGCGGTCTTCAGGTAGACCAGCTGGTCGCGCAGCTCCACGCCTTCGGCCACCACCCGCATCTTCAGGTTGTGTGCCAGCGTGATGATGGACGTCACCAGCACCCCGGCCTCGGGGCTGGAACGGATGTCGTCCACAAACGACCGATCCAGCTTGATGGTGTCGATGGGCAGGTGGCGGATCTGGCTCAGGCTGGAAAAGCCGGTGCCGAAGTCGTCCAGGCCGATGCGCATGCCCATGCCTTCCAGCTGGTTGAGCACGCGCACCGCCAGGTCCACGGGCTCCACCAGGCAGCTCTCGGTGATTTCCAGCTCCAGGTCGCTGGCACGCACGCCGTACTGCTGCAGGTAGGTGGCCATGCGCGTGGGAAACGCGGTGTCGCGCAACTGCAGGGCCGAGACATTGACCGCAATCGGCACCGTGTCGAGCCCCTGCTGGCGCCAGGCGGCCGCCTGCTGACAGCATGCGCGGATCACCCAGTCCCCCAGCTCGGCGATCAGGCCGTTCTTCTCGGCCAGCGCAATGAATTCTCCGGGATAGATCAACCCGAAAGCCGGGTGCTGCCAGCGCACCAGGGCTTCAAAACCTTCGATGCGGCAGTCCTCCAGCCGCACCTTGGGCTGGAAATGCAGCACCAGCTGTTCGCCGGCAATCGCCTGCGCCAGCTCGCGCTCCAACTGCCAGCCGCGGTCGTCTGCCGGATTGAGCTGGGTGTCGTAATAGGTGGCACGCCCACGCCCCGCGCGCTTGGAGGCGTACATGGCCATGTCCGCATGCTGGCACAGCGTGGCTACGTCATGGCCGTCGCGCGGGAAGAAGGCAATGCCGATGCTGGGGCTCAGCTGCAGGTTGTGCCCGTCCAGGCCCACATAGGGCTGGCTGAGCTGGGCCACCAGCTTGGCGGCCAGCTGGTCCATGTCGGCCAGTTGCTCCATGGCGGTGACCAGTACGGCAAACTCGTCGCCCCCCATGCGGCCAATGATGTCGCTGCCGCGCACCAGGGAGCGCAGGCGCTGGGCCACTGCCTGCAGCAGCAGATCGCCCACATGGTGGCCCAGGCTGTCGTTGATCTGCTTGAAGCGGTCCAGATCCAGGTACAGCAGCGCGTAATGCTTGGGGCTGCGCCGTGCCAGCGCCAGGTGGCTGGCCACCAGCTCGTTGAACATGCGGCGGTTGTGCAGGCCCGTCAGGTGGTCGCTGCCGGCCAGCTCCAGCGCACGGATCTTCTCTTGCTCCAGTTGCTCGATCAGCGACTGGTTCTTGGCATCCGCCACGGACAGCGCCTGGAACAGATGGTGCTGCCGCCCCAGCACCCGGGCCAGCGCCAAGGTGGCCAGCAAGGTGATGGCGGTCAGCAGCGCCAGCAAACCCCATGCACGCCGGCTGTTGGCACGGTGTTCGGCCAGCAACTGGGGCACATCCTGGCTGACGACCACGGTGAACGGGGTGCCGGCGCTGCGCCGCCAGCTGACCAGATGCAGTTGCTGGTCATCCAGCCGCAGCCGGCCGTGCCCCTGCACACCGGGCTGCTGGGCCAGCAGCGCCTGACGCTGACCGGGCGGCGACGCCAGCAGCGCATGGTCCTGCAAGGCCGCCAGCACGCTGCCATCCGGCGCCAGCACCTGGATGTGGGTGCCAGTGTGCATGTCCGCTCCGCGGTACGGGCCCAGAAAATGCACCAGATCGATGGCCTGCAGCAAAAAACCGCCCTGCGACGGCACCTGGCTCAGCGCATCCCCCTGCGCAGCCCAGGCCGGCGGCATGCCCAGCAGCAAGGACACGGGTCGCACATTAGGCGTGTCGGGAACGAAGTCCTTGCCCCCGGGCAACACCGGCAGCACCTGCACCTGCCGCGCCACCGGGCTCTGCTGGCGCGCGGCACTGCGCAGCAGCGCCGGATCCACCAAAGGCAGCTGCGCCATGCCGTCCTGCACCGGCATGGAGCTGAGCAGGCGCTCGCCCTGCGCATCCAGCACGGCAAAGCGCAGCAAAGTGGGATCGGCGGCCTGCATGGCCAGCAGGCGGCGGCGGGTCTGGGCCATCTCCTGCGGTGCACCGTCCAGCGCCTCCGCTGCGACCAGGGCCATCAGATGGCCTTTGTCCACCGCCTGCACCAGGCTTTCCTGCAGGCTGGCCGCCACGGCCGCCTGCTGGCTGAGGGCTGCCTCCCACAGCTGGTCCTCCTGCGACTGCAAGCGCTGGGCGGTGAACCACCAGGACAGCGCCAGCGCGGTCAGCACCAGCACCGGTGGGGCCCAGCGCAGCAGCGGCCAGCCGGAGATGGCGCCCCCCACGCGGCCCAGCGCCGCGCCATAGAACCCGCGGTGCCCGGCCCACAGACGTGCGGCGACAGGGAAAGAAGATGAAGCAGTGGTCAAGATCACAAAGGGAACGTTGCGCGTGCGCCGATTGTGAAAACTTCTTGTTACAAGCTGGTGACGATCGGTAATCCCTGTGCGCCGCGCGACAATGGTGGCATCCAAGATCGATGACATCTGCCTCGAGGGAGAACTTCCATGCTCAACGCCTTGTGGCTGGGCTTTTTTGTGATTGCCGCCGTGGCCGCTGCCGCGCAGTGGCTGTTGGGCGGCCAGGCCCAGGTGTTTGCCGACATGGTGCAGGCGCTGTTTGCCATGGCCAGGCTGTCGGTCGAGGTGATGGTGCTGCTGTTCGGCACGCTGACGCTGTGGCTGGGCTTTCTGCGCATTGCCGAACAGGCCGGGGTGGTGCAGTGGCTGGCCAAAGTGCTGGGCCCGCTGTTTGGCAAGCTGATGCCCGAAGTCCCGCGCGGCCACCCGGCGCTGGGCCTGATCACGCTGAACTTTGCCGCCAATGGCCTGGGGCTGGACAACGCCGCCACGCCCATGGGGCTCAAGGCCATGCAGGAGCTGCAGACGCTCAATCCCCGGCCCGACACCGCCACCAATGCACAGATCCTGTTCCTGGTGCTCAACGCCTCGTCGCTGACGCTGCTGCCGGTCACCATCTTCATGTACCGCATGCAGCAAGGCGCGCCCGATCCCACGCTGGTGTTCCTGCCGATTCTGCTGGCCACCAGTTGCTCCACCCTGGCCGGCCTGCTGGCCATCGCCTTGGTGCAGCGCCTGCCGCTGTTCAGCCCGGTGGTGCTGGCCTATCTGCTGCCGGTGGCCCTGGGCCTGGCCGGCTTCATGGCGCTGCTGAGCACGCTCAGCGCTGCCGCGCTGGCCAGCCTGTCGGCCCTGCTGGGCAATCTAACCTTGTTCGCCCTGATCCTGCTGTTCGTCTGCCTGGGGGCCTGGAAGAAGGTCGCCGTGTACGACAGCTTCATCGCCGGAGCCAAGGAAGGGTTTGACGTGGCCAAGGGCCTGCTGCCCTATCTGGTGGCCATGCTGTGTGCCGTGGGCGTGTTCCGTGCCTCCGGCGCACTGGGCTATGCACTGGACGGCATCCGCTGGTGCGTGGACCTGCTGGGCATGGACACCCGCTTTGTGGATGCCCTGCCCACGGCCCTGGTCAAACCGTTTTCCGGCAGCGCGGCACGGGCCATGCTGATCGAGACCATGCAGACCCAGGGGGTGGACAGCTTTGCTGCACTGGCCGCGGCCACCATCCAGGGCAGCACCGAAACCACCTTCTATGTGCTGGCCGTGTATTTTGGTGCCGTGGGCATACAGCGTGCACGCCATGCCGTGCCCTGTGCGCTGATCGCCGAGCTGGCCGGCGTGGTGGCGGCCATCGTGGTCTGCTACCGCTTCTTTGGCTGAGCAACTTCCTCCGGACGGGCTGCCGGCCGGGAGTTCCCCTGGTGCCGCAGTCTTGGGGCGCAGTGTGTAGTGCGTGGGTGCGGATCCCGGGGGAGGCCCCGCCGTCACCGTCCACGCCGCCGCCGCTGCTCCACCCTTACTTGCCCCCGCCGAACAGGGAGCGTTCCTGCTGCCGCTGGCGGCCCACCTCGGCGGCATTGCCACAGTCGGCCGCAATCCACTGGGCGGCAGTGGTGATGATCAGCTGGCCCTGCGCGATTTTGAGCTCGGTGCGCGTGCTCAGCCGCTCGGGCGTGATGACCGATGCCACATGGCTGCCCTGCCCTGGTGGCTCGGTACATTTCAGCTGGCCGCGCACGAAATCGGCACCGCGCTCCTGCAGCGTGAAGGTGCAGCCCTCCTGCTGCTGGCGCTCGACCAGCCGTGCCAGCTGGATCTGATCGGGCGGCACGCACAGCAACTGGCTGCGCCCCCGGTCCACCACCACGCCGGCGCTGCGCAGGTTGTCCTCCAGCATGCGGCGCACACCGGGCTCCATGCCCAGCAGCTGGGTTTCCAGCTGCTGGTTGATCTTCTGCATGTCCACCGTCTGCCCGCTGCTCTGGCGCAGCTGCGACTGCCGGCCTTCGAACTCCCACAGCCCGGGGCGCACCGTCTGGGCCTGCGCCTGGGCCAGCACCGTGCCCAGGCAGACCGCCCCTGCGGCCAAGCGCCATCCCGTCGCGCCAAGCGGCCGCACGGCCATGGCCATGCGCGGCAACCACGTCAGGAACAAAGGACAGGACATGGAAACCGACTATAGAAAATGCGGGCCTCCAAGGGAAATCCTATAAGACAAATGGCCGAACCGGCGTGGCCCTGCCCCCACACCCCGCAGCGGATGGCCCTGGGTGGCCCTGGATGGTTTGGGGTCGGCAGTGGCGCTGGGGCATGCCTGCCCGCTCACATCTCCGGGACGATGCTTTCGGCGTAGTCGTACAGCATGCCCAGGATCTCCTCCCCCTGCTCGCTCGCGTTTTCCGACAGATCGTCGATCTGGGCAAACATCTGCTCGGCCGTGCGGGCACCGCCCTGGCCTTCCACCAGGAAGGCGGTACGCAACTGCTCCCAGCGGGCCTGCTCCTGCGGGTTCAGCGTCTGCGGCCAGTTGCGGGCGCGCCAGCGGAACACCAGCTCGGGCAGGCGCTTGTCGTCAAAGCCCATGCGGCTGACCGCCAGCTCCTGCGGGTTCAGGCCGCGCAGCTGGTTCAGATGACGGCGGTCATTGGGGCCGACAAAGCCGTTGTACAGATCCTGGTCCACATCCTGCGGGCCATGTCCGTCCTGGCGCTGGTACACCTGCTTCCACAGCGCACTCATATCGGGCAGCGCGCGCGCGGCCACCGCATGCGCGATGCACTGCGCCATGTCCAGGCCCCATTGCACCGCCATCTCAGGCGACAGCGTCTTCAGATTGCGCACCACCATGGGGGACTTGTTGATGTGGATGCTCTTGATCGGCAGGCGCTGCACGCCTTCCGGCAGATCCGCCTGGCGCGTGAACAGACGCAGGCGCAGCTGCTCGGCATCCAGGCTGGCCAGCTCGGACGGATCGGCCTGCAGGTCCCAGCAGATCACCTCGTTCTTGTTGGTCGGGTGCTGGGCCAGCGGCCACATCATGGCGATGCAGCCGCGCTCGGGGCGGATCATGCCGCTGACGTGCAGAAAAGGCCGCGCATCGACCTGTACGGCGGGCAGGCCCATCTCGTGCAGCACACGGTCCTTCTTGCGCAGCGCAAAGGCAAATTCAAACAGCTTGGGCTGGGCCTGGCGGATCAATCGCGCCAGAGCAATGGTGGCGCGCACGTCGCTGAGGGCGTCATGGGCCTGTTCGTGCAACAGGCCGTTGGCACGGGCCAGGTCCTCCAGCTTGAAGCTGGGGCTGCCGTCTTCCTTCTTCGGCCACTGGATGCCGTCCGGGCGCAGCGCGTAGACCATGCGCACCACATCCAGCAGGTCCCAGCGGCTGCAGTCGTTCTGCCATTCCCGTGCATAGGGGTCGATCAGGTTGCGCCAGAACAGAAACCGCGTCACCTCGTCGTCAAAGCGGATGGTGTTGTAGCCCACGCCCACGGTGCCCGGCTGGCTGAACGCGGCTTCGATGCGGTTGGCAAACTCCACCTCGGGCACGCCCTCCTCCAGGCATTGCTGGGGAGTGATGCCGGTGATCAGGCAGGACTGGGGATCGGGCAGGTAATCCGGGGCCGGCTGGCAGTAGAACATCAGCGGCTCGCCGACTTCGTTGAGCTCCATGTCGGTGCGGATGGCCGCAAACTGCGCCGGGCGGTCATAACGGGGGTTGGCACCGAAGGTCTCGTAGTCGTGCCACAGGAAAGTGAGGGAAGCGGATTCAGCCATGGTGGCGAGTATGCCTGCAAGCGCACGCGCCCCCGGCCTGCCAGGCGGTGCGATGCAGCTTGCCGGGTCTGTGCGCCCGATCGCGCTGCACCGTGTCGGGGATCTGCAACGCCCTGGGCCGCACAGACCCGCCCAGACCGCCCCAGCAACTGCGGCAGGCTCCCACCCTTCTCAACCGCCCCCGGCCCCCAGCCCCTGCGCCAGCGCCTGCAAGGCCTGCCCCACATCGGCCTGTAGCTTGGCCGCCAGCAGCGCATCGGCCCGCGTGCGCCCCTGGTTGATGGCCAGCACCGGCAGTCCGGCAGCGGCAGCCGCCTGCACAAAGCGAAAGCCCGAATACACCATCAGCGAAGAACCGGCCACCAGCACCCCATCCACCTGCGCCAGGGTGTCCAGACCGCGCTGCACCCGCTCGCGCGGCACGCTCTCGCCAAAGAACACCACATCGGGCTTGAGCACCCCGGTGCGGCAGTGCGGACAGGGCGGAATACGGAACTCGGCGAACGGCAGTCCGTCCAGATCGGCATCGCCATCCGGCGCAGTACGGGCCTGCAGTTGCACCCAGGCGGAATTCAGGGCCTCCAGCGCCCGCTGCCAGTCGGCCCGGGCAAAGCGGTGGCCGCAGTCCATGCAGCGCACCGTGTCAATGCGGCCATGCAGATCCAGCACCTTGCGGCTGCCTGCGGCACTGTGCAGGCCGTCCACGTTCTGGGTCAGCAGCAGCTGCACATGGCCGGCATCTTCCAGCGCCGCCAGCGCATGGTGGGCGGCCCCGGGCAGGGCATGGCCCATCACCCGCCAGCCCACCAGGCTGCGCGCCCAGTAGCGCTGGCGCACCAGCGCATCGCCCATGAAAGCCTGGTAGGTCACGGGTTGCGGGCGCTTCCACTGCCCGGCCTGGTCGCGGTAGTCCGGAATGCCCACCTCGGTGCTGCAGCCCGCGCCGGTGACCACCAGCCAGCGCGGGTGCTGGCGCGCCCAGTCCAACAACTGCGCCGGCGTCACGGCGGGCACATCGACGGGCTGGTCTCTCAAAGCGTAATGCATGGTGCGCTACAGCAAGGGGGAACACAGCCGCGCGGCGGAATCGAACAGCCGCTGCCAGAACGGCTGCGGCCGGGCATAGCCCACGCGGCGCGCCAGCTTCAGGTCTTCCTGGAACTGGGTGGCCAGCTTGCCGTTGAAGGCCTCGCCATAGGCAATGGCACAGACCTCGTAGTTCAGGCGAAAGCTGCGGTTGTCGAAGTTCGCCGTGCCGATGATGCCCATGAAATCATCCACCAGCATGGTCTTGGAATGCAGCATGCTGGCCTGGTACTCGAACACCTTCACGCCGCAGCTGATTAGCTCGTCGAAATAGGAGCGCGCAGCAGCGGTCACCAGCCGCGAGTCGGACTTTTCGGGCACCAGCAGACAGACATCCACCCCGCGCAGCGCCGCATTGGTCAGCGCCAGCATGCTGGCCTCGGTGGGCACAAAGTACGGCGTGGTCAGCCACAGGCGCTTGGCCGCGGCATGGATGGCCGCCACATGCACCCGGTGGATGGCTTCCATGCTGCTGTCCGGGCCGGACGCCATGATCTGCACCACCTGCTTGCCCTCGGGCAGCTCCGGCAGGATGTTTTCGAAGTCGCTGGGTTCGTTGCGGCGGTTGTAATCCAGCGCATAGGCCCAGTCCTCCAGAAACACGGTCTGCAGCCAGTTGACCACCGGGCCCTGCAGACGCACATGCACGTCGTGGTAGGCACCGGGCAGGATGCGGCGGTCTTCCTCGTCCGTGATGTTGACGCCGCCGGTGTACCCGATGCAGCCGTCAATGACCACGATCTTGCGGTGGGTGCGGAAGTTGATCACCGGCCGCACCCGGCGGCCCAGCTTGGTGGGATGAAACAACGCGAACTCCGCCCCCGCCTCCTCCAGCGGCTGGTAGTGCTGGCGCCCCAGGTTCTTGGAGCCCAGCGCATCCACCAGCAGCCGCACCTTGACGCCGGCGCGGGCTTTTTCCTGCAGCAGCGCCAGCAGCGCCAGCCCGGTCCTGTCGGGCTCGAAGATGTAGTACTCCAGATGCACATGGTGGCGGGCCGCGCGCACCGCGTCCATGATGGAGTCAAACGTGGCCGCCCCGCCCACCAGCAGCTCCACCTCGTCAGCCGTGCTGATCGGGAAATGGGTGGACGCCGTGACCAGCTTCACCACCTGCTGCAGCCGGTCCGGCGCCTGGGGCACTTTCTCGCGCAAGCGGGCAATGCTGCTGCGCGCACGCGACTTGCGCCGGCTGCGCAAGCGCCGCAGCCGCTGGCGCTTGAGCCGGCGCGGCCCCAGAAAGTAGTACACGCCAATCCCGACCACCGGGATCACCGCCATGGACAACAGCCAGCTCAGCGTGGCCACCGGCGCGCGGCGCTGCAGCAAGATCCAGACCCCGACCACCACCACATACGCCGTCCAGACCACGGACAGCAGCAGCATCAGGTTGTGGTGCGTGAGGTACGACGCAATCCAATCCACACAAAGCTCCCAGGAGACAGGCGCAGGGCACGCCCACAAGACCAAAGCGGCGCAGGCAGACTGCACCGTGGCAGGCCAGAGTATGCCGACAAATCCGCCGCGCCAGTGTCAGCACCGTGCCGGCACGCCTGCCAGCCCCGCCGCGCAGGCAGGCATAAAAAAACCGGCAGACCTGCTGCCGGTTTTGTAGCACCTTATGTGCACGGGATCTGCATCAATCCGCTGCAGCCGCCTCTTCCGGCTCGGCCGGCTCCGACTTGCCGCGCTCCTTCTTGGGCAGCGCAGAGATGTCCAGTTGGACATCGCCCTTGCCTTCGTTGGCGTCGGCAATCCAGTCCACTTCCAGACGGCCACCGTCGGTCAGGCGGCCGAACAGCAGTTCGTCGGCCAGCGAGCGGCGGATGGTGTCCTGGATCAGCCGCTGCATCGGGCGGGCGCCCATCAGCGGATCGAAGCCCGTCTTGGCCAGGTGCTTGCGCAAGGTGTCGGTGAACGTGACTTCCACCTTCTTCTCGGCCAGTTGCTGCTCCAGCTGCAGCAGGAACTTGTCCACCACGCGCAGGATGACCTGCTCGTCCAGCGGCTTGAAGCTCACCGTCGCATCCAGGCGGTTGCGGAACTCGGGGGTGAACAGGCGCTTGATGTCGCCCATTTCGTCTCCGGCCTGGCGCGGGTTGGTGAAGCCGATGGTGGCCTTGTTCATGGTCTCGGCACCCGCATTGGTGGTCATGATGATGATCACGTTGCGGAAGTCGGCCTTACGTCCGTTGTTGTCCGTCAGCGTGCCGTGGTCCATGACCTGCAGCAGCACGTTGAAGATGTCCGGGTGCGCCTTCTCGATTTCATCCAGCAGCAGCACGGAGTGCGGCTTCTTGGTGATGGCCTCGGTCAGCAGACCGCCCTGGTCGTAGCCCACATAGCCGGGAGGTGCACCGATCAGGCGGCTGACCGCATGGCGCTCCATGTACTCGGACATGTCGAAACGGATCAGGTCCACACCCAGGATGTAGGCCAGCTGCTTGGCAGCTTCCGTCTTGCCGACCCCGGTGGGGCCGGAGAACAGGAAGGAGCCGATCGGCTTTTCCGGCTTGCCCAGACCCGAGCGGGCCATCTTGACGGCCGACGCCAGCACTTCCAGGGCCTTGTCCTGGCCGAACACCACGCTCTTGAGGTCGCGCTCCAGCGTCTGCAGCTTGCTGCGGTCGTCGTTGGAGACATTGGCCGGCGGAATGCGGGCGATCTTGGCCACGATCTCTTCGATCTCGGCGCGGCCGATGGTCTTCTTGCGCTTGCTGGCCAGCTGGATGCGCTGGGCGGCACCGGCTTCGTCGATCACGTCGATCGCCTTGTCCGGCAGATGGCGGTCGTTGATGTACTTGGCCGACAGCTCTGCGGCAGCCTGCAGCGCGGCCGTGGCGTACTTCACGCCGTGGTGCTCTTCAAAGCGGCTCTTGAGGCCCTTGAGGATATCCACGGTTTCCTGCACGGTCGGCTCGACCACATCAACCTTCTGGAAGCGGCGAGACAGCGCGGCGTCTTTTTCGAAGATGCCGCGGTACTCCGTGAACGTGGTCGCGCCGATGCACTTGAGCTGGCCGCTGGACAGCGCCGGCTTGAGCAGATTGGAGGCATCCAGCGTGCCGCCCGATGCCGCACCGGCACCGATCAGCGTATGGATTTCGTCAATGAACAGGATGGCATTGGGCTTGTCCTTGAGCGACTTGAGCACGCCCTTGAGGCGCTGCTCGAAATCACCGCGGTACTTGGTCCCTGCCAGCAAGGCTCCCATGTCCAGCGAATAGACATTGGCTTCGGCCAGCACCTCGGGCACCGTGCCCTCGGTGATGCGCCATGCCAGGCCTTCGGCGATCGCCGTCTTGCCCACGCCGGCCTCGCCCACCAGCAGCGGGTTGTTCTTGCGGCGGCGGCACAGGATCTGGATCGTGCGCTCGACTTCGTACTCGCGCCCGATCAGCGGGTCGATCTTGCCGTCCTTGGCCGCCTGGTTCAGGTTCAGCGTGTACTGCTCCAGCGGCGAGGCCTTTTCATTGCGCTCGCTGCCCATGCCCTCGTCGCCGTCCATGGGCGTGTCCGCCTTGGCCGGTTCCGGAGGTTCGCTCTTCTTGATGCCGTGGGCAATGAAATTGACCACATCCAGGCGCGTCACGCCCTGCTGGTGCAGGTAGTACACGGCATGGGAGTCTTTTTCGCCGAAGATGGCCACCAGCACGTTGGCGCCGGTCACTTCCTTCTTGCCATTGCCTGTGGACTGCACATGCATGATGGCGCGTTGGATCACCCGCTGGAAGCCCAGCGTCGGTTGTGTGTCCACTTCCTCGGTGCCAGCCACCTGAGGCGTGTTGTCTTTGATGAAGTTGGTGAGCGAAGCACGCAGGTCATCGATGTTCGCAGAGCAGGCACGCAAGACTTCTGCCGCGCTGGGGTTATCCAGCAGGGCCAGCAGCAGGTGCTCCACCGTGATGAATTCGTGGCGCTGCTGACGCGCCTCGACGAATGCCATGTGCAAGCTGACTTCCAGTTCCTGGGCAATCATGTAGTGGCTCCTTTGCGCTTGCCAGTTGTGTGAATCTACTCTGAAATCGGGGCGATCGGCAGTTATTCAATAGGCTCGCTGACCGCTTGCAGCGGATGGCCGGCCTTGTTGGCTGCCTGTAACACCTGTTCCACCTTGGTGGAGGCCACGTCGCGGGAATACACACCGCACACGCCGCGTCCGTCCAGGTGGATCTTGAGCATGATCTGGGTGGCCGCCTCGCGGTCTTTGCCAAAAAATTCCTGCAGCACCACGATCACAAACTCCATCGGGGTGAAATCGTCGTTGAGCATCACCACCTGGTACATCGGTGGCGGGGCGACCTTCTGGGTACGCCGCTCCAGCACGACCGAACCACCGCCCTCTTCGCGTGGAAGCTGGGGCTTGGGAGGTTGGATAGGAGGTTGTTCGGTAGCCATGGAATTCATTGTAGCGACGGCTTCGGGCGTATTTTGAGTCGCCTTCAGGCCAAAAACAGAGGGACGACATGCAAGCATTTGTAGGACAGCACAAGCTTTCCTACCAACGGTTGCATGGCATACAGATAAGGCCAATGGTAGCGCCGGCAAGATGGCCGTTTTCTTACTCGTAGACGACCGTGCTGTGCCCGCTACCCGCCTCGGCACACCAGGCCGCCAGCGCCGCATCGCTGGGGAAAAACCGGCTGTCATCGCCCAGTTGCAGCTCGACCAGCGCCGCGCCCAGTTCAGACTGGCAGCGCACCCCCAGGCGCACCTTCAGGCCGTGCTGGATGCTGCCGTGCTCGGTGTCCTCCCGTTTGGCGGGGAATTCACGCAGCAGGCGCTGGACATCGGGCATTTTTTCGGTGGTGCTGACCTGCAGGTAGCGACCAAAACGGCAGCGGGCATCGGCCAGGCCCCACACCTTCTGCACCTTGGCACGCAAGCCGCCACTGAAGCGGTCCTGCTGCACCCGTGCCGTCAGCACCACAAACTCGTCGTCTTTCAGCAGGTCCTTGTGGGCATTGAGCGTGGCTTCGTCCACCGAAGCCTCGATCACGCCGGACTTGTCGTCCAGCTTGAACAGGCACAGCTTGCCCCGCTGGCCGTTGATCACGCGCAGATCGCTGACGATGCCCACCAGCACCTGCGGCTCGCGGCTGTCCCCCAGATCGGCCAGCGGCGTGCGCACAAAGCGGCGCACCTCCGCCTCGACCTCGTCGAACAAATGGCCGGACAGGTAGAAGCCCACCGCGGTTTTTTCCAGGGTCAAGCGCTCCTTGATGCCCCAGGGCAGCACCTCGGCCAGCGGCGGCTCCTGGGTGCTGGAGCCCACAGCGTCGTCGCCCATCATGTCGAACAGGCCGCCCTGGTTGGCATTGGCCAGCGTCGCATTGGCAAATTCGAACGCCGTGTCCACCGACGCCGACAGCGCCGCGCGGTCGCGGTGGATGGCGTCGAACGCGCCGGCCTTGATCAGCGCTTCCAAGGTGCGCTTGTTCAGGCGCGAGCGGTCCACCCGCACGCAGAAATCGAACAGGCTGGTGAACGGGCCCTTGATGTGGCCGTTCGGCCCCACGCCCTGGCCGTCGCGCGCCGCGATGATGGCTTCGATCGCCTGCTGGCCCGTGCCCTTGATGGCGCCCAGGCCATAGCGGATCACCTTGTCGGTCACCGGCTCGAAGCGGTAGACCCCGCGGTTCACATCCGGCGGCTCGAAGGTCAGGCCCATCTTCAGCGCATCTTCGTACAGCACCTTGAGCTTGTCGGTGTCGTCCATTTCCACGGTCATGTTCCCGCAGAAGAACTCCGCCGTGTAGTGCACCTTGAGCCAGCCCGTGTGGTAGGCCAGCAGCGAATAGGCGGCCGCGTGCGACTTGTTGAAGCCGTAGCCCGCGAACTTCTCCATCAGGTCGAAGACCTCGTCGGCCTTGTCCTGGCTGATGCCCTTCTTGGCCGCACCCTCGCGGAAGATGCCGCGGTGCTTGACCATCTCCTCGACTTTTTTCTTGCCCATGGCGCGGCGCAGCAAGTCGGCGCCGCCGAGCGAGTAGCCGCCCAGCACCTGGGCCGTCTGCATCACCTGCTCCTGGTAGACCATGATGCCGTAGGTCTCGGCCAGCACCTGCTCCACCAGCGGGTGGGGATATTCAATCTCTTCGCGGCCGTGCTTGCGGGCCACGAAGGACGGAATCAGGTCCATGGGGCCCGGGCGGTACAGGGCGTTCAGCGCAATCAGGTCCTCCAGGCGCGAGGGCTTGGCGTCGCGCAGCATGCCCTGCATGCCGCGGGATTCAAACTGGAAGACGGCTTCGGTCTTTCCTTCCTGGAACAGCTTGTAGGTAGGGTAGTCGTCCAGCGGGATTTCTTCGAACTTGAAGTTCTCCTGCCCCTTGTGGCGCTTCATGATGAATTCGCGCGCAATCTCCAGGATGGTCAGCGTGGCCAGCCCCAAGAAGTCGAACTTCACCAGGCCGATCTGCTCCACATCGTCCTTGTCGTACATGGCCACGGCCGAATCGCTGCCAGGTTGCTGGTACAGCGGACAGAAGTCGGTCAGCTTGCCGGGCGCAATCACCACGCCCCCGGCGTGCATGCCGATGTTGCGGCACATGCCTTCGAGCTTTTGCGCCATCTCGATCAGCATCTTCACGTCTTCTTCTTTTTCCAGACGTTCGGCCAGTGCCTGCTCATCCACCGCATAGGTGTACTTGTCGTTCTCCTTGCGCGGATTGGGCGGGTACTTGAGCGTGACGTGCAGGCCCGGCTTGTTGGGCACCAGCTTGGAGATGCCGTCACAGAAGGTGTAGCTCAGGTCCAGCACCCGGCCCACGTCGCGGATGGCCGCGCGTGCGGCCATGGTGCCGAAGGTGGCGATCTGGCTGACGGCATTGCGGCCGTAGCGGTCCTTGACGTAATCGATCACGCGGTCGCGGTTGGCCTGGCAGAAGTCCACGTCAAAGTCAGGCATGGACACGCGTTCGGGGTTCAGAAAACGTTCGAACAGCAGGTTGTAGTGGATGGGGTCCAGGTCGGTGATCTTCAGCACATAGGCGACCAGCGAGCCAGCGCCCGAACCACGGCCCGGCCCCACCGGGCAGCCATTGTTCTTGGCCCAGTTGATGAAGTCCGCCACGATCAGGAAGTAGCCCGGGAACCCCATCTTCAAGATGATGCCCAGCTCGAACTCCAGCCGCTCCACATACTGCGGGCGGGCTGCCTGGCGCTTGGCCTCATTCGGGAACAGCAGCTGCAGACGCTCTTCCAGGCCCTCGTACGAGGCCTGGCGGAAATAATCTTCGGCCGGCATGCCGTTCGGCGTGGGAAAGTCGGGCAGAAAGTTCTTGCCCAGCAGCAGCGTCACGCTGCAGCGGCGGGCGATTTCCACCGTGTTTTCCAGCGCCGAAGGCACATCGGCAAACAGCGCCTGCATCTCGGCGCTGCTCTTGAGGTACTGCTCCCGGGTGAAGCGCTTGACGCGCTTGGTATTGCCCAGCACCTCGCCTTCGGCAATGCACACCCGCGCTTCATGGGATTCGAAATCACCGGGCTTGAAAAACTGCACCGGGTGCGTGGCCACCACCGGCAGGTTCAGCCGGGCCGCCAGCTGCACGGTCTGCGCCACCAGGCTTTCGTCCTCCGGGCGACCGGCACGCTGCAGCTCCAAGTAGAAGCGGTGCGGAAACAGGCTGGCCATGCGCAGTGCCTCGCGCGCGGCCCCGTCCTTGTCGCCGCGCTGCAGGGCCTGGCCCACCGGGCCGGCGTTGGCGCCGGACAGCAGGATCAGGCCCTCGCCCAGCTCCTGCAGCCATTCCCATTTGCTCTGCGCCTGGGCCTGTCCGCGCGGCACATTGCCGGTCCAGCCCCGGGCCAGGATTTCCGACAGATTGTGGTAGCCCAGCTTGCTTTGCACCAGCACCAGCACACGGGGGCCGGGCGCACCGCCCTCGCCTTCCATGATCAGCTCGGCACCCAGAATGGGCTTGACCCCTTTGCCCCGTCCGGATTTGTAGAACTTCAGCCCGCCGAACATATTGTTCAGGTCGGTGATGGCCATGGCGGGCTGCCCGTCGGCAGCCGCCGCCTTGATGGCATCGTCAATACGGCAGGTCCCGTCGACGACGGAAAACTCGGTGTGCAGGCGCAGGTGAACAAACATGGACGCCATTGTAGGAAGGCCCGGCAGCCTCCACGCCGACACCGTGTCATAACCTGCGGCGAAGGGGCCCTTGGCCTGCCGCTACAATGCCTTCCAACCAGTGGCCCGCAACGGTGCCCTTGCCAGAAACTTATGTACACATCTCCTGTCCGCATGCTGTCTTCTCTGCCCCGTCACCGCCTGCCCCTGTTTGCCGCCCTGCTGGCTGCCGGCCTGCTGGCCGGCTGCAACACGACCAAGGAAGACCCGACCGCCAAGTGGACGCCCGACCGCATCTACACCGAGGCCAAGGAAGAGCTCAATGGCGGCGGCTACGACAAGGCCGTGCCACTGTTTGAAAAGCTGGAAGGCCGCGCTGCCGGCACCCCTCTGGCCCAGCAAGCCCAGATCGACAAGGCCTACGCGCAATACAAGGCGGGCGACAAGGCCCAGGCCATTGCCACGCTGGACCGCTTCATCAAGCTGCACCCTGCCAGCCCGGCCCTCGACTACGCGCTGTACCTGAAGGGTCTGGTCAATTTCAACGAAAACCTGGGCCTGTTCTCGTGGCTGTCGCGCCAGGACCTGTCCGAACGTGACCAGAAAGCCGCCAAGGATTCGTTCGAAGCCTTCAACGAACTGGTCAACCGCTTCCCCGATTCGCGCTACGCCGCCGACTCCCGCCAGCGCATGACCTATATCGTCAACTCGCTGGCCCAGTACGAAGTGCACGTGGCGCGCTACTACTACTCGCGTGGTGCCTATGTGGCCGCCATCGCCCGCGCCCAGACCGCCATCACCGAATACGAAGGCGTGCCCGCCATCAAGGAAGCGCTGGAGATCCTGGTCAACTCCTACGACAAGCTGGGCATGGACCAGCTGCGTGACGATGCCAAGCGCGTGCTGGAAAGCACCTACCCCGCCACGGCCGAAACCACGGCCCAGCGCCGCAAGAGCGCGCCCTGGTGGAAGTTCTGGTAAGCCCCGCAGGCTAGCCAGCCCCTGTGCCCACCCCAAGCCCATGCCCTTGTGCATGGGCTTTTTTCATGGGCTTTTTGCATGCTGCATGGTTCTTGGTGTCAGGCGCATTGCGTGGTCACACGTGGTCATGGGAACACCGTTTGGGATAAGCCCTCTGCACGGCAAGACCGTGGCCTGGCGGCGCGCCACCAGCGCCTCGGTTTTTGAGACCTTGAGCACTTGACTGCTTGCGCCCCGGCGCGGGGCCACATTACAGCGGTGCCGGGTTGCGCAGTTCCTGCAAGGCCTCTTCCCACGCGGCCTCTGTCCCCAGACGGCGCATGGGCGGCAGCGCTTCCACCATGCTGCGGCCATAGCCCTTGGTGCGCAGCCGGATATCGGTCACCACCAGGATGCCGCGGTCGGTTTCGGTGCGGATCAAGCGCCCCGCGCCCTGCTTCAGGGCCAGTGCCGCCTCGGGCAGCACATAGTCGGCAAACGGGTTGCGGCCCAGCTGCTCCAGCTGGCGCGAACGTGCCTCGACCAGCGGATCGTCCGGCGGGGGAAACGGCAGCTTGTCGATCACCACCAGCTGCAGCGCATCCCCCGGAATGTCCACCCCTTCCCAGAAGGTGCTGGACGCCACCAGCACGCAGCCGCGTCCGTTCACCGTACCGGCGCGAAAGCGCTCCATCAGCGCATGCTTGGAGCCCTGCCCCTGCACCAGCACATCCATGGGCTCCAGCAGGCCAAAGCGTGCCCGCAGCTGGCGCCCGATCTGCTCCAGCGCGCGCAGCGTGGTGGTCAGCACCAGGGTGCGTCCTCCCAGGGCTGCGGCACCGTCCCCGGCCAGCTGGGCCACGGCATCGCTGTGCTTCGCATCGCCGGGCAGCGGAAAGCGCTCGGGCACATACAGCGCCGCCTGGTGTACGTAATCGAACGGGCTGTCCACCCGCAGCACCTGCGCGCCGTGCAGACCGCAGGGCTCGGTGAACCAGCGCAGATCGTCCCCCAGGCCCAGGGTGGCAGAAGTGAAGATCCAGGCCGTGTGGGCAGCCGCAGTGTCCGGTGCGGTCGCCGTGATCGCAAGCGGGGCCGGCTGCGCAGCAGGTGCGGCCGGCAGCACGGTATCGCTGCCCTGCTCTGCCGGCTCCACCAGCTCAGCCTCGCCCTCGTCTGCGGCCGGTTCTGCGCCCTCCGCCCAGGCACCGCCGGGTGCCAGGTCCGCATCGCTGAAGGCACGCACTTCCAGCGCAGGGTGGCCGGCCATCAACTGCCCGCGCACCAGGCGGGCAATGCTCAGCGGGGATTCCGTCAACCGCAGGTGCTGGCGGCCCACATCCAGCCAGCGCACCGCATCGTCCGGGGCCGGCCGCACAAAATGCGCCAGCCGCTGCAGCAGCAGCTGGCCGCGCTCCTGCAGGTGCACCAGGGCCGGTGCCATCTCCAGCACCCCGGCCAGCGCCTGCACCACGGCGCGCAAGGCCTGCCCCAGGTGCACCGTGGCTGCACGCCACTGGGCAGCATCCAGCGTCTCCGGCGCCAGCCCCTGCCAGCGCAGGCGCGGCTGCGCGCTGTGGTGCGTGCTGGCAACCAGACGCCAGTCGCGCACGGCCTGCTGCACGCGCGCAGCCAGCACCAGCCAGTCCGCCATGCCCCGGGCATGGTCGCTGGCGTCCTGCATCACATCGCGCGCGTAGGCCAGCAGCTGGTTGCTGCTGAGCACTAGGCCGGCAAACTGGATCCCGGTTTCGTTCAGCTGGTGGGCTTCATCGATCACCACCACACCCGCCTGGGGCAGCAACTGCGCCATGCCGGATTCGCGCACCTCCATGTCGGCAAAGAACAGATGGTGGTTGACCACGGCCACATCGGCCTCCAGCGCCTGCTGGCGCGCGCGGTTGACATGGCAGGCCTGCCAGTGCGCGCATTCGCGGCCCACGCAGTTGTCGCGTGTGGAAGTCACCAGCGGAATGACCTGCGAATCCTCGGCCAGATCGGGCAGCTCGGCCATGTCGCCGCTGCGTGTGGAGCGCGACCAATCTTCCACCCGCGCCACGGCACGCAGCACCTGGGCATCCAGCGGCTGCTTGCCCAGACGCACCTGCAGCAGGCGCTGCTGGCACAGATAGCTGCTGCGCCCCTTGAGCCGTGCCATGCGCAGCGGCAGACCCAGGCTTTGCACCAGGCGGGGCAGATCGCGCGCAAACAGCTGGTCCTGCAGCGCCTTGGTGGCCGTGGAAACCACCACCCGCTTGCCGCTGAGCAGCGCCGGCACCAGGTAGGAATAGGTTTTGCCCACGCCCGTGCCGGCTTCCACCACCAGCACGCCGCAGTCGGCAATGGTCTGCGCCACGGCCTCGGCCATGGCGGTCTGTCCGGCGCGAGGATGGAAGTGCGGCTCCGCCCGGGCCAATGCCCCGTCGGCCGCAAACACGGCGCGCACAGCGTGCATCAAGGGTGAGGTCATGCCTGCGCCCCCCACCGCTGGAGCCTGCCTGTGCCATGCCGCCCGGCCCAGGCAGCGGATCCCGACAGCCCCGCCTGCTTACACCGCAGCAGCGGCATGGAGGGAGAAGTCACAGGCGCGCCAGCCGCTCTCATCGGGGAAACCGCTGCGCGCCGGCCCGTGCGCTCAGGGCGTACCCGGCACGGGCAAGGGTGCGCCCTTGCGGTCGGCCACGGCCTTGTCACGACGCGCCTTGGCCTTGGCCGCTTCTTCCTGGGTCTGCCTGGCCGCTTCCTGCGCCTTGCTACGGCGTTCGGCCTCAGCCTGCGCATGTTCGGCCTGCTGGCGTTGCTGCGACTGTGCCCGTTGCGTCTGCGTCTGCGCACGCTGCTGGGCCTGCGCATCGATGGTCGCGCGGTCGTGCGCCACATCCTCCTGGGTGCGCTTGGGCGCCGGCTTGGCGGGCTGCGTCAAGGGCTGGCGCGGCGTGGCCTGGATGGCCGGCTGCTGGCGCGGCTCCTTCATCTTCTGGTCGATGCTGCGCAGGCGTTCTTCCGTCTTTTCCCGGCGCTCGGCATCGTTCAGGCGCAGCTCGCGTTCGCGCAGCGGCTTTTCCTGCTCACGCGCCTGGCTGCGCAGCTGACGCAGGCAATCCTCCACCGCAAACTTCTGGTAGCAGGCGGCTTCCAGCGGTTTCTGGCGCTCGGTCAGCGCGCGGCGCTGCTGCTCGATCTCGTGGCGCTCGGCCTCCCGCTGCTCCTTGCGGTGCTGCAGGGCCGCAGCGCGTGCCGCGTCCTCTTCCGGCAAAGGCGCGGCCGGCGTAGGCTGTGCCAGTGCGGCGGTGGCCGAAACGGCCACCACGGCGGCCAGCAGGTGGGGCAGGAACATAGAAGCGCGTGTGTGCATGGTGTGTCAGTCAGGTCAGACCGGTATCGACCTCGCGC
Organism: Comamonas sp. UBA7528; assembly: GCF_002479375.1. Lineage (NCBI taxonomy): Bacteria > Pseudomonadati > Pseudomonadota > Betaproteobacteria > Burkholderiales > Comamonadaceae > Comamonas > Comamonas sp. UBA7528. The sequence continues at coordinate 190,057 of NZ_DLMU01000009.1, forward strand.
CGCTCGAGCGAGAGGAATTCCTGGGACTGCATTTCGTTCAAGCGAGACACTGTACGCGGAAATTCGTGGGCCAACGGGCCTTCGGTGTACAGCTGCTCCGGCGGCACGGCGGCCGACAGAATCAGTTTGACGCGCCGGTCGTACAGCACGTCCACCAGCCAGGTAAAGCGGCGCGCAGGCGACGCCATGTTCACCGGCATGAACGGCACGTTCGACAGCAGCACGGTATGGAACTGGGTGGCGATCTCCAGGTAGTCGTTCTGCGAGCGCGGCTCCATGCACAGCTCGCGGAAATCGAACCAGATCACGCCACCAGCACGGTGCAGCGGCTTGAGCTCGCGCGACTCGATCATGAACACCGGCTTTTCTTCCGGCACTTCAGCCAAGCGCTTGAAAGCCTCTTCCATGGCGGCATCGGCCTCCGGCCCCAGCGGACAGTGGTAGAGCTGCACCATCTCCAGGGTGCGGCGGCGGTAGTCGGTGCCGTTGTCCACATTGACCACATCCATGCGCTCGTTCAGCAGGTCGATGGCGGGCAAGATGCGATCGCGGTGCAGGCCGCCAGGGTACAGGCCGTCGGGCGTGAAGTTGGACGTGGTGACAAAGCCCACTCCGTTCTCGAACAGCGCCACCAGCAGGCGGTACAGGATCATGGCATCGGTGATGTCCGCCACGTGGAATTCGTCAAAGCAGATCAGCTTGTAACGCTTGGCGATCTTCGCCCCCAGCGCATCCAGCGGGTTCTGCGTGCCCTGGAGCAGGTGCAGCTCGCGGTGCACTTCGCGCATGAATTCGTGAAAGTGCAAGCGCACCTTGCGCCGGATGGGCACGGCATTGAAAAAGCAGTCCATCAGAAAGCTCTTGCCGCGCCCCACCCCGCCGTACATATACACCCCACGGGGAATTTCCGGCTTGGAAAAGATTTTCTTGATCGCGTTGGAACGCCGGGATTTGTAGGCTGCCCAATCGTCCGCACAGCGCTGCAGCGCATCCACCGCACGCAGTTGCGCGGGATCGGCCGTAAAGCCTTTGACGGCCAGCTCGGCCTCGTACGCTTGTCTCACATTCACCATCCACCTCCAACTCGGACCCGCGGCTCAAGCATGCTGCTGCGCAAGGCCCAGTTGCGGGTTGAAAGAGGCGAGGGGGTCCCGACGCGAAGCACCACCGGCGGGCAGGGTCTGAGCAGAGGGGGCGAAAAAGTCTTTCGCCAAGGCTTGCAGCTATCATGTCGAGCCTGCGACATGCCGTCTATTCTATAGCGGCCCGCAGCATGCCCTGCCGGCCTGCAGATATCTCTGCACGCACCTTCGCCCTGCCTGCACTCCCCCACCTGCGTCCCCCTTGCTCCCCAGCCTTCCCATGCCGTCCGTTGCTCTTTGCGCCCCCCTGCTGCGCACCCTGGGCAGCATGGCGCCCTGCCTGCTGCTGGCCACCATGGGCAGTGCCCTGCGTGCCGGAGAACAACCCCAGGCCTGCGCCCCGGCCACCGTCGCAGCCGTGGCACGCTGGGCCGGCGTCCAGGGCAAACTGGTCAGCTGGGACCAGCCCGATGGACTGATTGCCGCGGCCAGTTGCAAGGCCATGCCCGATGCACCGGACACCACGATTGCCGCCATCGCCTTCGACACCTTTCTGGAAGGCCAGACCCGCGGCAACGGCAGCAAGCTGCAGATCATCGCCCTGGTCGAAGCCGACCGGGTGGTGGCCGCCCACCGCTCGCAGATCGAAGAAGACGCCACCACCGCCGTGGGCCGCTACGACATCGACACCGGCCGCTACCACCTGCGCCCCGGCGTACGCGCCTTCGGCACCGTGTTCCACAGCGATGCACTGGGCTCCCGCTGCCCGGACGCTGCCGCCTATCAGGAGCTGACGCTGTGGGTGCGTGAAGGCCGGCACCTGCGCCCGGTGCTCGGCACCAATCTGCGCGGCTGGGTCAACATCGTGGGCACGCCCTGCATCCTGAACGAGGATCTGCACCGCAGCGAACATGCCGAGCTCACCGTCTCCGTGGAGAAGACCAGCAGCCATGGCTTTGCCGACCTGGCCCTGAACGCCCGCATCGTCCACAGCGAAATCCATGGCAACGCGGGCGAGAAAACCCGCCAGCGCCGGGCGCGCACCGTGCTGCGCTATGACGGCCAGTCGTACGGCAGCGACATGTTCCGCACCTTCTGGTATCCGGCAGACCTGCGCTAAGGCCGGTCTGCACGCGCTTTGCGCCCGCCGCCGCAGCGGCCTGAGGCCCCTGCCTCCGGTTGTGGCCTGCACCGCGTGCCGGTGCGGGATTGGCCTGACCACGCCGGGGATGCACCTCCACTGCCCCATCCAGCGCACGCCAACCACATACACAAAAAAAAGCTGCCTGCACCCTCTCGGGCACAGGCAGCGGTCTGAACGGTCAGCCGTGCAAACGGCTCACGGCCATCAGAAGTTCAGCGTGCGCTTGTCCACCGCCAGAGCCGCTTCCTTGGTGGATTCGGACAGCGAAGGGTGAGCGTGGCAGATGCGGGCGATGTCTTCGCTCGAAGCCTTGAACTCCATGGCCACCACGGCTTCGGAGATCAGCTCGGACACCATCGGGCCCACCATGTGCACGCCCAGGATCTCGTCGGTCTCGGCATCGGCCAGGAACTTGACCATGCCGGTGGTGTCGCCCAGCGCACGGGCGCGGCCGTTGGCCAGGAACGGGAAGGTGCCGGCCTTGTACTTCACGCCGTCGGCCTTCAACTGCTGCTCGGTGCGGCCCACCCATGCCACTTCGGGGCTGGTGTAGATCACGGACGGCAGGGTCGCGAAGTTCACGTGGCCGTGCTGGCCCGCAATGCGCTCGGCCACGGCCACGGCTTCTTCCTCGGCCTTGTGCGCCAGCATGGGGCCGCGCACCACATCACCCACCGCCCACACGCCGGGCAGGTTGGTCTTGCAGTCGTCGTCCACCACGATGCAGCCGCGCTCGTCCAGTTGCAGACCCACGGCTTCGGCGTTCAGGCCGATGGTGTTGGCAGTGCGGCCGATGGAGACGATCAGCTTGTCCACGTCCAGCGTCTGGGCTTCGCCCTTGGCGTTGGTGTAGGCCACGCTCACGCCCTTCTTGGACGACTTGACTTCGCCGATCTTCACGCCCATCTCGATCTTCAGACCTTGCTTGTCGAAAGCCTTCTTGGCTTCCTTGGCGATCTGCTCGTCCACCACGGGCAGGAAAGTGGGCATGCCTTCCAGCACGGTCACTTCGGTGCCCAGACGACGCCAGACCGAACCCATTTCCAGGCCGATCACGCCGGCGCCGATCAGGCCCAGCTTCTTGGGGGTCTTGCCCAGGCGCAGCGCGCCGTCGTTGGACAGGATGTTTTCTTCATCGAAAGGCACGCCAGGCAGGGCACGGGCATTGGAGCCGGTCGCCACCACGATCTGCGCGGCAGTGATGGATTCCTCTTCCTTGCCGGCCACCTTGATCTCGTAGCCGCCTTCCACGGTGCGCACAAAGGAGCCGCGGCCGTGGAAGAAAGTGACCTTGTTCTTCTTGAACAGGTACAGGATGCCGTCGTTGTTCTGCTTCACGATGGCGTCCTTGCGGGCGATCATCTTGGGCACATCGATATCGACCTTGCCGGTGGAGATGCCGTGGTCCGCGAAGTGCAGATTGGCGTGTTCGAAGTGCTCGGACGACTGCAGCAGCGCCTTGGAAGGAATGCAGCCTACGTTGGTGCAGGTACCGCCGGGAGCAGCGCCGCCGGCGGCATTCTTCCACTCGTCGATACAGGCCACGGTCTTGCCCAGCTGGGCGGCACGGATGGCGGCGATGTAGCCGCCAGGGCCGGCGCCGATCACGATAACGTCAAATTGCTTGCTCATGTCTCAAATCTCTTGTCTACAGGTGCTGAAAAAAACCCACCGTGGGCGTGTGGCCGAGGGTGGGTTTCGTCGAGGTGTGAACCCGGTGTGAATTACAGGTCGAACAGCAGGCGCGAAGGATCTTCCAGCGCTTCCTTCATGGCCACCAGACCCAGCACGGCTTCACGGCCGTCGATGATGCGGTGGTCATACGACATGGCGAAGTAGTTCATGGGGCGCACCACGACCTGGCCGTTTTCGACCACAGCGCGGTCCTTGGTGGCGTGCACGCCCAGAATGGCGGACTGGGGCGGGTTGATGATGGGGGTGGACATCATCGAGCCGAAGGTGCCGCCGTTGGAGATGGAGAAGGTACCGCCGGTCATGTCTTCGATGCCCAGCTTGCCGTCAGCCGCCTTCTTGCCGAACTCGGCAATCTTCTTTTCGATGTCGGCGAAGTTCATCTGGTCGGCGTTGCGCAGGATGGGCACCACCAGGCCACGGGGCGAACCCACGGCGATACCGATGTCGAAATAGCCGTGGTAGACGATGTCGTTGCCGTCCACCGAGGCGTTCAGCACGGGGTACTTCTTCAGTGCGTGCACAGCGGCCTTCACGAAGAAGGACATGAAGCCCAGCTTCACGCCGTGTTCCTTGACGAAGTCGTCCTGGAACTTCTTGCGCAGTGCCATCACCGGCGCCATGTTCACTTCGTTGAACGTGGTCAGGATGGCATTGGTGGATTGCGACTGCAGCAGACGCTCGGCCACGCGGGCGCGCAGACGGGTCATGGCCACGCGCTGTTCGGGACGGCCCGACAGGTCTTCCTTCAGCGCAGGCGCAGCCACCTGGGGCAGCGCAGCCTTGGGAGCGCCGGTCGGGATGGTGGCGCCAGCCTTGATGGCGGACAGTGCGTCACCCTTGGTCACGCGGCCATCCTTGCCCGAACCAGCCACATTGGCAGCGGACAGGTTGTTTTCGGCCAGCAGCTTGGCAGCAGCGGGCATGGCCACATCACCCTTGTTGCCACCCGCGGCAGCAGGGGCGGCCACGGGGGCAGCAGCAGCGACGGCAGCGGCCGGAGCGGCAGCAGGTGCAGCAGCGGCACCGGCCACGGCTTCGGTGTCGATCTTGGCGATCAGCTGCTCGGCGATGACGGTGGCGCCATCACCTTGCACGATTTCAGCCAGCACGCCAGCGGCGGGTGCGGGCACTTCCAGCACCACCTTGTCGGTTTCGATCTCGATCAGGATTTCGTCCACAGCGACGGCCTCACCGGCCTTCTTCTTCCACGTCAGCATGGTCGCCTCGGCGATGGACTCGGACAGCTGGGGAACCTTGACTTCAACGATTGCCATTTTGAATTCTTTCCAAAGATGTTTTTGTGTACCCCTGCCGTACAGGCAGGGGTTGTCCCTGTATTACTTGGTCAGGACAAAGCCCTTGAGCTTGCTGAATGCACCTTCCACCAGAGCCTTTTGCTGCTCTTGGTGCAGGTGCGAGTAGCCCACCGCCGGCGAAGCCGAGGCAGCGCGACCCGAGTAGCCCAGCTTCTGGCCTTCGGCCATGTTCTCGTGGATGTTGTGCTGGATGAAGAACCAGGCGCCCTGATTCTGTGGCTCGTCCTGGCACCACACGATGTCGGTAGCGTTGGGGTACTTCTTCAGCTCGGCAGCGAAAGCCTTGTGCGGGAAGGGATACAGCTGCTCGACGCGGATGATGGCCACATCGTCGCTTTCCTTTTCGACACGCTTCTTCACCAGGTCGTAGTACACCTTGCCCGAGCAAGCGATCACGCGCTTGACCTTGGCGGCGTTCTTCACCACGTTGGCATCCTGCTCGGCGATCACGGTCTGGAAAGCACCCTTGGTGAATTCAGACAGCGGCGACGTGGCGTCCTTGTTGCGCAGCAGCGACTTGGGCGTGAAGATGACCAGCGGCTTGCGCAGCTTGCGCACCATCTGACGACGCAGCACGTGGAAGATCTGGCTGGCCGTGGTGGGCTGCACGATCTGCATGTTGGTGTCGGCAGCCAGCTGCATGAAACGCTCCAGGCGGGCCGAGCTGTGCTCGGGGCCTTGGCCTTCGTAGCCGTGCGGCAGCATCAGGGTCAGACCGTTGACGCGGCCCCACTTCACTTCACCGGAGGCGATGAACTGGTCGATGACCACCTGGGCGCCGTTGGCGAAGTCGCCGAACTGGGCTTCCCAGATCACCAGGGTGTTGGGATCGTTGGAGGCATAGCCGTATTCGAAGCCCAGCACTGCCTCTTCGGACAGGATGGAGTCGATCACGGTGAACGGAGCCTGGTTCTCGGCCACGTTCGACAGCGGGATGTAGGAACCTTCGCTCCACTTTTCACGCTTTTGATCGTGGATCACGGCGTGGCGGTGGGTAAAGGTGCCACGGCCGCTGTCCTCACCGGACAGACGAACAGGATAGCCCGAAGCCACCAGCGATGCGAAAGCCATGTGCTCGCCCATGCCCCAGTCCACGTTCACATCGCCACGGCCCATGGCGGCGCGGTCGTCATAGACCTTCTTCACCAGAGCGTGGGGATTGACGGTGTCGGGCAGCGTGGTGATCTTCTCGGCCAGGCGCTTCCATTCAGTCAGCGGGATGGCAGTGTCACCGGCATCGGTCCACTTCTGGCCCAGGAACGGGCTCCAGTCCACAGCGTACTGGCTCTTGAAGTTGGTCAGCACCACTTCCTGGGTGTGACGGCCTTCGTCCATGGCAGCGCGGTAGGCCTTGGCCATGTCGTCGCCCAGCGACTCGCCCAGACCCTGGGCACCCAGCTTGTCGGCGTACAGCTTGCGCGTGCCGGGGTGGGCAGCGATCTTCTTGTACATCAGCGGCTGTGTCAGCGCGGGGGTGTCCTGCTCGTTGTGGCCCAGCTTGCGGAAGCAGACGATGTCCACCACCACGTCCTGCTGGAATTCCATGCGGTATTCCAGTGCCAGCTGCATGCACAGTGCCACGGCTTCGGGATCGTCGCCGTTCACGTGCAGCACGGGAGACTCCACCATCTTCACGATGTCCGTGCAGTAGGTCGTGGACCCCTTGTCGCGCGGGTCGGAGGTGGTGAAACCGATCTGGTTGTTGATGATGATGTGGACCGTGCCGCCAGTGGAATAGCCACGGGTCTGCATCAGCGCCAGGGTTTCCTGGTTCACGCCCTGGCCGGCAAAGGCGGCATCACCGTGCACCAGCACCGGCAGCACTTGCTTGCCGTGCGGGTCAGCGCGACGGTCCATGCGCGAGCGCACCGAACCTTCGACCACGGGGTTGACGATTTCCAGGTGGGAAGGGTTGAAGGCCAGCGACAGGTGCACGGGGCCGCCTGCGGTGGACACATCGGAGCTGAAGCCCTGGTGGTACTTCACGTCACCAGCGGTCAGCTCTTCGGGAGCGGTGTGATCGAACTCGGCGAACAGGTCCTTGGGCATCTTGCCCAGGGTGTTGACCAGCACGTTCAGACGGCCGCGGTGGGCCATGCCGATCACCACTTCCTGCACGCCCGTCTGGCCGCTGGCGTTGATCAGCTCGTCCATGGCGACGATGAAGGACTCACCGCCTTCCAGCGAGAAGCGCTTCTGGCCCACGTACTTGGTGTGCAGGTAGCGTTCCAGGCCTTCGGCTGCGGTCAGGCGGTCCAGAATGCGCTTTTTCTTGGCGGCATCGAAGACGGGCTTGGAGCGGATGGTTTCCAGCTTCTGCTGCCACCAGCGCTTTTGCACCTGGTCCGTGGCATACATGTACTCGACACCAATGGTGCCGCAGTAGGTTTCGCGCAGAGCGTTCATCAGCTCGCGCAAGGACATGGTTTCCTTGCCGAAGAAGGTGTTGCCTACGTTGAACACGACTTCCTGGTCGGCATCGGTGAAGCCGTAGAACGCAGGTTCGAGTTCGGGAATATCAGGGCGCTCGGTGCGCTTGAGCGGATCCAGATCGGCCCAGCGCTGGCCCACATTGCGGTAAGCGGCAATCAGCTGCTGCACGGCGGTGCGCTTGCGGCCCAGCTCGGAATCGGCGCCGGAGGCCTGGACCACCTTGGTACCGCCTTGCTTGGCGCGTTCCGCGAACGCATTGATCACGGGCAGGTGGGGGACGTCCTTGGCATTGGTGCCATCGGCGGCAGGCACATGCTGCAGCGCATCGAAGTATTCACGCCACGAATCCGGCACGCTGCCGGGGTTGGCCAAATAATTTTCGTACATCTCTTCGACATAGGGCGCGTTGCCGCCGAAGAGATAGGTGTTGCCTTGGTAGGCTTGGTAAACAGATGGCTGATCGCTCATATTCCGCTGACCTCCGCTTTCCTGGGGAAAGCCTTAGCTGGTTGGTAAACCTTCCGCGACACGGCTGTACCGGATGGCGGATGCGACTGTGGCTGGGGAAGGGCCTGTTGTTGCGTCCGTCATTGTGCCACCGAATGCCATGCCGTTCCGAAAGGCGGTCACAGCTTAAACGCTGCCTGCTTCGCTTACATTCCCATATCCCCTTAGTCTGCAGGCTTGCCTCCATACACATGCGCTCGGAAAACGCCAACAAGTACACCTTTGCGCTGCTGCTGGCAGCTGTCACCCTCGGGTTCCTGACCATCCTCTGGCCTTTCGTGGGCGCGGTGTTCTGGGCTGTGGTGCTGGCAATCCTGTTCCAGCCGCTGAACCGCCGCCTGCTGGCCCGCATGCCCCGGTACCCGAACTCTGCCACCCTCCTCACCTTGCTGCTGTGCCTGCTGGTAGTCATCCTGCCGCTGATCGCCATCTCCCTGTCGGTGATCCAGGAAGCCGCGTCCGTCTACCACCGCATGAGCTCGGGCCAGATGAACCTGGTCACCTATATCCAGCAGATCAAGGCCGCCTTGCCGGACTGGGCCCTGGACATCCTGGACAGGCTCAACCTCAGCACCCTGACGGAAATCCAGCAGCGCCTGGCGGTGGTGGCCGGCGAAGCCGCCAAATCCTTTGCCACCAAGGCCGTCAACCTGGGCCAGGGCACCCTGAGCTTTGTGGTGGGCTTTGGCATCATGCTGTACCTGCTGTTCTTTCTGCTGCGCGACGGCACCAAGCTGGCCGCACGCATCCGCGACGCCATTCCGCTGGACCGCGAGCACAAGGCCCAGCTGCTGAGCAAGTTCACCACCGTCATCAAGGCCACCGTCAAGGGCAATCTGGCCGTGGCCGCCGCCCAAGGCGCATTGGGCGGCCTGATTTTCTGGATCCTGGACATCGACGCCCCGGTGCTCTGGGGCGTGCTGATGGCCTTCCTGTCCCTGCTCCCGGCCGTGGGCGCAGGACTGATCTGGGGCCCGGTGGCGATTTACTTCCTGGCCACCGGCAGCTGGAGCCAGGGCCTGATCCTGACCGCCTACGGCATTTTGGTCATCGGTCTGGTCGACAACATCCTGCGCCCTTTGCTGGTGGGCAAGGACACCAAGATGCCCGACTACGTGGTGCTGATCTCCACCCTGGGCGGAATGTCCCTTTTTGGCCTGTCCGGTTTTGTTGTCGGCCCGGCCATTGCCGCCCTTTTCATGGCCACCTGGGATATTTACGCCCCGCCTGCCGCCGAAAACACGCCCAGATAGTTACACCTGATACGCGGGCTTATCACCGCACAGATGGAAATACCCTCTCCACCAGGCCGACCTCGGGACTTCCCTAGGTCGGCTTGTCTTTTTGTGGTCCACAGTCTTATTTGCAGCCTGGGCGTACTGGAAAGCCCAGAGCAGCAATGGAACCGGCAGCCATTCGCAGGAATACATAACCTACATAAAACACGGCGTGCAGCAATCCCGAGAAGAGTGACCGAGAACCTGAACTCCTGCGTCTTATATAAGTTGCCGGACCTAGAATGCGCCCCACAAGCGTCAAGTTAAAAAAGGTAACCCATGGTGCAATTCTCCAGACGCCAGTTCATGAAAGTGACTGGTTCGAGTCTGGCGGCATCCAGCTTGGCAGTGATGGGCTTCTCGCCCACCGCCGCCCTAGCGGAGGTCCGTCAGTTCAAGCTGGCCGCCGCCACCGTCACTCGGCAGACGTGTACGTACTGCTCGGTCGGCTGCGGCATTTTGATGTATTCCTACAGCGATGGCACCAAGAACGCCAAGCTGTCGGTCATGCACGTCGAAGGGGATCCGGACCATCCGGTGAACCGCGGCACGCTGTGCCCCAAGGGCGCATCGCTGCTGGACTTCGTGCACAGCCCCAACCGCCTCAAGTACCCCGAATACCGCGCCCCCGGCTCGACCGAGTGGAAGCGCATGTCCTGGGATGAGGCTCTGACCCGCGTCGCCAAACTCCTGAAGGAAGACCGCGACGCCAATTTCGTTGAAAAGAACGAAAAGGGCCAGACGGTGAACCGTTGGCTCACCACCGGCATGCTGGCCGCTTCGGCCTCCAGCAATGAAGCCGGCTACGTTACGCACAAAGTGGCCCGTTCGTGGGGCCTGCTCGCACTCGATAACCAAGCACGTGTCTGACACGGCCCGACGGTGGCAGGTCTTGCCCCGACGTTTGGCCGTGGAGCGATGACGAACCATTGGGTCGACATTCGCAACGCGGACGTTATCTTGATCATGGGCGGTAATGCCGCCGAAGCACACCCCTGCGGCTTCAAGTGGGTGACCGAAGCGAAGGAGCACAACAATGCTCACTTCATGGTGGTCGATCCGCGCTTCAACCGCTCGGCATCCGTGGCCGATTTCTATGCCCCCATCCGTTCGGGCTCAGATATCGTGTTCCTGGGTGGTGTGATCAACTATCTGCTGACCAACGACCGCATCCACCACGAATATGTGAAGAACTACACGGACTTCACGTTCATCGTGCGCGAGGACTTTGCGTTCGACGAAGGCATCTTCTCGGGCTACAACCCCGAAAAGCGCACCTACGACAAGTCCACCTGGGACTACGAACTGGGTGAAGACGGCTTCGTGAAGGTCGACCCCACGCTGCAGCATCCCCGCTGCGTGTACCAGTGGCTCAAGCGCCACTACGCCAGCTACACCCCTGAAAAGGTGGAAAGCATCTGCGGCACGCCGAAGGAAAAGTTCCTGCACGTGGCAGACAAGCTCGCCTCGACGGCGGAAGCCGGCCGTGTCGCCACCATCATGTACGCCCTGGGCTGGACACAGCACACCACCGGCGCACAGATGCTGCGTACCGGCGCCATGATCCAGCTGCTGCTGGGCAACATCGGCATCGCTGGCGGCGGCATGAACGCGCTGCGCGGCCACTCCAACATCCAGGGCCTGACGGACCTGGGCATTCTGTCTGCTTCGCTGCCAGGTTACCTGACGCTACCGAACGAAGCCGAACAGGAGTACGACAAGTACATCGCCGCGCGCACGCCCAAGGCACTGCGTCCGGGCCAGATGAACTACTGGTCGAACACGCCCAAGTTCCACGTCAGCCTGATGAAGGCGTGGTGGGGCCCTGCTGCGACCGCAGAAAACAACTGGGCGTTCGACTACCTGCCCAAGCTGGACAAGCAGTACGACATGCTGCAGGTCTTCGACCTGATGAACCAGGGCAAGATCAATGGCTACATCGCTCAGGGCTTCAACCCCCTGGCGGCGTTGGCCAACAGCAACAACGTGCGCAACGGCCTGAAGAAGCTGAAGTTCCTGGTGGTCATGGATCCCCTGACCACCGAGACTTCGGAATTCTGGAAGAACCACGGCGAATTCAACGACGTGGACTCCGCTTCCATCCAGACCGAGGTGTTCCGCCTGCCAACCACCTGCTTTGCCGAAGAAGACGGCGCTGTCGTCAGCTCTTCGCGCGTGCTGCAGTGGCACTGGAAGGCCGCCGAGCCCCCGGGAGAGGCCAAGACCGACATCGCCATCATGTCGGCGCTGCACCTGCGTCTGAAGAAGCTGTATGAGACGGAAGGCGGCAAGTTCCCCGACCCGATCACCAAGCTCTACTGGCCGTACGCACAGCCCGCACACCCGTCTTCCGAGGAAATCGCCAAGGAATACAACGGCCGTGCACTGGTCGACCTGACCGATGCCGAAGGCAAGGTCATCCGCAAGGCGGGTGAACAGCTGGCAGGCTTCGGTGAAATGCGCGACGACGGCTCCACCCTGGGTGGTTGCTGGATCTGGGCCGGCAGCTGGACGTCTTCGGGCAACCAGATGGCCCGCCGCGACAACAGCGACCCCACGGGCATCGGCAACACGCTCAACTGGGCCTGGGCCTGGCCGGCCAACCGCCGCGTGCTGTACAACCGTGCATCCTGCGACCGCGAAGGCAAGCCGTTCAACCCGAACCGCGTGCTGATCAAGTGGAATGGCAAGAACTGGGCTGGCGCCGACGTGCCCGACATGGGCCCGACCATGCCGCCCGAAACGACCAACCCGTTCATCATGAACCCCGAAGGTGTGGCACGTCTGTTCGCACGCAAGGGCATGAACGAAGGTCCGTTCCCCACCCACTACGAGGCGTTTGACAACCCGCTCGGCTACAACCCCATGTACCCGAAGAACAAGCTGGCTGTCATCAACCCTGCCATGCGCATCTTTGACTCCGTCAAGGATTCCGCCGGCACGGCTGCCGAGTACCCGCACGTGGGCACCACCTACCGCCTGACCGAACACTTCCACTACTGGACCAAGCACGTGCACCTGAACAACATCGTTCAGCCCGAGCAGTTCGTGGAAATCGGCGAGGCGCTGGCCAAGGAGCTGGGCATCGAGACCGGTCAAAAGGTCAAGGTGTCGTCCAAGCGCGGCTTCGTGAAGGCTGCGGCCGTGGTGACCAAGCGCATCAAGCCGATGCAGATCGACGGCAGGACCATCCACCACGTGGGTGTGCCTATCCACTGGGGCTTCTCGTCCCAGGGCCGCAAGGGCTACATGGCCAACAACCTGACCGCCTCGGTCGGTGACGGCAATAGCTTGACCCCTGAATCCAAGACCTTCCTCGTGAAGGTTGAGAAGGCTTAAGGAGTAGCTGATGTCTTCAACCATGTCCCTTGATATCAAGCGCCGCTCCGCGACGACCACCCCTGCCCCCAGTGCGCGCGAAACGCACAGTGGCGAGGTGGCCAAGCTGATCGACGTCTCCAAATGCATCGGCTGCAAGGCGTGCCAGACAGCCTGCATGGAGTGGAACGATCTGCGCGACGAAATCGGCACGGCAGCAGCCGGCGTCTACGACAACCCGACCGATCTGACCGATCAGTCGTGGACCGTGATGCGGTTCACCGAGTACGAGAACGAAGCGACCGGCAACCTCGAATGGCTGATCCGCAAGGACGGCTGCATGCACTGCGAAGACCCCGGCTGCCTGAAGGCCTGCCCTTCCCCCGGGGCCATCGTGCAGTACAGCAACGGCATCGTGGACTTCCAGCAGGACCAGTGCGTCGGTTGCGGCTACTGCGTCACCGGCTGCCCGTTCAACATCCCCCGCATCTCGAAGAAGGACCACAAGGCGTACAAGTGCACCCTGTGTTCCGACCGCGTGGCGGTGGGTCGCGAGCCGGCCTGCGTCAAGACCTGCCCGACCGGCGCCATCATGTTTGGCACCAAGGAAGCCATGAAGGACCAGGCCGCCCACCGCGTGGTCGACCTGAAAAACCGTGGCTTTGACCAGGCAGGCCTGTACGACCCGCAAGGCGTGGGCGGCACCCACGTCATGTACGTGCTGCACCATGCGGACAAGCCCTCCCTCTACAAAGGCCTGCCGGACGATCCCAAGATCAGTCCCATGGTCGCACTGTGGAAGGGCGTGGCCAAGCCGCTGGCCATGGCCGCACTGGGTGCCGCTGCCGTGGGCAGCCTGTTCCACTACATCACCAAGGGCCCGAACGACGTGTCCAAGGAACTGGAAGATGAAATGGAACGCAAGGACGCCGAAGCGCTGAATAAGGAGTCTGGCAAATGAAACGCAATCCCCGCGACCTCGTGCGCTACAACGCATCGGAGCGCGCCAACCACTGGGTGGTCGGCATTTGCTTCATCCTGCTGGCCCTGTCCGGCCTGGCGTTCTTCCACCCGGCGTTCTTCCCGCTGACCCAGCTGTTCGGCGGCGGTCCGTGGAGCCGCATCCTGCACCCCTACATCGGGGTGGTGATGGCGCTGTTCTTCGTCGTCATGGCCTGCCGTTTTGCCAAGCTCAACATCGTGGAACCCCGCGACATTGACTGGCTCAAGAACGTCAACAAGATGATCGACGGCGACGACCACAACATGCCCGAACAAGGCAAGTACAACGGCGGTCAGAAGCTGTTGTTCTGGGGCCTGGTCATCGGCATGGCGCTGATCACCATCACCGGCGTGCTGATGTGGCGCGCCTGGTGGAACCTGCCGGTGGGCGTGGTGCGTGCCGCTTCGGTGGTGCACGCCATTGCGGCCGTGTGGATGATCGGCCTGATCATCATGCACGTATATGCGGCTATTTGGACCCGCGGCACCATCCGTGCCATGCTCTATGGCACAGTCACCCGTGCCTGGGCCAAGCAGCATCACCGCGGCTGGTATCGCAAGATGACCGGCGACAACGACTAAAAAAACAGGGGCACTCCTCCTCAGCCCCTCCTCATTGACGCTTGTTGACTGCCGCCGGCTGCCTTCACGGGCCGCCGGCGGCCTTCATTGAGAACCACACAAATGCAGCAACGTATCCTCCAACCCGGCGAAATCGAAACGCTGGACAAGACCTCCTTCCCCCGCATCCTGCTGCCGCAGGTCGCCAGCCTGTTCGGCGAACGCGCGGCCCGCCTGCGCCAGCTGGCCGACGGCAACCCGATCGCCGACTACCTGCTGTTCGCCGCCAAGATCGTCGATGCCCAGCAGGCCGCCGCCAGCAGCGTGGAACTGGCCCCGTTGGACACCAGCACCATCGAACGCGCCCAGCAGCACTCCATGCCGCTGCTGCCCGCCGCCGAACACGTGGACCCCGCCTGGCACGCCGTGCTGCACAGCATGCTGGAGACCCTCTCCAGTGCCGAAGGCCTGCCCGCGCCGCTGCAGCCGCTGATCACCGAACTGCGCAACCTGCCGGACACCGAGCGCAACGAGATTGCCACCCGGCTGCTGCAAAAGGAAGTGGCGGCACGCCACATCGGCATGGCGCCGTTCATCATGGCCGCGCTGCAGGTCACCTACGCCCGGCGCGCCGCCGCGCTGAACGCCGCAGACGTGCCCTACACGGACCCGGCCAGCATCTGCCCCGTCTGCGCCAGCGAACCCGTGGCCAGCGTGCTGCGCATCGGCGGCAAGGCCAACGGCCACCGCTACCTGCACTGCGGCACCTGCTGCACCGAATGGCACATGGTGCGCGTCAAGTGCTCGCACTGCGAATCCACCAAGGGCATCCACTACGAAACCATCGAAGGCAGCAAGGACGTGGTCACCGCCGAAACCTGCGATGAATGTGGCACCTACCGCAAGGTGGTCAACCAGGAAAAAGACCCGTTCGCCGAGCCCCTGGCCGACGACCTGGCCAGCCTGATGCTGGACCTGCTGATGAGCGAGCAGACCCGCTTCCAGCGCGCCAGCGCCAACCCGCTGCTGTATGTGGCCGTGGCCGAAGCGCAGGACGCAGACCAGCCCCAGGACGGGCTGATCGATCCGGCACAATAAGCCCCAGTCTGCGGCCGAAGCGCCTGACAAGGCTGCGCTCTCCCGCACACCACGCCGGGCCGCCCCGTGGCGGCCCGTTTTCATTTTCCCGATTGCACCTTGCCGAGACTGCCTGTGGCCGCACCAACAGCACCCCACGCTACCGCCCCCCTGGACCCCGCCCGCCTGCCGTCGGTGGACCGCCTGCTGCAATCGGCCGCATTGCAGCCCCTGCTGGCCGACTACGGCCGCATCGCCACCACCGACGCCGTGCGCCAGGTGCTGGAAGAGCTGCGCCAGCAACTGCGCGCCGGCACCGCGCTGGCCCCTGAAGCCGTGGCCACCGCCGCGCTGGCAGCGCAGATCAGCCGCCAGTTGGGCCAGCTGTTCGCCCCTCGCCTGCGCAGCGTCTACAACCTGACCGGCACCGTGCTGCACACCAACCTGGGCCGCGCCCTGCTGCCCCAGGCGGCAGTGGATGCCGTGGTGCAAGCGCTGACCACCCCCGCCAACCTGGAATACGACCTGGCCACCGGCGGCCGTGGCGACCGCGACGACCTGGTGGAAGCGCTGATCTGCCGCCTCACCGGCGCCGAAGCGGCCACCGTGGTCAACAACAATGCCGCCGCCGTGCTGCTGACCCTGTCCACGCTGGCATCCGGCAAGGAAGTGGTGGTCTCGCGCGGGGAGCTGGTGGAAATCGGCGGCGCCTTCCGCATCCCCGACATCATGGGCCGCGCCGGCTGCAAGCTGGTCGAGGTCGGCACCACCAACCGCACCCATGCGCGCGACTACGAAGGCGCCATCACCGCAGACACGGCCCTGCTGATGAAGGTGCACACCAGCAACTACGCCATCCAGGGCTTCACCAAGAGCGTGCCCGACGCCGAAGTCACCACCATCGCCCACGCCAAAGACCTGCAGATGGTCGTGGACCTGGGCAGCGGCACCCTGGTGGACCTGCGCCAGTGGGGCCTGCCGCACGAGGTGACGGTGCGCGAAACCATCGACGCCGGCGCCGACGTGGTCACCTTCAGCGGCGACAAGCTGCTGGGCGGCCCCCAGGCCGGCATCATCGTCGGCAAGAAGGAGCTGATCGCCAAGATCAAGAAGCACCCCATGAAACGCGCCCTGCGCGTGGGCAAGCTCACCCTGGCCGCGCTGGAACCCACACTGCGCCTGTACCTGCACCCCGAGGCCCTGGCCCAGAACCTGACCACACTGCGCCTGTTCACCCGCCCGCAGGCCGACATGCGCGCCCAGGCCGAACAACTGGCCCCCATGCTCCAGCACGCCCTGGGCGCCAGTTGGACGGTGGACACCGCCGAGCTGCACAGCCAGATCGGCAGCGGCGCCCTGCCCGTGGACAACCTGCCCAGTTGGGGCCTGCAGATCTACCCGGCCAGCGGCAAGCAGGCCGGCCGCCAGTTGCAGCAGCTTGAAGCGCGCCTGCGTGCCCTGCCCCGCCCCATCATCGGGCGCCTGCATGACGATGCGCTGTGGCTGGACCTGCGCTGCCTGGAAGCCGGCGCCCTGGACGGCTTCATCGCCCAGTTCTTCCTGCTGCGCACCGATGGCGCCGCCCAGGCCCATATGACAGACGCCCAGCCCTGACCCCCCGGCTATTTCCGCCAGCGCTGCCAGCGTGCCCACGACACCATGGCACCCTGCCAGCCTGTGCGCCCCCCATTGAGACATTGAACCAGCACCGCACAGACGGTGCGGAAAGCAGAGAGACCCATGATCATCGGCACCGCAGGCCATATCGACCACGGCAAGACCACCCTGGTGCGCGCCCTCACCGGCGTGGAGACCGACCGGCTGAAGGAAGAAAAAGCGCGCGGCATCTCCATTGAGCTGGGCTACGCCTACAGCCCCCTGCCCAACGGCGATGTGCTGGGCATCATCGACGTGCCGGGCCACGAAAAATTCGTACACACCATGGCCGCCGGCGCCGTGGGCATAGACCACGCCCTGCTGGTGGTGGCGGCCGACGACGGCGTCATGCCCCAGACCCTCGAGCACCTGGAAATCCTGCAGCTGCTGGGCGTCAAGCACGGCACCGTGGCCCTGACCAAGGCCGACCGCGTGCTGCCCGAACGGCTGGATGATGTGCGCGCCGAAATCCAGGCCATCCTGTCGGTCACCGCACTGGCCGGCAGCCCCATCTTCCCCACCCATGCCGTGCAGGCCGACGACCCCGGCGTGGCCGCCCTGCGCGACCACCTGCAGGTGCAGGCCCAGCTCATGCCCGCACGCGCACAGGACGGGCTGTTCCGCCTGGCGGTGGACCGCGTCTTCACCCTGCCCGGTCAGGGCACCGTGGTCACCGGCACCGTGTTCAACGGCCGTGTGAACGTGGGCGATCAACTGCTGCACTCGGCCAGCGGCCAGTCGGTGCGGGTGCGCAGCATCCACGCCCAGAACCAGGCCAGCGACACCGGCGTGGCCGGCCAGCGCTGCGCCCTGAACCTGGCCGGCATCGCCAAGGAAGACATCCAGCGCGGCGACTGGATTCTGGACGGCCGCCTGCTGCAGGCCACCGACCGCATCGACATCCGCCTGCACCTGCTGGCCGAAGCCCCACCCCTGGCGCAGTGGACACCGGTGCACGTCCACATCGGCACCCACAAGGGCACCGCCCACGTCGCGCTGCTGCAGGACCAGCCCATCGAACCCGGCACCGAAGTGCGCGCCCAACTGGTGCTGGATACGCCCGTGTTCACCCTGCCCGGCGACCGCCTGATCCTGCGCAACGCCCAGGCCAGCCGCACCATCGCCGGCGGCATGGTGGTGGACCCCTATGCCCCGGCGCGCAAGCGCCGCAGTGCCGAACGCACGGCCTACCTGGATGCCCTGGAGCAACTGGTGGCTACCGCCAGCCCGGCTGCCCTGATTGCCCAGGCGCCCCACGGCCTGCCGCTGTCCCAGCTGACCCGCCTGACCGGGCGCGCACTGGACGACGCCGCCCTGCCCGGCACACTGCGCCTGCCCATGGCGGATGGCGACGCCCTGCTGCTGGACGCCGCCCGCTGGCAGCCGCTGCGCGCGCGCGTGCTGGACACGCTGGAACGCTTTCACGGCAAGAACCCAGACGAGCCCGGCATCAACGCTGCCCGCCTGCGCCGCATGGCCCTGCCCGGCCTGGTGCACAACCAGCACGACGCGCTGTGGGCCGGCCTGGTGCAGGCGCTGCAGCAGGACGGCAGCATCACCGCCAGCGGCGCCTGGCTGCACCTGCCCGGCCACAGTGTGCAACTCACCGCCGCCGAGCAAACGCTGTCGGAACAGCTGCTGCCGCTGCTGCACGCCGGCCGCTACGACCCGCCCTGGGTGCGCGACCTGGCCGCCGACACCGGCACCAGCGAAGAAGCCGTGCGCCAGCTGCTGCGCAAGCTCGCCCGCCAGGGCCAGCTGTTCCAGGTGGTCAAAGACCTGTTCTACAGCGCCGCGCGCATGGACGAACTGGCCGACATCGTCCAGCAACTGGCCGCCCATGCCGCCCATGGCGAGGTCGAAGCCCGCGCCTTCCGTGACGCCACCGGCCTGGGCCGCAAGCGCGCCATCCAGATCATCGAATGCTTCGACCGCCTGGGCTACACCCGCCGCGTGCGCGACGCCCACGTGCTGCGCCCGGACGCACAGTGGAACCGCAGCCGCTGACCGCTCAGGGAGGATGGTGGCGCTGCGATGGAGAGGGGCTGGGCTGGGCTGGGCTGGGCTGGGCTGGGCTGGGCTGGGCTGGGGATGAGATGGAGATAGCGATGCAGCTGTGCAGCAGGAGCTGGGACATCCCCTGTGCCCCACATCGCCACCACCTGCGCTGCACACAGGCTGTAACACGGTAGAATCGCCGCTTTCCTCCCAAGGAAGGCAATCGTGCCCGGTGGCGCGGCCGGGCTTCAAACCCGGTGAGGGGTGTCAGTCACTCCTGGGTTGGTTCGACTCCAGCTGCTTTCCGCCAGAACACTGGTTCGCAAGAACCCAAGAAGCCCCAGCCTTTACCGCTGGGGCTTTTTCATTGGCCGACCGGCCCTAGGTGTGAAAGCTGGCACGCCACGCTGCGGCAGCTACGAAGACAAACCTTTGTAGGTGGTGGGCCGCAGCATGCCAAACACCTAGCGGAGCACAGAATCTGCAGCGTGCTGGAACTGCTCGGGCAAAGCTGCATGCCGCTGGTGATGGCCTCGCCCCCAAAGCAGCAGATCGCATGCACCTGCTCTTTCGAACGCCCGGTGACAGACTTGGCGCCTCTGGTGAAAGCCGTCAGCCACTTTGCCCAGCGGGCGGCAGAAAAGCTGCGTGCCCAGCCGCCGTGCTGGTGTTTGCGCACAGCAGCCCGTTCAGGGCCAACGATCCCCCGGTTTTCGGAATGCGCCACCGTGCAGCTGAGCCAGCAGATGCGGGATCAGCCTTCACTTCTCCCGAGAAAGCCGAGCCAGCAGGTAGTTGGCCATAGCGTGCTGATGGAGGCATTGGCACGCATCAACCGGCGCTGGGGCAAAGGCGCCGCGGTGATTGACAGTGCGTGGCCAGTGAAGGGCTGGCACCAGAGTCAGCCATGGGACCAATAACGGTCACCCTATAAAAGAGACAACGTAGCAAGTCCCTACGCTCAGACGCAACTCGAAGTCGCTTTCCCCTCCCAGCTTGAATTCACCATTGAGCGACCTGCCGCCACCAGGCCATCGAGCCAATCTTGGTGCCCGTTAATCATCGGGTTCGGCTTCGCTTGCGCTAGTTCCTGCGCAGGCTTCCCGACCTGCGTCTCCTGCGTGAGGATACGCACTCGTGATCCCGACAGATTCTCCAGCAGCCACGCATGGTGAACGTCCAAACGATCCTCCTGCGTTGAACCTGCCCAACCGTGCCAAGCAATCCGCGCCGCCTGCCCAATGACCGGAGCGACGCACTCGACAACCTGTGCTTCGACCGAAAAACCAAACGTCTCGAAGTAGAACCTGTCCCCAGCCGCAAGCACGGGGCCATTCCCGTCGTGGAAGCGGGTGTTCGCGGCGTTCTTGTAGTAGGTAGGCCAGAGGTGCGGAGTCGCCAGGAGTGACCACAGTTCCTCAACGCTCAGACCCGCAACGATCACTTCATTCGAACAGAAGTTATCGGTAAATCCTGGTACGTATCCCTTGGGCCAAATGATGTCGCTCATGGTGTATTTCCTGTCTTGGTGATTCGATGTTGAAACTGTATTCATCACCAAATATGAAATAAACAACCATAGAATCAATTCATTAATTACACCATTGAACAAATGAACCGGACATTTGAGTCAGTGCAGGTCGGCAGCATCGACCTCTTTTGCAAGGCCGCGGAGATGGGCAGCTTTTCTGCCGCCGCAGAGTCTCTTGGGCTCGCTCCAGCCTCGGTCAGTCGCTCCATCAAACGGTTGGAGGAGCGCCTGGGCGTACGGCTTTTCTCGCGGACAACGCGCAGTGTTCGGCTCACTCCTGAAGGAGACATCTATTGGCGCGAATGCCGCCAAGCCCTTGAACAGATAGCGGAAGCCGAGCGAGCAATCACAGGAACTCAAATGGAGCCAAGTGGGACGCTGCGCATCAGCGTTGGCACGCTCTACGCGCACTACCGTCTTCTGCCAGTGCTGCCCGAATTCACCGCGACCTTTCCGCAGATAGACATCGAGCTGAGCCTGTCCAACAAGGTGACCGACATGGTGGACGAGGGTTATGACCTCGCGATAAGAATAGGGACACCACCAGACTCAAGGTTGATCGCACAGAAGCTGGAAGACGCCACAGTCGGAGTCTTCGCAACCCCTGGATACCTCGCGCAGCACGGGACCCCTCAAACCCTCGAGAGCCTGACCAGCCACCAGTGCCTTCAGTTCATTCTGCCGACCACCGGGCGGCCCATGCCCTGGATTTTGCGAACGCCAGATGGTGACGACCTCGATCACGTCCTCGCTAGCGGCCGACGCGTCCTGGACGATGCTTCCGGCGCGGTCGCTTGGGGTATGGCAGGTGGTGGCATCTTCCAGACATATCACTTCATCGCCGCGCCCGCGGTGGCCCGTGGCGAATTGATCGAGGTTTTGCAAGCCTACGGTGGGCGATCACGCCAGTTCTCCATCACATTCCCGCAGAACCGCCACCTCTCAGCAAGGGTGCGCGTCTTCGTCGACTTCATGCTCCAGCGGCTGCGCATAGCTTGAGGCCTGTCCCCAATATCGAGCTGCGGAAGACCTCGCACTCGGAGTGCCTGACCAACGGAAGGGCTAACGATCCTCGTTTTTCGAAATGCGCCACCGCACCAGAGGCGGCGTACACGCCCAGTTACCAACCGCTCCCGCATCCGGCGCACGACTCGCATATACTGTATGCATGTACAGTAACCGTTTCCTAGCCGGCATGCCCGTGCCCGCCACCATCACCGCCATGCCACTGCCCATGCTGGCAGCGCCTGTGCGCGGCGGCCGTGCCAGTGCGGCGGAACGCGGTGCGGTCATGCACCTCGACCTGGCCACAGAAATGGCGCAGCACCCGCAGTCCATCTACATCCTGCGGCAGACGGGTGACAGCATGGAAGGCGCCGGCATGTTCGACGGCGATATGCTGGTGGTGGAAAAGCACCTCCAGCCCGCGCACGGCGACATCGTGGTGGCTCAGGTGAATGGCGAATTCACCTGCAAACGCCTGCATGTGCGCGACGGGCAGTTCGTGCTGCACCCGGAAAACCCGGCGTATCCGGACATCCATCCCCAGGAGGGGCAGCACATCGAGATCTGGGGCGTGGTCTCCAGCAGCGTCAGGCGCTTGCACACGGCGTGAGGGCTTGAGGATTTAAGGGCGTCGTGCCCTGTCCGCGCCAATGTGCGCGCCTAGGCGCTGCAGCTTGCCGTTGCTGACCTATGGCACCCCCACGGACAGCGCCACTGCAACACACCGTAACCTCCCCGGCACCGCATCGGCAGGATGTAATTGGCGGTCATCCATCAGTTCCACCACCCGCGCTACCGCCTATCCAGAAACTCTGTTCTGCATTGCAAAACAAGGGCCTGCGGCACGCTGGATGCATGTCCAGACACCCGCATCCCAGGCCATCCAGAAAGCCGTCAACAGCTATCAAATACACAGCATCCTGGCTGCATTTCACCTGCACTCTGCCCACGTGCCTTGGCGAACAATTGTCGATACCATTTATCCGAATACCGACGGGTCGCGCACAGAGAGGGTTCGGTGTCGCGCACAGGGGGATAGAAACAGATCATGCTGGATTTGACGACGGTGTCGATGATGATCGTTCTGTCCTCGGTCACCCTCGCGGCGCTGACGGGTTTCTGTGGCAGAAAATTCTGGAACGACGGTGGCAGCCAGCTGACACTGGGCCTGGTGCTGTTCGGCGTGGGCTTCAGTGGCCTCAGCTTCATGAACTCGCCGCTGCGCCCTCTGCTGTCCGGCATCGGCTATGTGGCATTTGCCAGCGGCATCTGCGCCAGCATTGCCAGCCTGCACCGCTTCTACCGCATTCCGCTCACCACCGCCTGGCTGTATGTGCTGCCGGTGTGCACTGCCGTGGTCTATGTGCTGCTGCTGGATCCGGCCCAGGTCGTGGCGCGCACGCGCACGGTCTGCGGCATGCTGATCCTGCACAACCTGTGGATGGCGCAGGTGCTGCTGCGCCGCTACCACCATCTGGGGCGTGGGGAATGGGTGTTCATGGCGGGGGTGGCGCTGCTCACCTCGGCCCTGGTGCTGCGCATGCTCTCGCCCCAGCTGTCGCTGACCGTGCTGTCCCCTTCCAGCACCCGCAGCAGCTCGTCGCTGCTGCTGTCCTATGCCGTACTGTTCATCGCCCTGCACCTCAAGGCCATCGGCTTTCTGATGATGGCCCAGGCGCGGGCAGACCAGCAGTTGCTGCGCTTTGCCAACGAAGACAGCCTGACCGGCCTGCCCAACCGCCGCACGGTCATGCAGGCCCTGCAGCAGACACTGGACCAGCCTCCCCGCAAGCGCCAGCCCCTGGCCGTGCTGCTGATGGACCTCGACCATTTCAAGCGCGTCAACGACCAGTGCGGCCACCCGGCGGGCGACCAGGTGCTGGCGGGCATGGGGCTGATGCTGCGCGAGCAGCTGCGCCCGCACAGCGTGGCGGGCCGCTATGGCGGTGAAGAGTTTGTCGTGGTCTGCCCGGACACCACGGCCGAACAGGCCGTGCAGCTGGCCAACCGGCTGTGTGAAGCCGCCCGCAACCAGCTGCGCGCCCACCATGCCAAGTGCAGCTGGCCGGTGACCATCAGCGTGGGGGTCAGCGCCCTGGCCGCCGACAGTGCGGACGCGCGCAGCACGGTGCTGCTGCACCAGGCCGACCAGGCCCTCTACCAGGCCAAGCACGCCGGGCGCGACCGGGTCTGCCTGTTTGGCGCGCCCGCTTGCGATGAGGCAGTGAACAGCCTGGACCTGCTGGGCCAGGGCCTGGGGGTGCTGCACTTTCCGGAACGCTTTGTGCGCCCGCACAGGGACGACGCAGCCGAGCGGTAGGCGCCTGCGCATCGCCCGGCTGGCGCGCGAAAAATACGTGGCAAACACACGGCAAACGTGCGGAAAGCGCGCTTAGGAGGCACAGCCACCTGGATGCGCAGCGCTGCCGCGTACCGCCAGCCCAACAGCACTTCACCGACCGCGTACCGAGACTGCGTCCACACCGAAACCGGAACCACTAAGCCAACCCCTAACGCTGCACCCGGTAGTGGTAGCCATAAGCCGGCACAAAGCCCAGGCTGGCATACAGCTGCTCGGCCACTCGGTTGCCGCCGCGCACCTGCAGGTCCACCTGCTGCGCACCGTGGGCCGCCACCCAATGCAGCAGGCTGCACACCAGTTGCCGGCCCAGGCCCTGCCCCCGGCATTCCGGGTCCACCACCACGTCGTACAGGCCCGCGGCGCCACGCTCCAGCACCGCCAGGCCCCAGGCCACGCTGCGCCCGCCTTGCTCCACCGTGGCATAGGCGCACTGCCCGCCAATGCCATCCACAATCCGCTGGTGCCAGGGCTGCTGGTGGGGCACCAGCCCGCTGGCCTGGGCATAACCGGCCAGCCAGGCCGGTGTGCAGCCAGGCTCCACGGGCACGGCGCTCAGGCTGCGGTCCGCAGCTGTGCAGTCGCGCAGCAAAAAGCGGGAAGGCTCCACCAGGGCATAGCCGCGCGCAGCCAGCAAGGCATCCCCCTGCGCATCCGCCAAAGGGGACAGGCGAAAGATGGCGGGCAGCTGCTGCCGCGCATACCAGGCTTCTATGGCCTGCAACAGCCCGCCATCCAGCATGGCACCGGCCTGCAGGGCGTTGGCCGAGTTGGCACGCTTGGTGTAGCCGCCGCTGCTGCGCAGCAGCCAGTCGTCCATCACCGCCGTGCGCACCGCCGGCCAGGCATTGAAGCTGCGCTGCTCCAGCCGCGCCACGCTGGCCGTGCCGGCCCCGGCCACCAGGGGCAGGGAACAGTCCGAACCGGCAGGAACGGACGAAGCATCTGGAACGGGTGAAGCGGGCGGCGCACCGGCCGCAGAGACAGAAGCATGCATACGCAAAAAGGCAGCAGAAAGCAGCAGCAAAACGAACCGCCGCCACCCAGACTTTTGGGTCGCCGGCCCGGCTGCCGATAATAGAGGGAGTCGCCGTTGGCGCGCCACACCCCTGCCTGCAGCCGCGTGTGGCCCACCGGCCCTGTTGGACCCTGCCCGCCTGGCCTGCGCCACGGGCTTTTTACAAGCTGCCATGACCGCCACCACCCCAGCCTCCACCACCGCCCCTGCAGTGCCCCGTTTGACTTCGCTGTCCCATGGCGGTGGCTGCGGCTGCAAGATCGCCCCCGGCGTCCTGTCGGAACTGCTGGCCAAGAGCAACCTGCCCAAGCAGTTCTTCCCTGACCTGCTGGTAGGCACCGAGACGGCCGACGACGCTGCCGTCTACCGCATCAACGACGAACAGGCCATCGTCGCCACCACCGACTTCTTCATGCCCATCGTCGACGACGCTTTCGACTTTGGCCGCATCGCCGCCACCAATGCGCTGTCCGACATCTACGCCATGGGCGGCACCCCGCTGATGGCGCTGGCCATTGTGGGCATGCCCATCAATGTGCTGCCGCACGATGTGATCGCCAAGATCCTGGAAGGCGGCGAATCCGTGTGCCGCGACGCAGGCATCCCGCTGGCCGGCGGCCACTCCATCGACTCGGTGGAACCCATCTACGGCCTGGTGGGTATCGGCATCGTCAACCCCAAGCACATGAAGCGCAACGCCGACGCCAAGGCCGGCGACGTGCTGGTGCTGGGCAAGCCGCTGGGCGTGGGCATTCTGTCCGCCGCGCTCAAGAAGAACCTGCTGGGCGACGCAGGCTACCGCGCCATGGTGGCCGCCACCACCCAGCTCAACCGCCCCGGCATGGAGCTGTCCAAACTGGACGGCGTGCACGCCCTGACCGATGTGACCGGCTTCGGCCTGCTGGGCCACAGCCTGGAGCTGGCCCGCGGCGCAGGCCTGACCGCACGCATCGACAGCCGCACCCTGCCGGTGCTGCCGGGCGTGGCCGACTTCGCCGCGCAAGGCGTGTTCACCGGCGCCTCCACCCGCAACTGGGCCAGCTACGGCGCCAGCGTGCAGCTGGCCAGCGGCACCAGCGACGCCCAGCGCGCCCTGCTGACCGACCCGCAAACCTCCGGCGGCCTGCTGGTGTCCTGCACCCCCGAGACCGTGCAGCAGGTGCTGGACCTGTTCGCCCGCCATGGCTTTGCCGATGCCGCCGTCGTAGGCCGCATGGAAGCCGGCGCCGCGCAGGTCGTCGTCGACTGAGCCCGCAGGGCCTACGGGGTCCACAAGGGCCACAGGGCTACAGGGCGGCTACAGGCCAAGGGGGAGACCCTGTGTCACTGCACTCCCGCACACCGGCACCTTCGGGTGCCTTTTTTGTGCCCGCAGCCACCGCCGTCGCTTTGACACGGCATTTTGCCGATGTGACGCCGCGCCTGTGCCTGACTGCCCGGAC
This sequence comes from Comamonas sp. UBA7528, assembly GCF_002479375.1. Classification (NCBI taxonomy): domain Bacteria; kingdom Pseudomonadati; phylum Pseudomonadota; class Betaproteobacteria; order Burkholderiales; family Comamonadaceae; genus Comamonas; species Comamonas sp. UBA7528. The sequence continues at coordinate 216,478 of NZ_DLMU01000009.1, forward strand.
GCAGGCGCACAATGGCAGACTCCTCCCGGGCAAGCCTTGCCCCCTCACCCCATCTCCCCCTCATCTGGTTGGACTATGTTGAATTCCCGCGTCGCCGTCCTGGGCGCCGGCATGGTGGGCGTTGCCACCGCCCTGGAACTGCAGCGCCTGGGCGCCCAGGTCACCCTGATCGACCGGCGCGATCCGGGCCAGGAAACCTCCTACGGCAATGCCGGCGTCATCGCCCGCAGCTCGCTGATGCCGTTCAACCACCCCGATCTGTGGAAGTCGCTGCCCGCGCTGCTGCGCAACAACACGGCCTCGTTGCGCTACAACACCGCGTTCATGCTGCGCAACCTGGGCTGGGGCCTGTCCTACCTGCGCCATGCCACCCACAGCGCGTTTGAGGAAAGCACCACCGCGCTGGACGCGCTGATCCGCCTGTCCACCACCGAACACCAGCGCCTGCTGGCCGAGGTGGGGGAAAGCCGGCGCCTGCGTGACAACGGCTGGCTGTTCCTCTACCGCAGCCAGGCCGCCTTCGACGGCGGCCAGCTGGGCCGCGACACCATGGACCACTTTGGCGTGCGCACCCAGGTGCTGGATGCCCCGGCCCTGCACGCGCTGGAACCCGTGCTGCGCCCCTCCGTGTTCACCAAGGCGCTGTGGGTGCAGGACACCTATTCCGTCGACAGCCCCGGCCAGGTCACCGCCGCCTACGCCCGGGCCTTTGCCGCGCGCGGTGGCATCGTCAGCACCCGGCAGCTGCAGACCCTGCAGCGCAATGGCGAAGGCTGGGATGTGCTGGACGACAGCGGCCAGGCCAGCTACTTTGACCAGGTGGTGGTGGCCCTGGGCCCGTGGAGCAAGCAGTTCATGGGCCGGCTGGGCATCCGCGTGCCCATGGCCTTCGAACGCGGTTACCACATGCACTACGCCGCAGACCCCGCCAGCCCGGCGCGCCTGCAGCGCCCGGTGTACGACACCGGCGGCGCCTATGTGCTTTCGCCCATGGAGCAAGGCCTGCGCCTGTCCACCGGCGTGGAGCTGAATGACTGTGAAGCCGCCCCCCGCCCCGTGCAGCTGGAGCTGGCCGAAACCGCCGCCCGCCAGGCCCTGCCGCTGGGCGCCCGCCTGGAGGCTGCGCCCTGGATGGGCAGCCGCCCCACGCTGCCGGACTGCCGCCCCATCATCGGCGCCATGCCCGGCCGCCGCAATCTGTGGCTGGCCTTCGGCCACCAGCATGTCGGTTTTTCCACCGGCACCGGCACCGCCAAACTGCTGGGGGCGCTCATGACCGGGCAGCCCGCTCCCATCAACGCCCACCCCTTCCGCGCCGAACGCTTCCTCTGACCCGCCCCGCGCCGCCGCAGGACATGCGGCCCTGGCCAGCACGACCGGAGAAACCTCTCCGGTAGTCTTTGGAAGACGGCCAGTCTCAACGTCTAAAAGTATGGAGGGCTTCGAAGGTGCTCTCCAGGCTCAAAAGCTTTCCCAATCGTTTTTGCTGCCATCCGCATCAACAAGCTGGGGCTGTTTAACAGGGGCTTTAGAGAAACCAGAGGCTTCAATACGCGCAGGCTTCGTATTGTGATTTCTAGGAACAGCCAGAAATTGCCCTGACGGCAGGGATGATGGAGCACGCACTGGATTCAGATGACTGACTGGCTGGGTGTGGTTTTCGCTCAGCGTAAAAACCGAAACTGCCTTGACAAGCTCTGCTGCCTGGTTGTTCAGTGCATTTGCGGCGGCAGCCATCTCTTCCACCAGCGCAGCATTCTGCTGGGTGGCCTGGTCCATCTGTGTGACTGCTTCGCCAATTTGGTTCACGCCCGCGCTTTGTTCACTGCTCGCCGCGCTGATTTCGCCCATGATCTCTGTGACGCTGCGTATCGCCTGAACGACTTCAGTCATGGTGACCCCGGCCTTGTCCACCAGGACGCTGCCTTGCCCCACGCGCTCCACGCTTGCGGTGATCAGTTCCTTGATTTCCTTTGCTGCATCTGCGCTACGCTGCGCCAGACTGCGCACTTCGCTCGCGACCACAGCAAAACCGCGCCCTTGTTCACCGGCTCGGGCGGCTTCCACAGCCGCATTCAGTGCCAGAATATTCGTCTGGAATGCAATTCCGTCGATGACGGAAATAATGTCGGAAATCTTGGTGCTGCTGGCATTGATGCTTTTCATCGTCTCAATGACTTCCGAGACCACCTCACCGCCTTGGGCCGCAACAGTTGATGCATTGACCGCCAGCTGGTTGGCTGCCCGTGCATTTTCTGCATTTTTCTGCACCGTGGAACCCAGCTCTTCCATGGAAGCAGCTGTTTGCTCCAACGCCGAAGCTTGTTCCTCCGTGCGTGCCGACAGATCGTTGTTGCCAGAGGCAATCTGAGAGCTGCCGGATGCCACGCCTTCAGCATTCTGGCGTACCAGGCTTACGGTATTCGCCAGGCTCTTTTGCATCTGCTGCATCGAACGCAGCAGCTGACCGGTTTCGTCATTGGAGTCTACCGAGATGTGAGTGGAAAGATTGCCGCTGGCGATCTGATCCGAAACCGCAACAGCATGTCTGAGCGGGCGGACGATCGAAGCAATGATACTTATCGCCATGACGATGGCCGCCAGGATCGCTGCCACTGCGGCAATCAAAATATCGCGCGTGAGAGCTTCAGCGCTCTCTTCCGCACGTTGCCCAGCCTCTTTGGCTCGCTTCTCCTGCAGCTCCATCTGCGCGGTGATGTCAGCTTGGTAGGCGCGCTGTGCAGGTCTCAGGTCCTGCTCCAGAAACAAGGTTGCTTCCTGCATCTGACCTTGCTCAACCAGCGACAAGAATTGGTTACCCGATTTCAAGAATGCTGTACGAGTCACCTGCATTTTTTCCAGAAGAGATATCCCTTCAGTGGAGTTTATTTTTCCTTCTATTATTTTAAATTGCTTCTCAACCTCAGATCTAGCTTCTGTGATTCGAGCAAGTGCTGACTTTTTTATATCAGGCGCACTGAAAATGGCAAGATTGCGATTCTGAATGGCTTGTTCATTGACTTGGTCAAGAATCGTATTTAAAGCCTTGTTCAGCGGGACGCGCCGTTGCAACACGTCAGATAATTCAGCGCGCTGGCTAGCAGAACGCCAAATGCCTATACCGCCTAGCGAAGCCAAAAGCAGGACCATAATGCTAAAAGCCAGGGCCAATCTTTGCGAGATTTTCAATTTTTTCATCTTTTATATCAAAGATATATTAATCCATCTTATGCCCATCAAATACATATAGATAGGCAATAGATTGAATCAATGGTTTCCTATTCAATGAGGTGGGGGACAGCATGACTGCAAAACCACCTAAACCAAGAATAAAAATATCAACACCAGACCGCAATGGGCACACTTTCAAAGGAATGGCTACTTCAAATTATCAATCAATAATTTCATAACCAATGTCACAGCAGAAAAGCGCCATATGCACGACACAGTGTCGCAGGCAAAGATTATTTGTTTGACTTGAAGCGCGCGAGCTTCCACCAGGGATACGTAGAACGCGATAAATCTCTAGGATTTAAATTCCACGACATCAATGGCGCGGATTCATCTGACGTCATGCCAAATGTGAAGCAACAAAGATGACTGCTTATCTTCATAATTAAGCTTTATTAAATAATTAAGCATGGAAACATAAAGATCATCACAATTATTCGATATCTATTCGAATAATTGGCAAGATGCTTTATGCACGATTAATATTTCAATAAACAGAAATAATTACCAAGATAAAAAATTACATCTTACAAATGTATACAAATTTTATTCCCCTACATGATTGCTGTCAGCTTCTGTAAGTTTTGAAGGATCTCGCGCCAGCAGCGTTGGCGCTGTCCACGCCCTGCATCAGTCGCGCTCACACAGCAGATTCCTACAGGGCAAGCCTTGCTCCTTTACTCTTCTGCTTGGACCATCTTGCATTCCCGCGTCGCCGTCCTGAGCGCCGGCATGGTGGGCGTTGCCACCTCCCTGGAACTGCAGCGCCTGGGCGCCCAGATCATCTTGATCGTCCGCTGCGATCCGGGTCAGGACACCTCCTGCGGCAACGCCGGTGTCATTGCCCGCAGCGCGCTGATGCCGTTCACCCTGCGGAAGGCGCTGCCCGCGCTGCTGCGCTGCAGACCAGCGCCTGCTGGCCAAAGTGAGGGAAAGCCGGTGCCTGCGCAACAACGGCTAGCGGTTCCTCTACCGCAGCCCGGCTGCCGCAATCTGTGGCTGGCCTTCGGTCACCAACACGTCGGTTTTTCCACCGGCACCGGCACCGCCAAACTGCTGGGGGCGCTCATGACCGGGCAGCCTGCCCCCATCAACGCCCACCCCTTCCGCGCCGAACGCTTTCTCTGAACTGACCCGCGCCGCCGCAGGACATGCGGCCCCGGCCAGCACTGCCGGCAAGACCTCTGCGGTAGTCTTCGGAAGACTACCGTTCTCAACGGCTCTCCAACAAAAAACGCCTCGCAAGGAGGCGTTTTTTGCGCGGTGACATATCGCTCAGTTATCCAGCGTGATATTGGCGAACTTCACCAGTTCGGCGTATTTGCCCATATCGTTGCGGATGACCTGGGCAAGACTTTCCGTGCCATTGGCAGGCGGAGTGCCTGCGGCTTCCATTCTTTGGCGGATGGCGGGATCGGCCAGGCCGGCCTGCACCGCTTTTTGCAGGCTGGCGACGATATCTGCAGGCACGCCCTTGGGGGCTGCCAGCGCAAACCAGCCGCTCAGGGCATAGCCTTTGAGCGCAGGATGCTCCGCCAGCGCGGGCACGTTCTTCAAGCTGCTGATGCGCTCGGCCGTGGTGGCGCCCAGGATCTTGATCTTGCCCGATTGCACCAACGGGGCCGAGGCCATGGGCGAGAGAATGGCAAAGTCCAGATTGCCGCCGCCCAGATCGCCGGTCATCGCGGGCGAACCTTTATAGGGAATATGGACCAGGTGGACGCCGGCCGTCTTCTTGATCAGCTCGCCCGAAAAATGGGGCGTGGAGCCAATGCCAGGGCTGCCATAGCTGTACTTGCCAGGGTTGGCCTTGACCAGCTTGATGAATTCATCCATGTTCTTGACCGGCACATGGGCGCCCGCCACCCACAGATTGGGCGCCGAAGCCGTCAGTGCAATTGGCGTCAGGTCCACCGCCGGGTCGTACTTTTGTGCCGCGTTGACAAATTTGGTGCCCGCCATCTCGTTGCTGGAGCCCGCCAACAAGGTGTAGCCATCGGGCTTGGAAGACACGACACGCTGGGCGCCCACCACACCCGCGGCGCCGGGCACGTTCTCGATCACCACGGTGGTGCCCAGCTGCTTGGCCAGGATATCGCCAATCACACGGCCCACCATATCGACCGAACCTCCGGGCGCATAGGGCACCACGATGCGAATGGGTTTGTTGGGATAGGCGGTTTGCGCATGCAGCGCGCCGCCCAACAGGGCTGCGGTGCAGGCGAACAAGGTGCGTCGTGAGAGTGCGGCGGGGCTCAGATTCATGGCGTCAATATGCAACGGGAACAAAAAGCAATCTTTCAACGATGTTATACAGATTGCTCAACAAACATTAGAAATTGTCATCCATTCCTCCAATACAGGAATAAGGGAAAACCAGTAAGTTCGGAGCAAGATTCGGGCCACGCACCGCCCTTCCCCGCACGCAGCCCCCCTCTGCACCGCGTTACCAGAGCGTCTTGCGTTCCGCCCTTGCAGGGGACTGCACTCTCTTTTCCTTGTTGAACAATCTCGCATGCCTTGTCCTTGGTGCCGCGGACGCCACCTGTCCACGAAGGCGCACCCGCATGGCTTGGTGCCATCGCTGCCATACGTCACGGGCATGCCGGTCACGCAGGCGCCACCAGCACGCCATGCCGCTGCCTAGGCCCAGGGACGGGGGGAGGTCTTTTCAAGGAATTCCGGTGCGCCACACGAACCGCATGCCGTTCAGGGCGGCCCCATCACCCACGCCGGGCTTGCGCGCTCCACCTTGGCGGAAGGTGAGCAGGCTGGAATCAGGGGCTGTAGGGGCTGCTGCAGTTCTTGCCACCGTGCTTTGCCAGCGGGTGGTCTTTCCATGGGGTCACCATCAATGCGTCTGCCGGCTCTCAACGGGCAGTGACGTAGGAAGCCCAACGCGGCGCAATGGGGCGCAATCACGTCCCATGCCCAAGGCACGACCCACAAGTCGCGCCCTGGGCAAGGTCCACCATGGCTATCGGATATGCGCGATCACGGCGCCCAAAGCCTGCGCAGTGCCCGGCTGCGCAGCCAGCGTGATGCGACCACTCTTGTGGGCCGCCACCTGCATCTCCATCTTCATGGCTTCCATCACGGCGATCACATCGCCTTCCTGGACTTTATCGCCATCCGCCACCTTCCAGGCATGAAGGTTGCCCGCGATCGGCGAGCTCACAGCATCAGGATCCACCTCTTGCTGGGCCGCGGGCTGGGCGACCGCCGATGCCGGGGCAGACAGCCCCTGCAGCAGCATGGCAGGCAGACCCAGTTGTACGCGGCGTCCGTCGATCTCCATGGCCGTACGCAGCAGGCTGGTGTCGACCGCAGGCTCGGCGCGGGCGGCCGCAGCCAACGGCTCGGCAAACTCGGTCTCAATCCAGCGGGTGTGGACCTTGAAGCCGTCCGCCCCCACAAAATCACGCTGATGGAGCACAGCCTTGTGGAAGGGCAGCACGGAGGCCACGCCCTCAATCTGAAACTCGGCCAGCGCGCGGCGCGCACGGGCCAGGGCCTGCTCGCGCGTTGCGCCAGTGACGATGAGCTTGGCCATCATGGAATCGAAACTGCCGGGAATCACCGAGCCAGTTTCCACACCCGAATCCAGGCGCACGCCTGGGCCGGAAGGCGGTGCAAAGCGCGTGATCAGACCTGGCGTGGGCAGAAAACCGCGGCCCACATCTTCGGCATTGATGCGGAACTCGATGGCATGGGAGCGTGGTGCCGGCGTTTCCGTGAAAGACAGTGGCAGGCCATCGGCCACGCGCAACTGCTCCTGAACCAGATCGATGCCGGTGGTCTCTTCCGTCACCGTATGCTCCACCTGCAGGCGGGTGTTCACCTCGAGGAAGGAGATGGCGCCATTGCCGCTGAGCAGAAACTCCACCGTCCCGGCGCTGATGTAGCCCGCTTCAGAGCAGATGGCCTTGGCTGCGCTGTGAATGCGTTCACGCTGCGCATCGCTGATAAAGGGCGCGGGCGCCTCCTCCACCAGCTTCTGGTTGCGGCGCTGCAGCGAGCAGTCGCGCGTGCCCAGCACCACCACATTGCCATGGGTGTCGGCCATGACCTGTGCCTCGATATGGCGCGGCTTGTCGAGAAATTGCTCCACAAAGCATTCGCCACGGCCAAAGGCCGTCACAGCTTCGCGCACAGCGGATGCATACAGCTCGGCCACCTCGTCCATGCGCCACGCAATCTTCATGCCGCGGCCGCCGCCGCCAAAGGCAGCCTTGATGATGATGGGCAGGCCATGCTGCTGGGCAAAGGCCAGCACTTCGTCGGCATCCTTGACGGGATCGGGCGTGCCAGCCACCAGGGGTGCGCCGACCTTGAGCGCAATCTTGCGGGCCTCGACCTTGTCACCCAGCTTGGCAATGGTGTCCGGGCGCGGGCCTATCCAGCTCAGCCCCGCGTCCAGCACGGCCTGCGCAAAGGCTTCGCTCTCCGACAGAAAGCCATAGCCCGGGTGCACGGCATCGGCCCCCGAACGCTTGGCAATCGCAATCAGCTTGGCAATGCTCAGATAGGTGTCGGCGGGTTTGTCGCCATCGAGGCCATAGGCTTCATCGGCGCAGCGCGCATGCAAGGCGTCGATATCGGCATTGGCATAGACGGCCACGGACTTCACACCGTAATCCGCACAGGCGCGCGCAATGCGCACGGCGATCTCGCCACGATTGGCAATCAGAACTTTGGTAATCATGGAAGGTCCTCACAAAGTGGGTGTGAGTTCTTCAAAAGAACGAACAGGGTTGAAACGAATCCAGGCCCCTACGGGGATCTGCCCCGCAAGATCCAGATGGTGAAGCGCCACACAGCCAATGACGGGGTACCCGCCAGTCAGGGGGTGATCGGCCAGAAACAGCACGGGCTGACCGCTGGCTGGCACCTGAATGGCACCCAGTGGCGTGCCTTCGCTGGGGAGCTCGCTGCTGATGGCACGCGTCAGGGCCTGCTCGCCAGCCAGGCGCAGACCCACGCGGTTCGACTGGGGCGTGACCTGCCAACGCTGCCCGGCCAGCAAGGCCACTGCCTCGGCAGTGAACCAGTCCGTGCGCGGGCCCAGCTCCACATCCAGCACAACTTCGCCGCCTGCGGCCGGCAGGTTCTGCACCGGCAACGCCGTATCGGCCACCACGGTCTGCTGGGCCGGTTGAACGACCAGCAACTGGCCGCTGCGCAAGGCCGGCGGTCCGACATGGGCCAGGGTATCCGTGGAAGCGCTACCCAGCACGGGGGCCACCTCATAGCCGCCACGCACCGCCACATAGCAGCGCGCACCGGCCGTGGGCTGGCCAATACTCAGCACGTCGCCATCCGCCAACGCGATCGCGGCATAGCGCGGCACCTGCCAGCGCTGGCCCTCGGCCGTGGTGATGCTGATGGGCGCATCCGCGCCTGTCACGGCCACCACGTTGTCGCCAACGCTCTGCAGCGACAGGCCTCCACCAACGGTTTCCAGCACCGGCACCTGGCTGGCATTGCCAACCAGGCGATTGGCGGTCTTGAACGCCGCCTGGTCCATGGCCCCCGAGGCCGAAACCCCTTGCCCGGCCTGGCCATGGCGACCCAGGTCCTGGAACAGCGTGAGCAGGCCCGTGGCGCGCACGCGCAATGCACTGCCCTTGACAGTGGTAGCTGCCTGCTCCGGATGGAGCTCAGACACTTTGCTGTCTGGAATCTCATCAGACATAGCATCCGATGCGCTTTTTTGCGTGGCAGCATCGACGAACTGCACACGATAACCGGGTTGCAGCAGTGCGGGCAGATCGCGCGCCAGATCCCACATGGCCGTATCCGTGACGCCAATGATCTGCCAGCCGCCGGGGCTGGCCTGCGGATACACGGCGCTGAAGGTGCCTGCCAGCGCCACGGCGCCCGCAGGCACCTTGGTGCGCGGCGTGGAACGACGCGGCACATTGAAGATGGCATCGCCGCCGCTGAGGTAGGCAAAGCCCGGCGCGAAGCCGGTGAAAGCCACAGACCACTCGCAGCCCGTGTGGCGGCGCACCACTTCTTCGGCGGTGATACCCAGTATCTGCGCCACCTCGGCCAGATCCTCGCCCTCATAACGCACAGGAATCTGCACCAGCACGTCCGAGCGCTGCACACTGCCGCTCAGATCGCAGCCCGCAATGGCCTTGACAAGCTCTGCCGCAGTGATGAGATGGGGCGCGAACTGAACCAGAATGGTGCGCGCAGCCGGCACCAGCTCCTGCACGCCAGGGATGGATTTGGCCTGCAAGGCGCCCAGCAGCAGCAATGTCTGCTGCAGGTCGGCCAGCTCCACCAGAATGGCCTGGCGATGGACGGGAAGGAATCGCATGGCACTCATCCCGCAGCGCCCACGAAAGAGGCAATCTGCACACCTTCTTGCTCAAAACGCTGGCGGATGTTGCGAGCAATGGCCACGGCGCCGGGGCTGTCGCCGTGCACGCAGATGGAGTCGGCCTCCACACGCACCAGGCTACCGTCCATGGCCTCGATGACACCGTCGCGCACCAGGGTCAGCATGCGCTGGGCAATCAGGTTTTCGTCATGCAGCACGGCACCAGGCTCGCGGCGCGAGACCAGCGCACCCTCGGGCGTATAGCCGCGGTCGGCAAAGGCTTCTGCCACCACGCTCAAACCCGCATCGCGGGCCCAGCCAATCAGCGGGGAACCTGCCAGCGCCATCAGCACCAGCGAGGGATCGACCGCCTTGATGGCGTTGATCACGTCGGTGGCCTGGCGTCGATCCTGGGCAATGGTGTTGTAGAGCGCGCCGTGCGGCTTGACATACCGCACCGTCGTGCCCGCAGCCTGGGCCAGGCCCTGCAGTGCGCCGATCTGATAAATCACATCAGCCACCAGATCGGCACTGGCCACATCCATGTTGCGGCGGCCAAAGCCGGCCAGATCGCGGTAGGCCACATGGGCGCCCACGACCACATTGCGCGCCTTGGCGGCCTTGAGTGTGGAGAGAATCCCCGCAGCATCGCCGGCATGAAAGCCGCAAGCCACGTTGGCACTGCTGACGATGTCCAGCATGGACGCATCGTCGCCCATGCTCCAGGCGCCAAAGCTCTCGCCCAAATCGCTGTTCAAATCCATTTTCATCGTTTCTGTCCTTGTACCTGGTGCCAATCAAGGGCCGGTCTTGAGCATCGGCCTGGCCGCACCCCATCGCGCACGCCAGGCCTGCGAGGCCGGGCAAAGACCGCCTCGCAGCGCAGGCATCGCCTCCCCATCAGGAAACTGCGCAGCGGCTTAGCGGTTTAGCGGCTCAGGGGCTCTTTCTCAATGCAGCTGACCTGCGTTTTCCTGCAAGTCCTGCTCTACCGTCATCGCTGTATGGATGGCAGCACGAATGCCCTGCACCTGAAGCTCCAGCGCCATGCTGGCCATGCCGGGCTGGCGTGCGGCCTGCAGCGGCAGCGCGGGGATGTGAATAAAGCCGCCGCGCACGCCGGGGGCCGCGCGGCGCGACAGCCTGTGCATCAGGGCATAGAACACGTGGTTGCAGACAAAAGTGCCTGCCGTGTTCGATACCGAAGCCGGAATTCCCGCATCGCGCAGATGCCGCACCATGGCCTTGATAGGCAGGGTCGAGAAATACGCCGCGGGCGCACCGGACACCACAGACTGGTCTACGGGCTGCTTGCCCGCGTTGTCCGGAATGCGTGCATCGTCGATATTGATGGCCACGCGCTCCGGCGTGATGTCGGAACGTCCGCCGGCCAAGCCCAGGCTGATGATCAGCGAGGGCTGCAGGCTAGCCAATGCCTCATCCAGCGTCGCCATGGCTGCGCCGAACACGCAGGGCAGCTGCACGGCATGCACCACCCCATCCGCAATCGGCTCGCCGTCCAGCGCGCGCGCCACCTCCCACGAAGGGTTGACGCTGTCTTTATCGAAAGGCTCAAAGCCGGTCAGCAGGATTCGCTTGGCAGGTGCAGTCATGGCAACTCTCTCTTCTTATCGGAACATCAGGAAATTGAGCAGGAACACATTCACGATCAGCAGCGTGATGGCCGTCGGAACCTGCGCGCGTATGACGGCATTCTTGTCAATTTCCAGCAGTGCTGCGGGCACCAGGTTGAAGTTGGCCGCCATGGGCGTCAGCAAGGTGCCGCAGTAGCCCGACAACATGCCCACCGCCGCCATCACGGCCGGGTCGCCGTGGTAGACGCCCACCAGCACCGGCACGCCCACACCGCCCGTCATCACCGGAAAGGCCGCAAAGCCATTGCCCATGATCACGGTGAACAGCGCCATGCCGATCACATACACGGCCACGGCCACAAAACGCACATCCATATTGATGTAGGTGGTGGTCACATAAGCCACCGCCTTGCCCACGCCGGCGTCCGAGAACACCAGGCCCAGCATGCCCAGCATCTGCGGCAACACCAGGGCCCAGCCCAGGGCGTCGATCAGGCGATGCGACTCGCGCAGGCCCTGCGCGGGCGTCTCGCGTGTCATCTTGCAGGCCAGCACCAGCGCAATCACGCAGCCAATGCCCAGGCTGACCAAGGTGCTGTTCTTGGGGTCGATCAAGGGAACACCGCCGAAGACCAGATGCTTGGCCGACAAGGTACCCACCATGGTGATCAGCGGAATGGCCAGCGCCGGCACGAACAGCTTGTTGCCCAGGCGCTGGGCGCTTGCCAGGTATTGCGCATCGGTACGCGGCTGGTGCTTGCCGCCCATCACGCCGCCGAAACCTGCGATCAGGGCCATGACGACCGCGACCGCCCCCACCCAGGCGGGAGGCAGCAGATCACCGATGAGGAACACCAGCGCATACAGCGCCCAGAACAGGCCAGCCGAGAAACGGCGCGGGTTGCTGCTGTCGCGCAGCGTCATCATGGCCGTCACCGCCAGCACCAGGCCGACAAGGTAGTACAGGTATTGGATGGTGATGGTCATGCCGACTCTCCCTGGGCAACTTTCTTTTCTGCAGCAATGTCACGCGCTAGTTGCTTGTCCAGGCGGTGCAGGCGGAAGGCATGGATAGCAAATGCAGCCGTGGCGGTGGGAATGCCCCACAGCGCAACGTGAATCGGCTCCACCTCGATGCCAGCCTCCTTCAGGAACGTCGTCATCAGCACGATCGCACCGAAGGCCACGAAGATGTCTTCACCAAAGAACAGGCCCACGTTGTCCGTGGCAGCCGACATGGCCCGCAGTTTTTCGCGGACCTTGCCAGACAGCTTGCCGTAGCGGTTTTCCGTCGCGCCTTCGGCCATGGGCGCCAGCAGCGGGCGCACCATCTGGGGATGACCGCCCAGGCTGGTCAAGCCGATGGCAGCGGTCAGCTGACGCGCAGCCAGATAGACGATCAGCAGGCGGCCAGCTGTCGCCGACTTGATGGAGCTGATCCAGTTCTGCGCATGCTGGCGCAGGCCATGGCGCTCCAGCAGGCCGATCACGGCCAGTGGCAGCAGGATGATCAGCGGCAGATTGCGCGTCTTGATGAAGCCGGCCCCAATGGCGGCCAGTACCTTGTCCAGCGGGAAGCCCGCCGCAAATGCGGTGCCTATGGCGGTCACGATGACCACCAGCATGGGGTTAAAGCGCAGCGCAAAGCCCGCAATGATGATGAGCACGCCAATCAGCGGCCACAGGTTGAGATCTACAGGCATCAAGCCTCCGGGGAATCACGCCCATACCAGCTGCGCGGTGGGCTATAGGTACTACGCCAAAGGCGGGAGTCCTCTCGGAATCCCGCCCAGCTCTTTGAAAGGCTTCGCCCTCTGCATCAGAGGGTGATATCCATTCTATTGTTGAACAATCAATTGATATTGATAGGACAGACGTGATTTTTTTGCAGAACAGCCACATAAATACATAGTAGAAACCCTCATTTTTGTCACACGTTGCGGCGTTGTTCTTGTCTTTGGAACGCCCTTTCCACTCGCAAGCAGAGAACGCCCCAGCCAAGGCCGTCTCTGCATGCAGCCATCCAGATACAGCGAGCGCAGCCAGTCAGCACCCTCCAGAAAGGCGAAATGGGTGTGGGTGGGAGCGGATGGGTGCCATGCGTGCGATGCTGGGTGAAACGCGCAGCAAGCACCGCGTGGGCAAGCCGACGCGCTCCAAGTGGAACTGCCGGTCCTCGGGCGGGACACGCTCGCACCGGGCACCACTTCGGCAGTTGCAGGACGGGAACGCCAGGCTCCAGCGCATGTACGCCGACCTGGCGCTCCTGCATCCAATGCGCAGTCCGTGCCATGGCTTCGCGCTGCGGCACCACAGCGCCCACTGCCTGCGGCGCTCAATGCCCCCTGCACCGCCGCAGGGCATGCCACCACCCTGACCTGACGCAACAGGCTTGCCGCCTTGTTTTTTCGCTATGCTTTTACGCATGAGGAGAAACAACGTGAAGTGGATGGGCCACTGCCTGGTGGGCATGGCACTGGGCATGGGCAGCGCGGCTGCCTGGGCGGATTCCACGGCGGTGGCCCTGTACGCGCCCAAACAGGTGGGCGGCTGGGGCACCGGCGCCACGCAGGCCGACGCCGAAGCAGCCGCCCTGGCCGTCTGCGCGCAGGCACACGCCCGCTGCGCCATCCGCTACACCGCCGCCGTGGCCGTGGCCACCGATTCGGAAATGCTGGCCAGCAGCATCAGCTACCGCAGCCGTACCGAAGCCGAACGGGAAGCGCTGGCAGGCTGCGGCGAGCCGGCCTGTGAAATCGCCGCCACCGTGGAGGCTCCAGGCCTGTACGCCCTGTTCACGGTGCACCAGGGCGAAGACATGGTCGGCCTGTACCTGCGCCACGGGCTCACCAGCCAGGAACAGGCCATCACCCAGGCCCAGCAGCAGTGCGAGCAGCGCGACGGCCTGCGCTGCACCCTCAGCCGCTGGGGCGCCATCCGGGGCGAGCTGCCCGGCACCGGCACACCGCGCGAAATCTACGCCGTGCAGACGGACGCGGACTGAACAAAGGCGCCCAAACAAAAAGCACCTCCCTGGGAGGTGCTTTTTTCATGCGGTGGCGGCCTGGGGCCTGCAAAGCGCTCCGGCGCCGCGCCTCACTCCATTACCACCGGCGCCTGCAGCGGCGAGGTGGTGCGCCGGTCGATCTTGCGGTTCAGCACCACCGAGGTATAGGTCTGCTGGATACCGTCGATCATGCCGATGCGGTCCAGCAGCGCGTCCAGCTTCTCGTTGCTTTCGCAGCGCAGGAACACCATGTAGTCGTACTGCCCGCTGACGGCGGAGACCTCTTCCACCTCGGTCAGGCGGTTGAGCGCCTGCATCACCGACGTCGCGGTCTTGGGCTGCACCCGGATGCCGCAGTAGGCTCGCACCGAGGCCTGCTCCATGCGCGGGCCCAGGCGCACGCCATAACCGGCGATGATGCCTTCCTGCTCCAGCCGCGCGATGCGCGCCACCACCGTGGTGCGGGCCAGGTCCATCTGGCGTGCCAGATGGGCGGTCGAAGCACGCGCATTGGTCTGCAGCAGGCGCAGCAGCTGGCGGTCGGTTTCGTCGAGTCGGTAGTCCATAGGCTCAGAGCGTAGCACCACAGGCGCTGCAATGCGGGGCGGCGTGGCTGCCCACCATCTTGCCCAGGAAAGCGCGGGTGGCCTCCTGCTGCGGGTTGTCGATGACCTGCGCCGGCGCGCCGCACTCCACCACCACGCCGTCGCGCATGAAGACCACCTGGTCCGCCACTTCGCGGGCAAAGGCGATTTCGTGCGTGACCAGCACCATGGTCATCCCCTCTTTGGCCAGCGACTGGATCACGCCCAGCACCTCGGCCACCAGCTCGGGGTCCAGCGCGGAAGTCGCCTCGTCGAACAGCATCACGCTGGGCTCCATGGCCAGCGCGCGGGCAATCGCCACGCGCTGCTTCTGGCCGCCGGACATCTTCTCGGGCAGCATGTCGCAGCGCTCGGCTAGGCCCACCTTGGCCAACAGCTTGCGGGCCGTGGCTTCGGCTTCGGCCTTGGGCTTCTTCAGCACCGTGACCGGGCCTTCCATGACGTTCTGCAGCACCGTCATGTGCGGGAACAGGTTGAAGTGCTGGAACACCATGCCGGTGCGGGCGCGAAAGCCCGCCAGCACCTTGTCACCCGGCAGGCAGTCGGCGCCACCGGTGAACTGCAGCGCCTGTCCGCCCACGCGGATCTCGCCGCCATCGGGCACGGTCAGCAGGTTGATACAGCGCAGCAAGGTGGACTTGCCCGAGCCCGAAGGCCCGATCAGCGCCACCACGCTGCCGCGCGGCACATCCAGCGAGATGTTCTTGAGCACATTCAGCGTGCCGAAGGACTTGCGCAGCCCCCGGATGCTGATCGCAATATCGGAAGTGGACATGGCTCAGCCCCCCTTGGAATGGTGTTGTTCCAGGCGCTTGGCCCACAGCGTGGCCGGCAGCAGGATCACAAAGTACGCCACGGCGATCAGGGTGTAGACCTCCAGCGGGCGGTAGGTGTCGTGCGCAATCACCTGGCCCTGGTACAGCAGATCGGGCACCGCCAGCACCGACAGCAGCGAGGTGTTCTTCAGCTGCATGATGGACTGGCTCACCAGCGGCGGCACCATGCGCTTGAAGGCCTGGGGCAGCACCACGCGGCGCATCACCTGCCCGCGCGTCATGCCGATGGCCTGGCCGGCCTCGGTCTGGCCGATGTCGGTGGCGATCACGCCCCCGCGGATGATTTCCGCATAGAAGGCACCGCCATACAGCGACAGGCACAGCGCCGCCGCCATGGTGGCCGACATCTCGATGCCGGTCAGCACCGGCAGTGCATAGTAGAACCACACCAGCTGCACCAGTACCGGCGTGCAGCGGAACACTTCCACATAGGCGCGCAGCGGCGCGCTGATCCACACATGGCGCG
This sequence comes from Comamonas sp. UBA7528, assembly GCF_002479375.1. Lineage (NCBI taxonomy): Bacteria > Pseudomonadati > Pseudomonadota > Betaproteobacteria > Burkholderiales > Comamonadaceae > Comamonas > Comamonas sp. UBA7528. The sequence continues at coordinate 232,549 of NZ_DLMU01000009.1, forward strand.
ACAGCCGTCCCAGCCCGGCGAGCACGCCGATGGCCAGGCCCGCCGCCACACAGATCGCGGTGAACAGCAGCGTGTAGCCGATGCCGGCGATCAGCAGGCTGCGGTACTGCCACAGCGAGGCAAAGTCCCATTCGTACATTGACCTACCCTCAGCCCTGCCCGCTTAGAACTTCACCTGCTTGGGGAAGCTCTCGGGCTTCACGCCGGCCAGCTTCTCCATGTTGTGCACGATGACCTTCTGCACGTCACCGGTGGCACGGGTTTCCTTGATCCAGGCATTCACCTTGTTTTCCAGGTCCTTGTTGGCGCTCTTGCGCAGACCAATGTGCACGGTGGACGTGCTGACCGGCTCGGGCACGAACATCTTGCCCATGTCGGGGCGCTTGGCCAGCAGCGGCTGGGCCAGCAGCACCATCAGTACCTGGCAGTCGGCACGGCCGGTCTGGATGGCCATGGTGGCCGCGCCCGAGCTTTCCAGGCGGGAGATGCTGGCCTTGGGCAGGGTCTTGGTAGCGAACTGATCCTGGTTGGAGCCCACGTCCACCACGATCTTCACCTTGGGATCGTTCAGCTGTTCCCAGGTCTTCACTTCCGGGTAGCCCTTCTTGCAGACCACGGTCAGCGTGTTGTTGAACAGCACGTCGGAGAAGTCGATCATCTCGCGGCGCGCCGGCGTGGGGCCCATGCCGAACATCACGTCGATCTTGTTGGCCTGCAGGTCCATCACGGCATTGCCCCAGGTGGTTTCCACGCGCTCTACCTTGGCACCCAGCTTGGTGGCCAGGCCTTCGGCGAAGTCGGGGCCGAAGCCCTGCCATTCATTGCGCACCAGATCCTTGTGGAAGTACGGCGTCGCGCCCGAGATCACGCCGATGCGCAGCACCTTGGTGCGCTCCACGCGCTGCAGCGTGGTTTCGTCCTGGGCCATGGCGGCCTGGGTGAGCAACAGGCTGCCAGCCACTGCCAGCGAGCGGAAAAGAGTGCGGGAGACGGTCATGGGAAATGCCTTGCACGGCCAGGCCGCGCGTCAAAACAATCGTAGAGGGGGGAGAGGTGGGTGCAGCACCACCGCCAGGGCGGCACACCCCGGGCCAGGGCCCCGGATGCGCGCAGTCCCACCGGTGGGTGCCAAGCAGCACGCTGCGCAGTGTAGGTCGCGGCTTTGTCACCACAAGTATAAAAAGTGACAATCCGGCCAACAAATGTCGTCACATCGTCATTTCACTGCTTTTATTTTCCCCAAACTGCTGAAATATCCGCGCATTTCTTCAATCTGCAGGGCCGCCACACTGAAACCCGAAGACATCAAAAACCATAGCATCAGATAATTGAGCAAAGCCGGATTCAAACCGTAAGTACGTCAAAGCACTGCGGCAATTGCGTATGCAACTCCGGTCCCGACAAAAGCCCGGCGGCCTACAATGAACGCCAAAAAGCGAGACAAGGCGCCATGCAACCCAGCCATAACGAACCCATCCTGAGCGTCACCGAGCGCGAGGCCATCAACGCCGGTCGGTGGTTTTCCACACTCTCCCCATCGCTGCGCCATGACATCCTGCGTCTGGCCACCGTCAAGCGCTTCAAGGACGGCGCGCAGATCTACGCCCGCGGCGATGCCCCGCACGACTGGTTTGCCTGCGCCAAGGGCGCGGTGCGCATGAGTTCCACCAGCCTGGCGGGCCGCCAGACCACCCTCACCTACCTGGAGCCGGGTGCCTGGTTCGGAGCCATGTCCACCTTCCTGGACGAGCCCCGCACCCGCGACGCCCATGCCCACGGCGACACCACGCTGGTGTGTGTGAGCAAGGAGAGCTTTCGCACCATCCTGTCCAACCACATCGAGTTCTACGATGCACTGCTGCGCCTGCAGGCCCAGCGCATCCGCCAGATCTACGGCCTGGTGGAAGACCTCAACACCCTGCCGCTGCGCGCGCGCCTGGCCAAGCAGCTGATGCACCTGACGCGCAGCTACGGCATGCGCACCCATGACGATCCGCAGGAAATCCGCATCGGCCTGCAGCTGGTGCAGGAAGAGCTGGCCCAGCTGCTGGGCGCCTCGCGCCAGCGCGTGAACCAGGAACTCAAGCGCATGGAACGCGAAGACTGCATCCGCGTGGAACCCTCGGGCCTGGTGGTGCGCGACAGCGAGGCGCTGCAAGCCATCGTCAACGAAGGCTGCTGAAGACCGGCACGCCATCAGCCGGTGTGCGGTGCAGAGCGGCGCGGCGCCATCCTGCGCCCCACGCCCTCCCCAGCCTCCACCCCTTTCACCCACTGCACGCCGGCCTTGCACCGGCCTGTGCAGCACCGCGTCAGCCGAAGAACGCCGGCCGGCCACCCGGGCGCTTGCCAGCCAGCACGGACTGGGCCTGGTTGATCCAGTCCATCACCGCCTGGGCCACCGCATCGCCCTGCTGCGCCACCTTGGGCCAGCGCCGCAGACAGGTGTGGATGAAGGTCTCCAGCTGCCACAGCGCCTCGCGGTTGATGACGGCCTGCTCGCTCAGCATGGTGGCGTCGCGCTTCATCAGGTGCAGCACGGCCATCTGCTGCTTGGGCAGCGATCCCGCCTCGGCCAGCGCCGCCTCCAGGCCGGCCATGCGCACATCCAGAAACAGCCCCGCCCGCCCGCTGGGCAGCAGCTGCCATTTCTCGGGCAACTGGGCACTGCGGCGCTTCCAGTGGTCGATCAGCATGGTCAGCATCACCAGACTGTGGCGCACGTCGGCCGCCAGAGGCAGCATCTCGCCCTCCGCCGCCATGCGCGGCTCCCGCTCCAGCGCCGGCTGCAGCACCAGGTGCACATGCTCGATGAGGCGGGTATCGAAGCGCTCGCGGTTCAGGCGCAGCATCAGCGACAGGCGCACCGCCGGCCGGTCGCTGGCATATTTCTCAAAGAAGGCCGCCACCACTTCGGCCACCATCAGGATGCGGCCCAGCGGCGAAATCTGCTCGCCCGTGATGTTGCGCGGGTAGCCGCTGCCGTCCATGCGCTCGTGGTGCTCCAGCACCGCCAGTTCCACGGCCGCAGGATAGGCGGCGGTGGAACGCACCACCAGCATGGCGGTGATGGAATGCACGGCCAGCTGGCGCCGTTCCTCGGGGGTCAGCTTGTGCTGCGGGTTGGCCCAGCTGGGCTCCATGAACAGCATGCCCACGTCGTGCAGCAAGGCGGCGGCAGCCAGTTGGGCCAGCTGGGCGTCATCCAGGCTCTCGCGAACGCCCAGGAACACGGCCACCAGCATCATGCACAGACTGTGTTCGTACAGCTGCGGCCGCTGGCTGCGCATCACCGTCAGCTTGAAGCAGGCCTGCGCCGGCCAGGCCATGTCGGCCAGCGGCGCCAGCAGGCGCCACTGCTGGCGCGGCCCCAGGGCCTGCATCAGCAGCCGGGGCAAGGCGGCGGATTCGCACAGCGTCATCGCCTCGGCCTCCAGCGTGGGCACATCCACCCGGTCGCGGATCTCCAGCAGATCGTCAATGGGATGGCGCAGGCGTTCGTTCACCAGCTTGTCGTACAGCGCCGCGTCGATGCGCACGCCCTTGTCGGCCAGGCGCACCCCGTTGGCGGTGTAGATGGCATCGCGCAGCACCAGGTTTTGCTGCTGGCCCAGGGCCTGGATGGCACGCAGGAAATGCGCAGTGCCCTGGAGGCTGTCGACCTCCAGTGGGGGTAAAGGATGCGATGGGAGGCTCATGCGGACCAGTACAGTTCTGTACGCCCATCATACGAAAGCCTGCACACGGCAGGCTTTCACGGCGTTACGGACGCACTACGGATGCATTACGGGCGGGTGGCGCGCCGCATCACGCCAGCAGCGTCACCCCGGTCTTGGACTGGATCTCCTCCAGCGTCACGCCCGGCGCCAGCTCCACCAGCTTCAGGCCCTCGGGCGTCACGTCCATCACGCCCAGGTCGGTGATGATGCGGTCCACCACGCCCACGCCGGTCAGCGGCAGGCTGCAGCGGGGCAGGATCTTCAGGTCGGTGGTGCCGTCCTTTTTCTTGGCCACATGCTCCATCAGCACGATCACGCGCTTGACGCCGGCCACCAGGTCCATGGCGCCGCCCATGCCCTTGACCATCTTGCCGGGAATCATCCAGTTGGCCAGATCGCCCTGCTCGGAGACCTGCATGGCCCCCAGGATGGACAGATTGATCTTGCCGCCGCGGATCATGGCAAACGACTGGTCCGAGCCAAAGATGGCCGAGCCGGGGATCGTGGTCACGGTCTGCTTGCCGGCGTTGATCAGGTCGGCGTCGACCTGCTCTTCCGTCGGAAAGGGGCCGATGCCCAGCATGCCGTTCTCCGATTGCAGCCACACCTCCTTGTCGCCCGTGTGGTTGGCCACCAGGGTGGGAATGCCGATACCGAGGTTGACGTAGAAGCCGTCTTCGAGTTCCTGGGCCGCACGTGCAGCCATCTGGTCTTGGGTCCAAGGCATAAGAGCCTCCTGAATAAATCGTGATTGACGTTATTGGTAGTCGCCGGAGTCGATCATGGGCTGCAGGTGGGAAACCACACCGTCGAGCAGCTGCACCAGATCGACCGTCTGACCGTCTTCAAGCCGTTTGAGGACCATGTCGCGCGCCCCGACCTGGATGCTGGATTCGCGAAAGCGCACCACGGGGTCGACTCCCCAGTCGTCGCTCACCATGTGCCAGTCCATATCGTCCAGCTCGCAGGTCAGCGCATCCCCCAGCACCACGCCCAGCCCGCGGGCCAGCAGCAGGTTGTCCGGCTGCACCAGGCCCCGGTCCAGCAGCGCCTGCAGCTGCACCAGGCCCGAGCGGTCCATGCTCCAGTCGTTCAGCCCCAGCTCACGGGCTGCGACCTGGCACACCAGCAGGCGTTCGCGGTCCAGCTGATCCTGCTCGTGCGCTGCCAGGGCGCGAAACACCGGCACACTGGCTGCGGCCACCGCCTCGGGCGCATCGTGCGAATGCGACAGATCCCCCATGGCTCAGGCCTCGCGCACGGTGCGCTTTTCGATGCGTTTTTCCGGATGGGCGTTGTGCACGATCCGGTTCACATAGATGCCGGGCAGATGGATGTCGTCCGGGGCAATGTCGCCCACTTCCACCAGCTCCTCCACTTCCACGATGCAGACCTTGCCGCAGGTGGCCGCCGCCGGGTTGAAGTTGCGGGCCGTCAGGCGGAACTGCAGATTGCCGCTCTTATCCGCGCGCCAGGCCTTGACCAGCGACACATCGGCCACGATGGCACGCTCCATCACATAAGTGTCACCGTCGAACTCGCGCAGCTCCTTGCCTTCGGCCACTTGCGTGCCCACACCGGTCTTGGTGAAGAAGGCCGGAATGCCGGCACCGCCGGCACGCATCTTCTCGGCCAGCGTTCCCTGGGGGGTGAACTCCAGCTCCAGCTCGCCGGCCAGGTACTGGCGCTCGAACTCCTTGTTCTCGCCCACATAGCTGGCGATCATCTTCTTGATCTGGCGGGTTTCCAGCAGCTTGCCCAGGCCAAAACCGTCCACGCCGGCATTGTTGGACGCAATGGTCAGCCCTGTGACACCGCTGTCCCGCAGCGCGTCAATCAGCGCTTCGGGAATGCCGCAAAGGCCAAAGCCCCCCACGGCGAGCAGTTGCCCATCGGCCACCACACCCTGCAGCGCAGCGGCTGCGGAAGGGTAGAGCTTTTTCATGCATGTCTCCTTGTTGTGCGATGCATTACGATACTACGTACTTAGTTAGGTAGTTTTTCGTAAAGAGTTGCACCATGGAGATGGATTACAAGCTGGCGTTCGAGATGGCCCCCGTCGGGTTGGTGATCTCACGCAACCGCACCATGGTGGACTGTAACCACCAGGTCTGCGAGATGTTCGCCATCTCGCGCGAGCTGATGATCGGGCAGTCTTTCCAGATTCTCTATCCCAGCGCCGACGAATACGAACGCCTGGGCGCCCGCATGGCGCCCATCCTGAACGCCAAGGGCCACTATTCCGACAACCGCATCATGAAGCGCGCCAGCGGCGAGACCTTCTGGTGCCATGTCAGCGGCCGCGCGCTGGACCGGGACGACCCCCATGCCTCCGGCATCTGGAGCTTTGAGGACCTGTCCGCCCAGCGCCCGGTGAAAGCCGAGCTGACCGGCCGCGAACGCGAAGTCGCAGCGCGCCTGCTGGAAGGACTGACCTCCAAGGAAATCGGCAAGGCCCTGGCCATCAGCCACCGCACCGTGGAAATCTACCGCGCCCGGCTGATGCGCAAATACGGCGCCTCCACCGCCGCCGACCTGGTGCACAAGCTGGTCGCAGGCTGAGCGCTTCGGGCCTGCGTCCGCAGTGGCGCGAACGGCAGGCCTCCTGCGGTGCAGGTGCAGAGGCGGCGTCAGCCCCTCCCTGCCTGCCCCGTACCGCCCGCACGGCACAACTTCCCGAAGGGTTGCGTCAGACCTCGGCCGGCGCCGCTATGCGGGCAGGGCCGCGTGCGGGTGCACCGGCAGGTGCTGCGTCCAGCGCCGCCATGCCCACCGGCGCCAGCACGGGGGCCTGGCGCGGCGCTGCCACCCCGCCCCATGCCACGGCATCCACGGACGCTGCGGACAACTGGCTGCCACCGGGCATGGCAAAGCGGCGCACCGCACCGTCCAGCGCCAGCGCCTGTTCGCGCAGGGCCGACGAGGCGGCGGCAGACTCCTCCACCAGTGCCGCGTTCTGCTGGGTCATCTGCTCCAGCTCGGCCACGGAGGTGAACACTTCGCCGATCTGGCGGTCCTGCACCTCGCAGGCCTGGGACACTTCGGCAATCGTCGTGGCCACGCGCTCCACGCTGGAGACAATGGCCTGCATGGTCTGGCCGGCACGCTCCACCTGGGCGCTGCCGCTGTCGGCGCAGCGCACCGATTCGCCGGTCAGCTGCTTGATCTGCTTGGCCGCCTCGGCGCTGCGCTGGGCCAGCACCCGCACCTCGCCCGCCACCACGGCAAAGCCCCGGCCCTGCTCACCGGCACGTGCCGCTTCCACGGCGGCGTTCAGCGCCAGGATATTGGTCTGGAAGGCAATCGCATCGATGGTGCCGGTGATATCGCCAATGCGGCGGGCGCTGGCCGTGATTTCCGCCATGGTCTGCACCACGCTGTCCACGGCCTGCCCGCCCTGCGCGGCCACACTGGCCGCGCTGTTGGCCTGGTCGCGGGCATGGGCGCTGGCCTGGGCGCTGTGGCGCACCTCCAGGCCCAGGTTTTCCATGGCCCGTGCGGTCTGCTCCAGATGGCTGGCGGTCTGCTCGGTACGCTCGCTCAGGTTGGCATTGCCCCCGGCGATCTCGCCACTGGCCACCGACACCTGGCCGGAAGATTCCTGCACCTGCTGCACCAGAGCACGCAGCGACTGCTGCATGCGGTCCATGGACAGCATCAGCTTGCCCAGCTCGTCACGCTGGCGCACCTGCACGTCCTGGGTCAGGTCGCCCTCGGCAATGCGCTGGGCCAGCGCCTGGGCATCGGCCAGCGCCCGCGTGATGTTGCGCACGCCGAAATAGGTGGTGGGCAGCAGCACGGCCACGGCCAGCAGCAGCAGGCCGCCCAGCCAGAAGCTCATCTGCTTGGCGGCGTCTTCCACCGCCCGGCGGGTGAACTCCATGTCGGTGCGGGCGTTCTCGGCCGTGGTGGTCAGCACGGAATCCATGCCTTCGATGGTGCTGCGCTGGTTCTCGGCATAGGCGGCGGCGGCCATGCTGTCCAGCAGCGCATCCTCCACCTTGCCGAACACCTCATCCATGGCCTTGGCGTAATCGTTCAGGTAGGTGATGCCGGATTCCAGGTTCAGCGACATGTCCGACGGCGTGGTGGGCGACTTCTGCAACTCTTCCAGGCGTGCGCGCAGCGCCGTCATGCCCACGTTCCAGCGCCCCCGCAGATCCTGCACCTGGGTGGTGTTGTTGGCGCTGATGATGATGTTCTTCTCCATCAGGCGCAGCTCACCCAGGCGGTTGCGCACCTCCTCCATGTCGCTGAGCACCTGCACCTTGCTGCTGAACACCTCCTGCACCTGGCGGTGCGTGGTCTCCAGCGCCACATAACCCAGCCCGCCCACCAGCAGCAGCATGACCAGAGAAAACAGCGTGCCCATATACAGGCGCGCACGGATGGAAAGCTTGTTGAGCCATTGCATGGATTGGTTCTCCCTCGCGTGTCATGCACCAGGGCCCTGTAGGACCGCCGGCGATTTGCATCATTCAGTAACAAGCATTAAGCAACAAGCAGGCCATGTGCGACAAGTCGATGGTCTGCATATGCTTAGAGGGTACGGGAGCAAGCGCTTCGCGCTCCATGGCGCCAACCCGAGATCGCGCTAACGCCTATTTACCGGCCCGCGCATCCGCGTTAATGCACCACGGCGGTGCAAAACAAAAAGCCCTGGCTCGGCGCACCGAAACAGGGCTGGGATCGCATGGGGCGCGGCCTGGGCCGGCGGCCAGGCTTACTCGCGGTGGTAAGGGTGGCCGGCGTTGACCGACCAGGCACGGTAGAGCTGCTCGATCAGCAGCACACGCACCATGGCATGCGGCAGGGTCAGGTCCGACAGGCGGATCTTCTCGTGGGCGCCCTGCTTGAAGGCCGGGTCCAGCCCGTCCGGGCCGCCAATCACCAGGGCCACATCGTCGCCCTCCAGCTGCCAGTGCTGCAGGCGCTGGGCCAGCGCCTTGGTGGTCAGGTTGGTGCCGCGCTCGTCCAGCACCACGATGCGGGTGCCGCGCGGAATCGCGGCCTCGATGCGCTTGCGCTCGGCCGCGTACAGCGTCTCCACCGTCTTGGAACCCCGGGGCTCGGTCTTGACGGCCTTGAGCTCGACCTTCAGCTCCGGCGGAAAACGCTTGGCGTAATCGTCGTAGGCCGTCTGCGCCCAGTCGGGCACATGCTGGCCTACGGCCACGATCAGCAGCTTCATGCCTTGGCGCGGGGTGCGCGCTTGGCGGCAGGTTTGGCAGTGGTCTTGGCGGTGCGCGGCGTGCTGGGCTTGACCACCACGGTCTTGATGGGCGCAGCCGCCTTCTTGGCGGCGGGCTTCTTGGCCGCAGGCTTGGCGCCAGCAGCACCGGCAGCCGGCTTTTTGGCCGCCACGGTCTTCTTGGCGGCAGGCTTCTTCACTGCGGGCTTGGCCTCGGCAGCGGCGGCGGCCTTGGGCTTGCCGGGCTTCTTGGCGGCCACGGCCTTCTTGGCCGGTGCGTCGGCTTCCGAGCGTGCGACCGGCTTGGCCGCGCCCAGCTTCAGGCGCACGGGCTTGTCGCCCCAGATTTCTTCCAGACGGTAGTACTGGCGGATGGCCGGCTGCATGATGTGCACCACGGCCTGGCCGCAATCCACAATGATCCATTCGCCGTTGTCTTCGCCTTCCTGGCGCGGCACGGGGAAACCGGCCTTCTTGACCGATTCGCGCACGCTGGAGGCCAGGGCCTTGGTCTGGCGGTTGGAGGTACCGGCGGCCACGATCACGCGCTCGAACAGCGGCGAGAGGTGCTCGGTATTGAAGACCTGGATGTCTTGCGCCTTGACGTCTTCCAGGCCATCAACGATGGCACGCTGGAGTTTGGTCACGTCCTTCTTGGCAGCGGATTCCGATTGGGTGGTGGAGCTCATCAGGCAGTATGTGGTTGCGTTCCGGTCAATATAGCGCGGCAGCGCCGTACATGCCATGGGGTGGTTCTTGCCACGCCCACCATCCGGACTCAAAGGTTTTTTGAAGGTATTCACCAGTCCATCACGGACTGGCAGCTATCGAAATTATAGTTTTCCGGCAATAACAGCGTTGCAGGCAGATCAAATCCAGTCCCGACGGACCAAGAATTCATGCGCCAGCGCATGCTCAGGCGTGCCCGGTGCATCTTCGCGCTGGTAGCTCCAGCTGGCATGCGAGGGCATGGACAGCAGGATGGATTCGGTGCGCCCGCCCGACTGCAGGCCGAAATGCGTGCCCCGGTCCCAGACCAGGTTGAACTCCACATAACGGCCGCGGCGGTAGCGCTGAAACTCCACCTGCTGCGCGCCATGGGCCATGCCCTGGCGGCGCTCCACGATGGGCAGGTAGGCCCCCAGAAAGGCATCGCCCACTGCACGCAGCATGGCAAAGCTCTGGTCCTGGCCCAGTTCGGCAAAGTCATCAAAGAAGATGCCGCCGATGCCGCGCTGCTCGCCGCGGTGCTTCAGGTAGAAGTACTCGTCGCACCAGGTCTTGAAGCGCGGGTAGAGCTGCTCGCCAAAAGGCTGCAGCGCCGCATGGCAGGCACGGTGAAAGTGCACCGCATCCTCTTCAAAGCCATAAACAGGCGTCAGGTCCATGCCGCCGCCAAACCAGCAGGTCTTGGGCTGGCCGGCATGTCCGGCCGCAATCATGCGCACATTCATGTGCACCGTCGGCACATAGGGGTTGCGCGGGTGAAACACCAGCGACACGCCCATGGCCTCGAACGGCGCACCGGCCAGCTCCGGACGGTGCTGGGTGGCCGAAGGCGGCAGCTGCGGGCCTTTCACATGGGAAAAGCCGCAACCCGCGCGCTCGAACACGCGGCCACCTTCCAGAATCCTGGTGACACCATCGCCCTGCAGGCGTTCTTCCGGGCCCTTGTGCCAGGCATCGGCCAGAAAGCGGGCCCCGCCCTCACCCTCCACCCCTTCCAGGGCGGTGGTGATGCGGGACTGCAGGTCCTCCAGGTAGGCACGCACGTTCTCGGGCGTGGCCGCCATGCTCGCAGTCGTCATGGACCCGCCCTTCAGTTCTTGATGGCGCGGAAGCCGATGTCGCGGCGGTACTGGGCCCCATCGAACTGGATGCCACGGGCCACGTCATAGACCTTCTGCTGGGCCTGCTTGACGCTGTCGGCCAGCACCGTCACGCACAGCACCCGGCCGCCGCTGGTGCGCACCTGGCCGTCGGCGTCCAGCACCGTACCGGCGTGGAAGACCATGGCATCGTCCGCATCGGCGGGCAGGCCGCTGATGGCGTCACCCTTGCGTGGCGCTTCGGGGTAGCCGTAGGCAGCCATCACCACGCCCAGGGCGGTGCGGCGGTCCCATTCCAGTTCCACCTGGTCCAGCTTGCCGTCCACGGCCGCCAGCATGACCTCCACCAGATCGCTCTTGAGGCGCATCAGGATGGGCTGGGTCTCGGGGTCACCCATGCGGGTGTTGAACTCCAGCGTCTTGGGGTGGCCGTTGCCGTCGATCATCAGACCGGCGTACAGGAAACCGGTGAACGGCACGCCGTCCTTTTCCATGCCGCGGATGGTGGGCAGAATGATTTCGCGCATGGCACGGGCGTGCACATCGGCCGTGACCACAGGTGCGGGCGAATAGGCGCCCATGCCACCGGTGTTCGGGCCTTCATCGCCGTCCTTCAGGCGCTTGTGGTCCTGGCTGGTGGCCATGGCGACCACGTTCTTGCCGTCGCACATCACGATGAACGAGGCTTCCTCGCCGGCGAGGAACTCTTCGATCACCACGCGCGCGCCGCCATCGTTGTGCTGCACGCCGTACTTGTTGTCCACCAGCATGAAGTCCACCGCATCGTGGGCTTCCTGCAGCGACATGGCCACGACCACCCCCTTGCCGGCAGCCAGGCCGTCGGCCTTGATGACGATGGGCGCACCCAGGCGGTCCACAAAGGCGTGGGCTGCCACCGGGTCGGTGAAGGTGTCGTAATCCGCCGTGGGAATGCCATGGCGGCGCATGAAGGCCTTGGAGAAGGCCTTGGAGCTTTCCAGCTGGGCGGCGGCCTTGGTGGGGCCGAACACCTTCAGGCCGTGGGCGCGGAATTCATCCACGACACCGGCGGCCAGCGGGGCTTCGGGGCCCACCACCGTCAGTGCAATCTTGTTGTCGATGGCCCAGGTCCGCAGCTGTTCCACATCGGTGATGGGTACGTTCTCGAACTTGTTGCTCAGCGCCGTGCCGCCGTTGCCGGGGGCCACGTACACCTTGCTCGCCTTGGGCGACTGCGCCAACTTCCACGCCAGCGCGTGCTCACGGCCACCGCCGCCAATCACCAGTATTTTCATAGTTCTGCGTTGTGATAGACGTCTTGAACGTCATCCAGGTCTTCGATCATGTCCAGGAGCTTTTGCATGCGCTCGGCGTCTTCGCCAGCCAGCTCGATGGTGTTTTCTGCGCGCATGGTCACTTCGGCCACTTCGGGCTTGAATCCCGCAGCCTCCAAAGCGTTGCGCACGGCTTCAAATTCACTCGGCGCGGTCAGCACCTCGATGGCGCCGTCCTCGTCGGTAATCACGTCTTCGGCACCGGCCTCCAGCGCCGCGTCCATCACTTTGTCCTCGTCCAGGCCGGGTGCAAAGATGATCTGTCCGCAGTGCTTGAATTGGAAGGCCACCGATCCCTCGGTGCCCATGTTGCCGCCGTATTTGCTGAAAGCGTGACGCACATCCGCCACAGTACGCACCCGATTGTCGGTCATCGTGTCCACGATGATGGCCGCGCCGCCAATGCCGTAGCCTTCGTAACGGATTTCTTCGTAGGTCACACCTTCCAGATTGCCGGTGGCCTTGTCGATATTGCGCTTGATGTTGTCGGCCGGCATATTGGCGGCCTTGGCCTTGTCCACGGCCAGACGCAGGCGCGGGTTGGCCGTCAGGTCACCGCCACCCTGGCGGGCTGCCACCATGATTTCGCGGATGATGCGCGTCCAGATCTTGCCGCGTTTCTCATCCTGGCGACCCTTGCGGTGCTGGATGTTGGCCCATTTGCTATGTCCTGCCACAGGAAATCCTTTGGTCTTGATTTAATCTATCGAATCCGATTTTACTTTTGATGCCTCACCCCACGAGGAAACCCGCATATGGCAGATATGGCAGCCCCTCTCCTGATTGCCCGGCATGGTGATATCCACTGTGACATCCTCCCCGGCCTGGCCAACCGCCACGGCCTGATCACCGGCGCAACAGGCACGGGCAAGACGGTCACCCTGCAGAAAATGGCCGAAAGCTTTGCCCACGCCGGCGTGCCGGTGTTCATGGCCGACATCAAGGGCGATCTGGGCGGCATCAGCCAGACCGGCAGCATCGGCGACAAGCTGGCCGCCTCGCTGAAGGACCGCGGCATCGCCCTGCCCGCGCCCACGGCCTGCACCGCCACCCTATGGGATGTGTTCGGCCAGCAAGGCCACCCGGTGCGCGCCACGGTGTCCGACATGGGCCCGCTGCTGCTGGGCCGCATGCTGAACCTGAACGACACGCAGATGGGCGTGCTGAACCTGGTCTTCAAGATTGCCGACGACAGCGGCATGCTGCTGCTGGACCTCAAGGACCTGCGCGCCATGCTCCAGCATGTGGGCGACAACGCCAAGCAGTTCACCACCGAATACGGCAACATCAGCGCGGCCAGCGTGGGCGCCATCCAGCGCGGTCTGCTGCAGATCGAGAGCGAAGGCGGCGACCAGTTCTTCGGCGAGCCCATGCTCAACATCGAAGACCTGATGCAGACCGACGCCCGGGGCCACGGCGTGGTCAACATCCTGGCGGCCGACAAGCTGATGAACTCGCCGCGCCTGTACTCCACCTTCCTGCTGTGGATGCTGTCCGAGCTGTTCGAGCAACTGCCCGAAATCGGCGACCCCGACAAACCCAAGCTGGTCTTCTTCTTCGACGAGGCCCACCTGCTGTTCAACGACGCCCCCAAGGTGCTGCTCGAACGCATCGAGCTGGTGGTGCGCCTGGTCCGCTCCAAGGGCGTGGGCGTGTACTTTGTCACCCAGAACCCGCTGGACATCCCCGACAGCGTGCTGGCCCAGCTGGGCAACCGCGTGCAGCACGCGCTGCGCGCCTTCACCCCGCGCGACCAGAAAGCCGTCAAGGCCACGGCCACCACCATGCGCCCCAACCCGGGCCTGGACATCGAAGCCGCCATCACCGAACTGGCCGTGGGCGAGGCCCTGATCAGCTTCCTGGACGAAAAAGGCCGTCCCTCCATCACCCAGCGCGTCTATGTGGTGCCGCCCGGCAGCCAGATCGGCCCCATCACCGCCGCCCAGCGCCAGCAGCTGATGCAGCAATCGCTGGTGGCCGGCGTCTATGAAAAAGCCGTGGACCGCGAATCCGCCTATGAAGTGCTGCGCAGCCGCGCCGAATCGGCCCCCGCCGCCCCGGGCAAGCCCGGAGCGGCCGGCGCCACAGGGGCCGCCGGCACCGGCACGGCTCCGGCAGACAACGGCATGATGGGCGAGCTCAACGACCTGCTCTTCGGCACCACCGGCCCGCGCGGCGGCAAGAAGGACGGAATTGTGCAGACCGTGGTCAAGTCCACCGCCCGCACCATGGGCACCCAGCTGGGCCGCCAGATCCTGCGCGGCGTGCTGGGCGGCATCTTCGGCGGCAAGAACCGCTGAGGCTGCGTGCAGCGTGGCGGCACCACCGCCCGCGCACGCCTGTTGCATGGCGTGTGCCGCGTGCGCGCCACCACAGGCCATTCCCATTCTCGACTCCCCCTCTGCACAGCGCACCTGCGGTTTCCCTGTACGCGCCAGCCGTTGGCGAATGCGCTTTCGCAGCTATCATCTCTGTAACTGCAACATCCAGATACAGCCTGAAAGGCCGACATGAGCGTGGTCACCTTGCCCCTGCCGACGTTTGACGATGTGGCAGACGCTGCCGAGCGTCTGAAAAACGTGGCCCACACCACACCCGTGCTGCGTTGCGGCACGGCCGATCGCCAATACCGGGCGCAGTTCTTCTTCAAATGCGAGAACCTGCAGCGCTCCGGCTCCTTCAAGTTCCGCGGCGCCTTCAACACGCTGGCACGCTTCACGCCGGAGCAGCGCAAGGCCGGCGTCCTCACCTTTTCTGCGGGCAACCATGCCCAGGCCATCGCCCTGTCGGCGCGCCTGCTGGACATGCCGGCACTGATCGTGATGCCCGAAGACGCGGCCGCCAGCAAGATGGCCGCCACGCGCGAGTATGGCGCCCAGGTGGTCACCTACAACCCGCGCACCGAAGACCGCCTGGCCATCAGCCGCAAGCTGGCACTGGAGCGCGGCATGACCCTGGTGCCTCCCAGCGACCACGCCGATGTGATTGCCGGCCAAGGCACCGTGGCCAAGGAGCTGCTGGAACAGGTACCCAACCTGGACTACCTGTTTGTCTGCCTGGGCGGCGGCGGTCTGCTGGCCGGCAGCGTGCTGACCGCGCAGGCGCTGGCCCCGAACTGCCAGGTGATCGGCGTGGAGCCGGAAAACGCCAATGACGGCCAGCAATCGCTGCGCAAGGGCGAGATCGTGGAGATTCCCTACCCGACCACCATCGCCGACGGAGCCCAGGCTCCGGCGCTGGGCAAGCTGAACTTCCCCATCATCCAGCAGGGGGTGGAAGAAATCGTCACCGTCTCCGACCTGCAGCTGATGCAGACCATGCGCTTCTTTGCCGAACGCATGAAGATCGTGGTCGAGCCCACCGGCGCGCTGGCCTTTGCCGGCGCCTGCAACGGCGGCATCTCCCTGGGCGGCAAGCGCGTGGGCGTGATCGTCAGCGGCGGCAACGTGGACCTCAAGCGCTACGCCCGCTTCCTGGCGGACTGAAGCCCCGCACCAGCAACCGTACTCGTCAGCTCGCACACCCGGCGCGGCCCGCAGGGGCTGCCCACTGGCTGGCAAGCCGCAACACCCTACAAGCTCCTTCGGGAGCTTGTTTTTTTTTTGGGGGGGGGGCGTCGATGGTCCACCACGCCCCCACCGGGCAGCCGCACTGGCACGCACCTTGCGCCAGCGCAAACACCCCGGCCAGCAGCCTTGCGCGGGCCGTGGACAGAAAAACCGAGCCCGCCACCCGCCTGCAAGGCCGCAGTACACTGCCTGCCGACGGCGCGTACCGCACGCATTGCATGTACGGCGTGTACCGCGTGTACCGCGCCCACCCGATTTCACCGACACACAGACAAGAAGCCATTCCATGAGCCAAGTGCACCTCATCGACCACCCGCTGGTCCAACACAAACTGACCCTGATGCGCCGCAAGGAAGCGTCGACCAACAGCTTCCGCCGCATGCTGGGCGAGCTGTCCACGCTGATGGCCTACGAAATCACCCGCGACTTCCCGCTGCAGGACCTGGAAATCGAAACGCCGATGGAAAAGATGGTCGGCAAGGTCATCGACGGCAAGAAGCTGGCCCTGGTCTCCATCCTGCGCGCCGGCAACGGTTTCCTGGACGGCATGCTGAACGTGGTGCCCGGCGCCCGCATTGGCCACATCGGCCTGTACCGCGACCCCGAAACCCTGCAGCCCGTCGAGTACTACTTCAAGATGCCCGACAACATGGGCGAGCGCGACGTGATCGTGGTGGACCCCATGCTGGCCACCGGCAACTCCGCCGCCGCCGCCGTGCAGCAGCTCAAGGACAAGTGCGCCCCCAAGTCCATCAAGTTCATGTGCCTGCTGGCCGCCCCGGAAGGCATCAAGACCATGCAGGCCGCCCACCCCGATGTGGACATCTACACCGCCGCCGTGGACCGCCAGCTCAACGACCACGGCTACATCCTGCCCGGCCTGGGTGACGCCGGCGACCGTATCTTCGGCACCAAGTAAGTGCAGCCGTCCGGGCCTGCCGTCCGGACTTCACGCCTTCCGCTCCAGCCTCCGCTGCCTTTGGCACCGGAGGCTTTTTCGTGCCCGATGCCGACACATGCAAGGCGATACCCCAGGACTGCGTGCCGATTTTGCAAATAGGACACATTCTCAATGCCATTAGAATGTATCTTTTTCTTACGCTACTACCTATTTCTGACATGAACCACTACCTGTTCGCCGGACTGATTGCCCTGGGTGCCACCCACATTGCGCACGCCCAGGCTCCAGCAGCCCCCCAAACCCAAGTGCAACTCAACGTGAACCAGGTGGTGGCGCACTACAGCACGCTGGTGTCGGCCACGTACGAAGACAGCATCCGTTCGGCCCAGCAGATGCAAAAGGCCATCGACGCCTTCCTGGCCAAGCCCTCGGCTGCCACGCTGGCCACCGCACGCAAGGCCTGGCTGCACGCCCGTGAGTACTACGGCCAGACCGAAGCCTTCCGTTTCTACGGCGGCCCCATCGACGACGAAAACGGCCCCGAAGGCCGCATCAACGCCTGGCCCATGGACGAGTCCTATGTGGACTACGTGCAGGGCCAGCCCAAGGCCGGCCTGATCAACAACCGCAAGGAAGCCATCACCGCCGAGCGCCTGGCCGAGCTGAACGAGCACGACGGCGAGGAAAACATCTCCACCGGCTGGCATGCCATCGAATTCATGCTCTGGGGCCAGGACCTCAGCGCCACCGGCCCCGGCGACCGCCCCTACACCGACTTTGTCGACGGCAAGGCCCCCAACGCCGACCGCCGCCGCGCCTACCTGCGCACCGTCACCGCGCTGCTGATCAAGGACCTGCAGTCCGTGGCCGCCCAATGGAAGCCCGGTGTGGCCGGCAACTTCCGCGCCGACTTCGAAAAGAACAGCAGCGACGCCGTGCGCCGCATCTTCGTGGGCCTGGGCTCGCTGTCGCGCGGCGAACTGGCCGGCGAACGCCTGGAAGTGGCCATGGCCAGCCGCGACCAGGAAGACGAACACTCCTGCTTCTCCGACAACACCCACCGCGACGCCGTGACCAACGCCATGGGCATCCAGAACGTGTGGCTGGGCAGCTACAAGCGCCTGGACGGCAAGGTCCTGCAAGGCCCCGGCCTGCGCGACTGGGTGGCCCAGCACGACCGCGGCGTGGCCGAGCAGACCACGCGCCAGATCGCGCAGTCCGTGAAGGCCGCCGAATCCATCCCGGCACCATTCGACCAGGCCATCCAGGGTGCGCGCGACAGCGCCGCCCGCGCCACCATCCAGGCCACCATCGACAGCCTGGTGGCCCAGAGCAAGTCGCTGGTCGATGCCGCCCACGCCGTCGGCATTGAACAGCTGAACCTGGTCGAACCCGAATAAGAACACCCATCCACCACCGCTGCCTGGGCTGCCCGTTGGCTCCGGCAGCGGTTTTTGCATCCGCCCCATGATGTTTCGCTGTCTGTCCCTCACCGCCGCGGCCTGCGCTGCACTGCTGGCGGGCTGCTCCCTGCAGTCGCAGGATGCGCCCTCCACCGCTGCCGCCATCCCGCCGCCGGACCTGTTTGCCCCGGCACCGCCCGATGCCCTGCCCGGCGGCACCACCACCGTCTTTGCCACCGGCCGCAACGCGTTCTCGCTGCCCCTGGCCAACCTCAGCGATGAAGAGCGCACGCGCTTTGTCATCGGCAACTCCTTCTTCAAGCGCAACTGGGTGCAGGCACCGGCCTCCACCACCGCGCGCGACGGACTGGGCCCACATTTCCTGGCCCGCTCCTGCGGCGGCTGCCACGTGCAGGACGGCCGCGCCCAGCCCCCCGACTTCCACAACCCGCTGGCCCCGCAACCGTTCGCCGGCCTGCTGATGCGCCTGTCCGTGCCCGGCACCGACGCGCATGGCGGCCCCAAGCACGAACCGGTCTATGGCGACCAGTTCAACACCATGGGCATCACCGGGGTGAAGGGCGAAGGCGCAGTGCGCATCCGCTACGAACCCATCAACGGCCAGTTCGCCGACGGCACCCCCTACCAGCTGGAGCGCCCGGTCTACGAACTGCACGACCTGGCCTACGGCCCCATGGCCGCAGACACCATGGTCAGCCCACGGATTGCGCCCCAGGTCATCGGCCTGGGCCTGCTGGAAGCCATTCCCGCCTCCGAAATCCTGGCCAACGCCCAGGCCCAGGCCCTGACCGAAGGGCCCATCAAGGGCCAGCCCAACTACGTGTGGGATGCCTATGGCCAACGCATGATGCTGGGCCGCTTCGGCTGGAAGGCCAATGTGGCCAGCCTGGCGCACCAGACGGGTGGCGCGTTCCAGGGCGACATCGGCATCACCTCGCCGCACTTTCCCCAGCAGACCTGCACCCCCACCCAGACCGACTGCCTGCACGCCCCGCACGGCAAAGGCGGCGCAGGAGTGGAGATCGAAGAGCACGCCATCAACGACGTGATCTTCTACCAGAGCACGCTGGCCCCGCCGGCGCGCCGCAACACCAAGGACGCCCAGGTGCTGCAGGGTGAAAAGCTGTTCCATGCCGCCCAGTGCGCCCAGTGCCACCGCCCCAGCTACCGCACCGATGCACCGCTGTTCCCCACGCTCAGCAGCAAGGGCGTGTCCGGGCAGACCATCACGCCCTATACCGATATGCTGCTGCACGACATGGGCGAAGCCCTGGCCGATGGCCGGCCCGACTTCCGCGCCAACGGCCGCCAGTGGCGCACGCCGCCGCTGTGGGGCATCGGCCTGCTGGATGCCGTCAACAACCACCAGCGCCTGCTGCACGACGGCCGCGCCCGCGGCGTGCTCGAAGCCGTGCTCTGGCATGGTGGCGAAGCCCAGGATGCCCGCGACCGCGTGCTGCAATTCAGCGCCGAAGACCGTGCCGCCCTGGTGAAATTTGTGGAGTCCCTGTAATGCCCGCCTGCCTGACCCCTCCCTCCTGCCCACCCCGCCGCCCGCGCCTGCGCCATGCCGTGGCCGCCCTCACCGCCAGCCTGGGCTTCTGGGCGGCCGCCCCCAGCCATGCGCTGGAAGTGGACGACCTGGCCACCATCGGCCACCAGCTCTACAGCCAGTGGTACCTGCCGCAGACCACCCAGGCCCTGGGCGCCGCGCAGGCGCTGCAAGCCAGCCTGCAGGCCTACTGCGGCCAGCGCCCCGGCAAGACCGATGCCGCCCTGCTGGGCGATGCCCGCCAGCGCTTCCAGCAGGCCGCCGACGCCTGGCAGCGCGTGGCCGCCGTCAACATGGGTCCGCTGGTGGAACGCCGCACCGACCGCATGGTCAACTTCCAGCCGCTGCGCCCGGCCCGTCTGGCCGAAGCCATCCAGCAGGCCCCCAAGACCCTGGCCGACATGGAACGCATCGGCAGCCCCGGCAAAGGCTTTCCCGCGCTGGAACACCTGCTGTGGACGCAGCCCGCCCAGCCCGGCAGCGCGAGCTGCAGCTACGCCGTGATGGCCGCCGCCTCGGTCACCGATGAAATCCAGGGCCTGCAGGCCGCGTTCCGGACGACTGCGGCAGCCAAGCCCGATCTGCGCGTCACCGAAGAATTCCTGAACCAGTGGATTGGCGGCCTGGAACAGCTGCGCTGGGAACGCATGGAAAAGCCGCTGCGCAGCGCCAGCACCACCTCCGGCAAGAAAAAGCCCCAGCTGATCCGCATGGACAGCGACAGCACCATCGCCAGCTGGCGTGCCCAGTGGTCCGGCCTGCGCGATCTGGCCGTGGCCCCGCCCGGCGCGCCCGAAAGCCAGGTCAGCATCGCCGGTCTGGTGGCGGCCCACTACCGCCCCCTCACCGCGGGCCGCTTTGCCAAGGCCGTGCAGGAAGTGGACAGCGCGTTTGCCGCACTCAACAGCACCGACCTGGACAGCGTGCAAAAGCTCTCCACCGCGCTCAGCGGCCTCAAGCGCTGGGTGGAAGCGGACATCGCCTCGCTGCTGCAACTGAGCATCGGCTTTTCCGACGGCGACGGGGATTGAGCATGCCGCGCACCACCTCCACCCGGCGCCAGTGGCTGCAGGCGGTGGGCCTCACCGGCTTGGGCGGCTTGGCCGGCCTGAACGGGTTTGCACCGCTGTCCGCCTGGGCAGGCTCCGCCACAGCCACTGCCCAGTCTGGACCGGTCAGCCCGCAGCGCCTGGCCGCCGCCTGGATGCAAGGCCATGATCTGTTTGCCGGCATCGTGCAGGTGGCGCCGGATGGCACGCCCCTGCAGGTGCTGCAGTCCGAACGCATTCCCACCCGCGCCCACGGCATGACGGTGGAAGCCGACGGCGCCGTGGTCTTCACCAGCCGCCGCCCCGGTGACTGGCTGCTGCGCCTGCGCGCCGGCTCGCCGCCGCAATGGGGCTGGATCGAGCCGGACCGCGCCTTCACCGGCCACGTGATCCACAGCCGGGACGGCCGCCAGCTCTACACCACCG
Source organism: Comamonas sp. UBA7528 (assembly GCF_002479375.1). Taxonomy (NCBI): domain Bacteria; kingdom Pseudomonadati; phylum Pseudomonadota; class Betaproteobacteria; order Burkholderiales; family Comamonadaceae; genus Comamonas; species Comamonas sp. UBA7528. The sequence continues at coordinate 253,522 of NZ_DLMU01000009.1, forward strand.
AAACCGACCTGGAAACCGGCCAGGGCCTTATCGGCGTGCGCGATGCCGCATCGCTGGAAAAAACCGCCGAATGGTCCACCCATGGCATGGACCCGCACCAGCTGCTGCTGGACGCCGACGGCAGCCTGGTCGTCGCCAACGGCGGCATTCCCAGCCAGATCGAGACCGGGCGGCGCAAGCTCCAGCTCACGCAGATGGACTCCTCCATCGTGCGCCTGCAGCCTGCCGCCCAGGGCACACTGGACGGCCAGTGGCGCCTGACCGACACCCGGCTGAGCCTGCGCCACCTCTGCTGGGGCCCGCAAGTGGCCTGGCAACCCGCACGCCGCTGGCTGGGCATTGCGCTGCAGGCCGAACACGACGACCCCAGCACCCGCGCCCAGGCGCCAGTGCTGGCCCTGTTCGACGGCCAGCAGCTGCAGGTCCAGCCCTTGCCCCCCGGCACGGCGCTCGCCGGCTACGGCGGCGACATCGGCTGCGACGGACAGCACTTTGCCGTCAGCTGCCCGCGTGCGGACCAGCTCACCTGGTGGCAGCCGCCGGCGCGCGCTGGCGAGCCCGTGCAATGGCACGGCAGCCGCCCGCTGCAAGGCGTCTACCCGGTGGCCAACCACAGCGTGTCCCCGCTGCTGCCTGCGCCATCCGCTGCCGGGCTGTGGACGGCCGGTGAAGCCGCCGCCACACGTCTGGCTGATACCGCCAGCACCTTGCCCGCCACCGCCCTGGGCACCACCCAGGGCCGCGTGATGGACAACCACTGGATTCCGCTGCCGGCCTTAGCCTAAAGCCCGTGCCACCTGCGGGCGCACGGCACCCGCGTGCAGCGCGCCCGCCAGCGCAGCGCCCCCAAAACAAAAGCCGGATCCCGCAGGGCATCCGGCTTTTTTCTTGTTTGCAGTCCGCGCGGGCGACTTTCTTCTTCAGACGATCACCTGGAGACGGCAAAAAACCGCCAGCGTGACAGTCCTTTCCCATCAGACACGGATGCAGCGGCTGCCGACTGGAGGCCAGCGGGAACACACAAAGTCCGCCCCCTCCCCTCCGTCAGGCGTCCACCGCCATCGGCCCGGCTTCGCGTGCGGTGTACTGCGCCACCCAGCCTGCGCTGTCGGTAAACAGACGCAGCGCCTTGATGCGGCGTTCCGCCGTCAGCGTGAAGCGGTGCTCCGCCCCGGCGGGCACACGCAGATAGTCGCCCGGCCCCACCCGCACGGTGTGCTCGCACCCCTGGGCATCAAAGAACCCAAACAGCCCGGCACCATCCACGATGTAGCGCACCTCGTCATCGGCATGGGTGTGTGGGCGGTCAAAACGCGCCAAGGCCTCCTCCAGACCCGGTGTGTCCGGGTGCAGCACCACCAGGTCCATGCTCTGGTAGCCGTGGGCAATGCACACATCGATCAGCCCGGCGCCCAGCGCCTGCACCACCGTCGCCTTGGCTCCTTCATCCAGCGCGGGCTGGGCCAGCAGGGCCGCCAGGCCCGGCTCGGGCTGCAGCGGCCGCAGCTGCCAGTCCACCCCCAGGGCGGAGACGGCGCTGCGCAGCGCAGCAGCAGCGGTCAGATCCGTGGTGGCGGTCGATGGTTCTTGCATGGGTTGCTCTCTTTTTTAAACAATGGTCCAGCATGCCGCGCCGGGGCCGCGCGGCGCTTGATGTGGCACAAGCTGTGCGGCGGTGGCCTGCTGGCGCCCTGGCGCTGGATGGCGATCGCCACCCACCAGCGCACCGGCACGGCACATGGGCGCATTGGCCGCTGCCGCCACCATATGGCAGCGTCGCAGCCGGTCGGCACCCGCCTGCCGGCACCGGCGGCCATGAAAAAAGCCGCAGCGGCACGGAGCAGCTGCGGCTTGTGTGCATGGCAGGCTCGGTCACGCGCCCGCCCTGCGCCCAATCACTTGTGGCTGATGCGGCGCACCACCCAGTCACCCAGGCTCTGGATGGCTTGCACAAAGAAGATCAGGATGATCACCACCGCCAGCATGATGTCCGGCAGGAAACGCTGGTAGCCGTAACGGATACCCAGGTCGCCCAGGCCGCCACCGCCAATGGCGCCCGCCATGGCGGAATAGCCGGTCAGCGAGACAAAGCTGATGGTCAGGCCGGCCACGATGCCGGGCATGGCTTCGGGCAGCAGCACCTTCCACACGATCTGGCTGGTCGACGCGCCCATGGACTGGGCCGCTTCCACCAGGCCGCCGTCCACTTCACGCAGCGCGGTTTCCACCAGACGGGCAATGAACGGGGCTGCAGCAATCGTCAGCGGCACCACGGCTGCCCAGGTCCCGATGGACGAGCCCGTGATGAAGCGCGTGAACGGGATGATGGCCACCAGCAAAATGATGAACGGCGTGGAACGCACGGCATTCACGATCCAGCCCACGGTGCTGTTGAGCGCCGTGTTCTGCAGCACGCCGCCCTTGTCGGTCAGGCGCAGGAACACGCCCAGCGGAATCCCGATCAGGCCACCCAGAATCCCAGAGATGCCGACCATGATCAGCGTCTCCCACAGCGAGTCGATGAACAACTCGATCATCATTTCCGAAAAGTTCTCGAACATCGCTTTACCCCTTCACCGGCGCCGCCACAGGCACCACCTGCACCACCACACCACTGCTGCGCAGGTGGCTGATGGCCGATTCAATCTTCACCGCCTCGCCGCTGGCGTACACGGCCAGCGAACCAAAGGTCTGCTCCTGGATTTCGTCGATCTGGCCATGCAGGATGGACAGATCCAGCCCCAGCGTGCGAATCAGGTGCGACAGAATGGGTTCGTACGCGCTCTCACCCGCATACGACAGGCGCAGCAACTGGCCGCTGGTGCCCGCCGTCAGGCGTGCCGACAGGGCCTGCACGCGCTGCATCACGCTGGCAGGCAGCTCCTGGGGCACGATCTCGTCGATCAGGCTCTTGGTAATGGCCTGCTGCGGCTGGGTGAACACATCAATCACCGAACCCAGCTCGGCAATCCGGCCGGCGTCGATCACCGCCACGCGGTCGGCAATCTGCTTGATCACCTGCATCTGGTGGGTAATCAGCACCACCGTCACCCCCAGCTCGCGGTTCACCTTGCGCAGCAGATCCAGAATCGAACGGGTGGTTTCCGGGTCCAGCGCGCTGGTGGCTTCATCCGACAGCAGCACCTTGGGGTTGGACGCCAGTGCGCGCGCAATGCCCACGCGCTGCTTTTGCCCGCCCGAGATTTGCGCCGGGTAACGGTCGGCCAGGTGGTCCAGGCCCACCAGCTTCAGCAGCGGATCGATGCGCTTCTGGATCTCGGCCTTGGACATGCCGGCCAGCTCCAGCGGCAACGCGGCGTTGTCATACACGGTGCGTGAAGACAGCAGATTGAAATGCTGGAACACCATGCCGATTTCACGGCGGGCTTCACGCAGCTGGGAGTCGCTCAGCTTCAGCAGATCGCGGCCACCCACGATCATCTGGCCGCTGGTGGGACGGTTGAGCAAATTGATGCAGCGCACCAGCGAGCTTTTGCCGGCGCCGCTGCGGCCGATGATGCCGAAGATCTCGCCCTGCTCGATGTGCAGGTTGATGTGTTGGAGGGCTTCGACCGGCCCCTTGGGGCCTTGGTAGGTCAGGGACAGATCCCGAATGTCGATCATGGAGTCAGCCAGGCGGCCGCAAGCACATCCGCACGCGCTTGCAGCACAGGGTTCAAGAAGGAAGTAGCGAAATGTAGCGCCCTGTTATAAGAACGCCAACTATCGAATAATCAAGTAATAAGACATAACCGTTATAAGAGCATGTCTTGTGCAACCCCCAATGATGCCCGAATTGCCAGCCTGTTACCGAAGGTGAACGCAAAACCTTGAGCAGGATGCAGTGTCGCCCCGGCGTGCACCACGGCACCACGCACAGGCACCAGTACGGGATTAGCCCATGCAGCTGCCCTCGCCTGCTCTGCTGGCGCGCTCTGCCTGAAATCCCCTGCAGGCACATCACAGGTAAAGCGAAAGAGCGGCGTGACTGAAGGAGTCCATCACCCGAAGCGGACCACGGCCAGGCCGTGCTTCACTGGGGCTGCACGCCATAGCGTTGCATGGTGCCGGCGATCTGGCCTGCTTCTGTGGTGGAGGCCGGCTTGGGGCGATGATGGGTTGCACCGCATCCACGTCCATCAGCAGCACGGCGTGCAGCGGAAAACGCGGTCCCAGCAGCGGGTACAAGGGCGCAGCCCAGCGTTCAAATCCTGCATCCTGCGGGTACAGCACGCGGCACCCGCCCTGGAGCTTGAAGCCCTTTTGGGCAAAGAAGACCCAGTCTGCGCAGCGGGGGCGGAGCGGGCGCGTCCAGAAGGTCGAGGGTCGAGGGTGAACAGCGTCGTTATCGACGACGCTGCCAGCCGCCGCCTTGCGGTGGCGTGGCCACTACGTGGTGCGCGGTCATCGGGGGCCAGCGCTGCCTGTGCAGCTTCAGGCGACTGAGCGCCTACCACTTGCCCTTGGCCGGCCGGTTGGCGCGCACCGCAGTGGACAGCAGTTTCACCATGAAATCGCGGTCGGAGCGGCGGGCAAAGTCCACCGCCGTCTGGCCTTGCTGGTTGCGCAGGCTCACATCGGCGCCCTCTTCCAACAGCAGCTTGACCATGGCCTCGCTGGAATACTGGGCCGCCAGCATCAGCGGTGTGCTGCCATTGGGCGATGCGGCGTCGATGTAGGCACTGTGCTCCAGCAGATAGCTGGCAATGGCCACGCTGTGCTCCAGCCCGGCCGATGCCGCGTAGTGCAGCGGGGCCCAGCCTTCGCGGTTGATGTCGGCGCCACGCTCGACCAGCTTCTGCACCAGTTCCAGATTGCCCTTGATGGCGGCCATCATCAGCGGGGTTTCGCCCTGGCGGTTGGCCAGGTTCAGATCGATGCCCGGGGCCAGCAGCAGGGTGTCCACCACGCGCCAGGATTCCTGGCGCATGGCCAGGGTCAGGCCGGTGCGCCCACGCTCGTCCGGGGTGTTGGGGTTGAAGCCGCGCAGCAGCCAGGTCATCACATCGCGGTACTGGTCACGCACGACGGCGGTGAAGAATTCGCTGGTTGCATCGGCCCGTGCCGGCAGCATGGGCAGCGCCACCAGCACGCCCCCCGCCAGCCGGGCTGCCATGCGCTGCAGCGCCTGGCGGCGGCGCATCATGCCACCACGCCGGCGAACAGCCGGTCAAAGTTGGCGCTGGTGATCCGCCCCACCTCTTCGGCACTGATGCCGCGCAACTGTGCCACCTGCTGCGCCACATAGGGCACATAGGACGGGTTGTTGGTCTTGCCCCGGTATGGCACGGGGGCCAGATAAGGACTGTCGGTTTCGATCAGCATGCGGTCAATGGGGATGTAGGCGGCGACATCGCGCAGATCCTGCGCGTTCTTGAACGTGAGGATGCCAGAGAACGAGATGTAATAGCCAATATCCAGCGCGGCCTTGGCGACTTCCATGGTTTCGGTGAAGCAGTGGAACACGCCGCCGGCCTGCCGGGCCGAACCATCTTCCCCCTCTTCCTTCAGGATGGCCAGGGTGTCCGCAGACGAGGCACGGGTGTGGATGACCAGCGGCTTGCGGCAGGCCTGGGCGGCGCGGATGTGGGTGCGAAAGCGCTCGCGCTGCCATTCCAGATCGGCAATCGTGCGGCCGCCCTTGCGGTCTTCCATGCCGTAGTAGTCCAGCCCGGTTTCCCCGATACCCACCACACGGGGCAGCGCCGCGCGCTCCAGCAGATCCTGCACGCTGGGCTCGGTCATGTCCTCGGTGTCCGGGTGCACGCCCACGGTGCACCACAGGTTGTCATGCCCCAGGGCCAGGGCGTGCACGTCGGGGAACTCTTCCATGGTGCAGGAAATGCACAGCGCCCGCGTGACCTGGGCCTGCTGCATGGCGGACAGAATCTCGGGCAGCTTGGCTTGCAGGTCGGGAAAGCTCAGGTGGCAGTGCGAATCGGTAAACATGGGGTTCCAACAGAAAGCAGGCCCGGGACGGCAGCCACGGGCAAAGCTCTATTTTCCCCCGAGATGGGGTGTGCCTGCAGGCGCACCGCGCTCCGCCCCTGGGCGCACCTCGCCCTTGCACGGCCCATTCTTGTGCCTGCACACAGTGCACCCACGCACAGCCCTCCACTGGGCCAAGGCACCCGGCCATGCCTTCTGGGAAGATTTTGGGGAGGTTTGGGAAGAGGAAAGCCGCTGCAGCAGCAGACACCGAAAGCGGCCTGGCCGTCTGCCTGGGCCGGCATGGATCGGCAACTGCCTGACACGCTCCCGGGACGTCCCCAAGGCGGTGAACCTCGGGGCCTGGCCGTGATTCCCCGTGTGTCCGGCAGGCGGGCGGCCACAGGCATAGCCCAGCCCTCGGCCCCCGGCCCGCTCAGCGCCCTGGACCCCGGTAGGCCGCTACCAAACTCAGTTCCGCGCCTGCAGCACGCTGCGTGCCTGCGCCACCAGCGCTTCCAGCATCAGGCCGGCATTGAAGGGGTGCTCGGCAGTGCGCGCCTCCTGCGCCAGCGACTTGGCCCAGCGTGCCAGCACCATCTGCGACGGGGGCTTGGGCAGGTCCTGCGGCTGGAAGTAGCGCGGCTGTGCACCGCTGGCCACGCTCATCAGGTCGTGGCACAGCTTCTGCAGGCTTTCCACCACCACGGGCGGCGGCATATCGGCCAGGGCCGTCACATCCCCTGCGGCCACGGCCTTCGGCAGGCGGGCCCAGGCCGCCACATCGCGCCCGCTGCGCGACAGGGCCAGCGCATCTTCCGGCCGCCCGCCGGCGGCACGCAGCCAGGCACGGGCCGCGTCTTCGGCCAGGCCCTGCTGCTGCAGCCAGGTCAGCATCTCGGCCTCCTGCGGCCAGCGCATGGTGTGCGACAGGCAGCGGCTGCGGATGGTGGGCAGCAACTGGTGCACCGCCTCGGTGGCCAGCACAAAGCGCACATCCCCGGGCGGCTCCTCCAGCGTCTTCAGCAGCGCATTGGCGGTGATGGCATTCATCCGCTCCGCCGGGTAGACCAGCACGGCCTTGCCCTTGCCGCGCGCGCTGGTGCGCTGGCAAAACTCCACCGCATCGCGCATGGCATCCACACGGATGTCCTTGCTGGGCTTGCGCTTCTTGTCGTCGATCTCGGCCTGGGCCTTCTCCGGCAGCGGCCAGCCCAGGGCCAGCATGGCGGTCTCGGGCATCAGCACGCACAGGTCGGCGTGGGTGTGCACATCGATGGCGTGGCAGCTGCCGCAGTGGCCGCAGGCGCCCTGCTCTCCAGGCTGGTCGCACAGCCATGCGCGCACCATGGACATGCCCAGCGGGAACTGCCCCAGGCCGGAAGGCCCTTGCAGCAGCCAGGCGTGACCGCGCTGGGCCAGCAGCTCGTTGCGCTGGCTGGCCAGCCAGGGGGCCAGCTGCATGCCGTCCTGCACCACCGGTGTCTCTGCGCTCATGCCAACACTCATGCCAACACTCCCGGCTGCAGCCAGCCCCGGGCCTGCAGCACGCCGGCCACCTGCTGCCACACAGCCTCACGGCTGGTGTTGGCGTCAATGCGGGCAAAGCGCTGCGGCGCCGCGTCCGCGCGGCGGGCGTAGCCACCGGCCACGGCGGCAAAAAACGCGCCGGGCTGGGCCTCGAACTTGTCCGGCACACGGGCCGTGGCCAGGCGCTCGGCGGCCACGGCCGCCGGCAGATCGAACCAGATGGTCAGATCCGGCTGGCGGATGGCCGCCTGCGGATGCAACGCCCCCCGGCCTTCCAGCGCCGGCACGGCCTGCACCAGTTGTTCCAGCTGGGAGAGCTGGTCCCAGTCAAAGCCGCGCCCTGCACCCTGGTAGGCAAAGGTGGCGTCGGTGAAACGGTCGCTGATCACCACGTCCCCTCGGGCCAGCGCCGGCTCGATCACCTGCACCAGGTGGTCGCGGCGGGCGGCAAACGCCACCAGGGCCTCGGTCAGCGGGTCCATGGCATCGTGCAGCAGCAGGGCACGCAGCTTTTCGGCCAGCGGCGTGCCGCCGGGCTCGCGCGTGAGCGTGACATTGCAGCCACTGTCGCGGAAAGCCTGGGCCGTGCGCTCGATGTGGCTGGACTTGCCAGCACCATCAATGCCTTCAAAGGTGAGAAAAATGCCCTGCGGGAGCTGGGACGCTGTCATGCAAATAGCCAATCTGTGGGTGGCAGACCGCACGGGCCTGCCACCGGTTCATCGAAAAATTCAGTTTCCACCACGCTGGTAGCGGTTGACGGCGCGGTTGTGCTCATCCAGCGTGGCGCTGAAGTGGCTGCTGCCGTCGCCGCGCGCCACAAAGTACAGGGCCTTGGTGGCAGCGGGCTGCACCGCCGCCATCAGCGCGGCCTTGCCAGGCATGGCAATCGGCGTGGGCGGCAGGCCGGGGCGGGTGTAGGTGTTCCACGGCGTGTCGGTGCGCAGGTCGTTGCGGCGCAGATTGCCGTCAAACTTCTCGCCCATGCCGTAGATCACGGTGGGGTCGGTCTGCAGCAGCATGCCCACGCGCAGGCGGTTCACGAACACGCCCGCAATCTGGCCCCGGTCGGCCGCAGTGCCGGTTTCCTTTTCCACAATGCTGGCCAGGATCAGCGCCTCATCAGGCGACTTCAGCGGCAGGTCGGCCGTGCGCAGCGCCCAGACCTGGTCCAGGCGGCGGTCCATGGCATGGGCGGCACGCTTGAGCACGGCCAGCCCGCTGCTGCCCTTGGCATAGGTATAGGTATCAGGGAAGAAACGCCCTTCGGCGGCCACGCCGGGCTTGCCCAGGGCGGTCATGATGTCGGCCTCGCTCAGGGCGACGGTGTCCTGCTTCAGGAATTCATCCTTGGCCATGGCGGCACGCATCTGGCGGAAGGTCCAGCCTTCGACAAAGGTGATGGCGCGCAGGCTTTCCTCGCCCCGTGCCAGCTTCTGCAGCAGCTCGTACGGCGTGGTGCCCGCCGGGATTTCGTAGTTTCCCGCCTTGATCTTGCGGTCCTGGCCGGACAGGCGGAACCACGCGTACAGCAGGCGGGCATCGGTCTGGATACCGCTTTTGACCACCTCGCGGGCCACGCCACGCGGCGTGGTGCCGGGCTCGATCTCCAGCTCCGTGGTCTGCCCGTTCATGGGAAGAGGCTGGCCCAACCACCACGCAGCCACACCGGCGGCCATGACAGCCAGCAAAATCAGACACAGCAGCCCTTGGAGCAATCGACGCACAAGCCCTCACCGTCAAAAAGTAGGTAGACCGGGCATCATAATTCACCCATGACCGCTCCTTTGCAAGGCATTGCCACCCTCACCCACCTGGGCGTCATTCGCGCACAAGGTGCCGACGCCGCCAGCTTTCTGCACGGCCAGCTGACCCAGGACTTCGCCCTGCTGGACACCCAGCACGCCCGCCTGGCCGCCTACTGCTCGGCCAAGGGCCGCATGCTGGCCAGCTTCATCGGCTTCAAGACCGGGCCGGAAGAAATCCTGCTGCTGTGCAGCCAGGACCTGCTGCCCGCCATGCTCAAGCGCCTGTCCATGTTTGTGCTGCGCGCCAAGTGCAAGCTCAGCGACGCCACGGCCGACTTTGCCCTGTACGGCCTGGCCGGCGACAGCGCAACCCAGGCTACGGGCAACGCCGCACCCTGGACGCTGCGCAGCGTGGATGCGGCCCATGTGGTGCAGCTGTATCCCGCTGGCGACACCCCGCGCGTGCTGTGGATCGCCCCGGCCGGCAGCACCCTGCCCGCAGGCCCGGCCCTGGACAGCGCGGCCTGGCTGTGGAGCGAAGTGGCCAGCGGCATCGCCACCTTGAGCCTGCCGGTGCAGGAGCAATTCGTGCCGCAGATGCTGAACTACGAATCCGTGGGCGGCGTGAACTTCAAGAAAGGCTGCTACCCCGGCCAGGAAGTGGTGGCCCGCAGCCAGTTCCGCGGCACGCTCAAGCGCCGCGCCTACATCGCACACGCCGAACAGCCGCTGACCGTGGGCGCCGAAGTGTTTGCCGCCAGCGATGCCGAGCAGCCCGTGGGCATGGTGGTGCAGTCCGCCGCAGCCCCTGCGGGAGGATTCGATGCCATTGTCTCGCTGCAGATCGCCTCGACCGACGAAGCCCTGAACGCCGGCGGCGTGGCCCTGGCGCTGCAGCCCCTGCCCTACGAGCTGCTGGCAGACATCTAAGCCAAGCCCCGGCGCAGGCACCCTGCACACTGCCGGGCAGTACGCACTGCCACCCAGGCCACCGTCCGATCCGGCCACAGCTGCCGGGCGGCCATGGGGCCACCGATTCTGGCTGACACGCTTTGACAAGCGCCGCCTCCATGCGCACCCTGGCTGCCAGGGCAGACTGAAGCTGCCCCGCCTGCAGCCAAGGAGCGCGCATGCACCCCACCACGCACATCCCGCCCGCCACGCCGGTCACGCCCATTGCCCACACCGCCTGTGCGTTGCTGGCCCTGCGCACCTTCGGCCTGTACACCGACAGCCCCTTCCCCCAGCACGACTACCTGCTCGACCCCGTCTCGCTGGGTCTGGCCGGTCTGGTGGTGGCCCTGCTCACGCTGCGCTGGTGGCTGCAGGGGCCGCAGGCCATAGCGTTGTCGTCTGCACCTGCGTCTGCACCGACATCTGCGGCGCCTGCGTCTGGGTCTTCCGCCACGTTGGCAGACACCGCGGCGCCAGCGCCCAGCCTGGACGCCCCGCTGGCCCAGCTGAAAACGGCCATGTTCGCCGGCTTCTGGTACCTGGGCTACCTGTTCCCGCGCCGCAAGATCGCCGCCATCCTGCAGGAAAACCACCCCGGCAAGGCCAGCACATTCGACACGCACTTCGGCCTGTACCAGGGGATTGTGCAGATCCGCCACTTTCTGCTGGCCCACGGACTGGCCCTGCTGATGGCCGCCTATGCGCTGGGCGAAGGCGAAGCATTCACCGGAGGTGCCGTGGTGCAGGCGGTAGGCCCCGGCTGGATGCTGCTGTGCTGGAGCGTGTGCATCTACAGCAGCTGCTGGCTGTTGCTGGGCGCCGGCATGGCGCTGCGCCGCCTGGTGCTGCGTTCACGGCCTCCGGCAGGCTGATTGCCGTCCCTGCAGCGCCCCGCAGGCTCCCCAACCTCCGGTGTCCCAGTCACCCACGTGCCTGGGCATCGCTGGGCCTGCCGGTGTCCGGCTTACAGCACCCGGCGCATGGTGATGTGGTCGATGCCGGCTTCGGCGTAAACCTCGCCTTCGGGCACAAATCCGGCGCGGGCGTAGAAGTTCTGGGCATGGCACTGGGCGTGCAGCACCACCTCGCGGTCGCCCCGGGTACGGGCGGCCTCGACCAGACGGTCCAGCACCTGGCGGCCCACGCGGCTGCCGCGCAGCTCACGGGCCACCGCCATGCGACCGATGCGGCCCACGCCGGGGGCATCACTGACCAGGCGGCCAGTGCCCACCGCCTGGTTCAGGCGGTTGAACGCCACCACATGGCGGCAGATGGGGTCGAACTCGTCCATCTCGATCTCGGGCGGCACGCCCTGCTCGCGCACAAAAACGTCTACCCGCAGGCGCTCAGCGGAACGGCCCAGGTCGTTCCAGCTGCCCGACTCCAGGCGCACCATCTCTTCACCGGCTTCAAACGCAGTGAGCAGATCGCGCAGCGCCTGGTGCACGGGCTGGGGCGTGCGTCCGGCGTCGGCAAACACGTACACCAGATGCAAGGTGTTCAGCAACTGGCGGCCCCGGAAGATGCCGCATTCAAACTGCAGCGAGGTGTTGCCTTGCTTGACGCAGCGTATGCCCACGTCCAGCACATCGCCCATCACGGCCGCAGCGTGGTAGGTGACTTCGGCCTTCTTCACATACAGCTCGCCGCCCAACAGGGCCCAGCTGGCCTCATAAGGCATGGCGACCTGGCGCCAGTATTCGGTGACGGCCACGTCGGCATACATCATGTAATGCGCATTGAAGACGATTCTTTGCGCGTCCACTTCGGACCAGCGCACCACCAGACGGTGCTTGCAGCGGAAATCTTCGAGTTGCATGGCGATTCTCACAAAAAGGAAAGGGGGGAAAGTGCTGACTCTCAGTGTGCGCCCAAAGCCGCTTTCAGTGCTTTGGCCGCATCGGCCTGCGCCTGGCGCGCTTCGGGGATGGCGCGGCCCATCTTGATGAACTCGTGCGTCACGCCACGGTAGATCTCCAGATCGACCGCCACACCGGCCATGCGCAGCTTGTCGGCATAGGCCACGCCCTCGTCCACCAGCGGGTCCAGCTCGGCCAGGCAGATGAAGGCCGGAGCCACACCGTCCACATCCGGGGCCAGCAGCGGGGCAAAGCGCCAGTCGGCGCGGTCGGCGTCGTCGCGCACATAGTTGCTGAAGAACCAGGCAATGCCTTCCTTTTCCAGCAGCAGGCCGTGGGCAAACGTCTCATGCGAATCCGTGTCCTGGTGGGCGGTGGTGCCGGGGTAGATCAGCAGCTGCAGCGCCAGCGGCAGGCCCGCATCGCGCGCCAGGATGGCACAGCTGGCGGCCAGCGTGCCGCCGGCACTGTCGCCGCCCACCGCCATGCGGGTGGTGTCCAGCCCCAGCGCCGTGCCTTCGGCGGCCAGCCATTGCAGCGCATCCCAGGCATCGTTGCTGGCGGTGGGGAACTGCCATTCCGGCGCCAGGCGGTAGTCCAGCGACACCACGGCGCAGCCCGCCTGGTGGGCCAGGCTGCGGCACAGCTGATCGTGGGTGTCGATGCTGCCCACGGTAAAGCCCCCGCCGTGCAGATACATCAGCACCGGCAGCGGCGGGCCCTCGCCTTCACCCTGTGCCTGCACCTCGGGCGCATACAGGCGGGCCGGCAGCAAGGCGCCATCGCGGGCGGGAATCTGCAGCTCTTGCACCCGCGGCAGCGCGATCTTGGCGATTTCCAGCACGCCGGCACCGGCCTCATAGGCCGCGCGGGCCTGCTGGGGCGTGAGCTGGTGCATATGCGGGCGGTTGGCGCGCGCCATGCGGCGCAGCACATCGCGCATCGCAGGGGTCAGGGGGTACTGGGGCAGGAAGTCGGTGGCGTCGTTCACGGCGGACAAGGCAGTCAAGCGAGGGCAGCGCCACCCATGCTTGCAGCGGCACTGCCTCCCTGAAGAAGGGGAAAGCTGTGCATCATGCAGCAAAAACACCGCCCTGGCGGGCAGACGGGCGTTGCCGCGGCGGGGGCTCCCCCTCTAACGCTCCTGCACTGTCGCGCAGTGGACGGTCTGCCCACCCGCCTGCGGGTTACAGCGCTTGGCAGCGCCCCTGCCCCGCCCTACATTGAAACGTTTTCCATCCCCGGTTTGCTTTGGAGCGATTCCCCACATGGCTTTCATCAACTACGTCACCCAGATCCAGTTCGACTTTGGCGCCGTGAAGCTGCTGCGCCAGGAATGCGAGCGCGTGGGCATCAGCAAGCCGCTGATCGTGACCGATCCCGGCGTCAAGGCGGCGGGCATCCTGCAAAAGGCCGTGGATGCGCTGGGCGACCTGCCCCACGCCGTGTTTGACCAGACCCCCAGCAACCCCACCGAAGCCGCGGTGCGCGCTGCCGTCGCCCTCTACCAGGCCCAGGGCTGCGACGGACTGATTGCCGTCGGGGGCGGCAGCGCCATCGACTGCGCCAAGGGCGTGGCCATTGCCGCCACGCACGCAGGGCCGCTGTCCCACTACGCCACCATCGAAGGCGGCTCGCCCCGCATCACCGAACAGGTCGCCCCGCTGATTGCCGTGCCCACCACCAGCGGCACCGGCAGCGAAGTGGCGCGCGGCGCCATCATCATCGTGGACGACCACCGCAAGCTGGGCTTCCACAGCTGGCACCTGGTGCCCAAGACCGCCATCTGCGACCCGGAGCTGACCTATGGCCTGCCCCCGCTGCTGACCGCCGCCACCGGCATGGACGCCATTGCCCACTGCATGGAAACCTTCATGTCCGCCGCGTTCAACCCGCCGGCCGACGGCATTGCGCTGGACGGACTGACCCGGGGCTGGGCCCATATCGAGGCCGCCACCCGCAACGGCCAGGACGCCGAGGCGCGCCGCCAGCTGATGAGTGCCAGCATGCAGGGCGCCATGGCCTTCCAGAAAGGGCTGGGCTGCGTGCACAGTCTCAGCCACAGCCTGGGCGGCGTGAACCCGCGCCTGCACCACGGCACGCTCAACGCCATGTTCCTGCCGGCCGTGGTGCGTTTCAACGCCGCCGCCGACAGCGTGCAGCGCGAAGACCGCCTGAACCGCATGGCCCACGCCATGGGCCTGCGCAGCGGCAGCGACATTCCCGAAGCCATCCGCGACATGAACGCCCGCCTGGGCCTGCCCGCCGGCTTGGCCGCCCTGGGCGTGGAGACCGGCTGGTATGCCCAGGTGATTGCCGGTGCGCTGAAAGACCACTGCCACGGCACCAACCCGCGCATCGCCTCGGCCCAGGATTACGAGGACATGCTGGCCACCTCGATGTAAACGGCCGGCACAGGGCCGGCCGGGACCAGATGGTCCTGCGCTGGCCATCACACTGGCAGCCCCAGCGCTGCCAGGTCCGCCTGCCCCCTAGCTCGTCTCTCCTGTCTCACCCGCCGCACGCGGCCCGCCATCGGCCGGCGGCGATGGCGGCGGTGCCAAGGGCGACGTGCCCCCCGCACCGGGGGGTGCCGCGGCGGCGTCGGCCTGCACCACCGCCATCACCTCCTGCGCCATCATGCCCAGCAGCGTCAGTTCTTCCGCGCTGATGCCCCGCAGCGCATCGTGCAGGATGCACAGGCTGCCCAGCACCCGGCCCTTGCCATCCACCAGCGGCACACCGGCGTAAAAGCGCACCTGGGCCGCAGCCAGCACCGGGTTGTCGGCAAAGCGGGGGTCGCGGGCCACATCGTTCACCACCACGGGCGCATGGTCGTGCACCACATAGGAGCAGATGGCCTGGTCGCGCGGCAGACCGGCCTGCTCGGGCGGCGTGCCGTCGGCCACCAGCAGCCCGCCCGGGGTGTGCACCCAGTCCCTGTCCACCAGGGAGACCTGGGCGTACTTCACGCCAAAGGCATGGGCGGCTTTCTGCGCCGCGTCGTGGAACAGGCGCACCGGCGGGTGCTGCAGCAGGCCGCTGGCGTGCAGCGCCTGCAGGCGCTCCGCCTCGTCGTCCGGCATTGCCGCAGGCACATGGCCGCCGGGTGCCGCGCCGTCGGCAGCTTCCAGCTGCTGCAGGCGCAGCACCAGCTCCTGCACGCTGGTGACCACGGCCTGCACCCCCAGGCGCTGGGCCGTGCCCTCGCCCAGCAGGTGGCTGGGGGCATTCCACAGCGCCAGCACCACCTGGATCCGGGGCGTCTGCTGGTGCAGGCGGCGTAACCGCCGCAGGATGAAACGCACCTGGGCCTGGGGCTGCGGGTGCAGCACGGACAGCACCAGCCAGCGCACGTCCTGCCAGCCGGCGGTTTCGGCCTGCTCGATCGCGCTGCTCAGCGGCTGTCCTGCATGGCTGGCGGCGTAGCCATGCAGCGCCAGGCTGTGGGCGGCCATCTGGGCGGCCAGGGCATCCATGTCCCAGCGTGCTCCCACACAGTGCACCCGGCCGCTGCGCGTGGCGGCGGGCGGCGGGAAGGCTTCGTACAGCTCCTCCAGCAGCTCGTCCAGGCCGGAAGACAGGCGCAGCCGGTGCTCGGCCGTGGCGACATCGGCATAGTGGTTGCTGACCAGGCGCAGCGTGGAAATGCCGCCGCTGTCGTAGAAGCCCTGCACCGCCGTGGCGCGGTCGGCGGCCCGGGTGGCCGGGCTGTGCTGGCTGGATTGGGGCCGCTCCGGCATGGCCGCCTCGATGGTGTGGACGGCCAGGTCCACGGCCTCTTCCACATCGTCGGCCAGCAGGCGCTGGTACAGGCGGTGGGGCAGATCCAGCACCGGCTCGCTGCCCAGCAGCACTTCCATGAACTGCAGCGACGGGATGTAGCGCCCCAGCACCAGCAGGCAGACCGTGAGCGGTGTGGACAGAATCAGCCCGATGGGCCCCCACAGCGCCGTCCAGAACGTGGCGGCCAGAATGATGGACAGCGTGGACAGGCCGGTGCTGCTGCCATAGAGCCAGGGCTCGATGACGTTGTTGCTCAGGAGCTCCAGCAGCAGGATCAGGCCCAGCGTCCACAGCAGCATCTCCCAGCCCGGGGCCACGGCAAAGGCCAGCGCCAGCGGGAAGATGGCCGAGATCATGGGCCCCACGTAGGGCACAAAGCGCATCACCGTGGCCAGCACCCCCCACAGCACCGCCCCGGGCACGCCGATGAACCACAGGCCCACGGCCATGGGAAAGCCGTAGGTGACGTTGACGATGAACTGCATGCGCAGGTAGCTGCCGATGCGCTCGGATGCCTCGTCCAGCGCATCCGTGGCCACATGCAGATTGCCCCCCATCAGCCGCAGCAATCGGTCGCGCAGGCCATCGCGGTCCAGCAGGATCAGAATCACAAACAGCAGCACGATGCCGGCCGTGGCAATCGGGGCGCTGATCTTGGCCAGCCAGCCCAGCACCTGCTCCCAGGAGCGGCCGTCCGGGCGCTGGATCTCCACCTTCTGCACCCGCTCCGGCGGGCCGGCGGCCACGGCGATCTCCTTTTCCACCGTGTCATAGGTCTTGATTGCTCCGTCCCACATGCTGGGGCCTTTGACCAGGTTGCGCAGATTGCGCAGCTTCTTGCGGATGGTGCTCTGGTAGGTGGGCAGGTCGGCGCTGAGCTCGCTGACCTGGTTGGTCAGGTAGGCGCCCATGCCCCCCAGGCCGCCCAGCGCAATCGCCACCACCAGCAAGGTGGCCGCCATGCGCGGCAGGCCCCAGCGTTTGATGCGGCTGACCGCCGGGTCCAGCAGAAAACCCAGCAGCACGGCCAGGGCCAGCGGAATCAGAATGTCCCGCCCGAAGTACAGGGCCGCAATCACCAGCGCGGCAATCAGCAGGCCCACCAGCAGGCGCAGCGCCGGCAACATGGCCGCCACGGCCCCCAACGCATGGGCCGTGCCGTGCGGCAGGGTCTCCTCGTTGCGCCAGCGCGCAGCACGCGCCGCAGACGGGTCGCGCGCCATGCGGTGCAGCCCCGGGGGGACATCGGCGGCAGAAGATGGCGGGGCAACGTGCTCGGGCATGGGAGATTCGGCAGACAAGGACGGTGAGACTGGAATTGCACTGCGACCGGCGGGCCGCTGCTGTCAGCCGGTTGCCCGACTGTGGTCCGTCCATTTCAAGGCTTTTTGGCCGTTGACACAATCCACAGCGACACCAGCAGCTATCACTTTAGGGGTTTGCCACACACAGGGCGCCGATTGCCATACCGGCATGGCTCCGGGGCTGCCTGTCGCCCGCTGGCGGGCTGGCCGTGCGCAGGCCTCTCCAGCAGGGACGCAGGGGCGGAGCTGCGGGGCTACAGCGTGCCGCTCAAAAACCGGAATGCATCCAGCGGGAGGTGTCCTGCTGCATCACCACATCCATGTCCAGCCCCATGGCCACACCCACCTCGGAGGGAAAGGACAGTGCGGTGCTGCGCTCGTCCCATTGGGCGGCCTGGGTGCGGATACGCCACACCGCCAGGTGCAGCACGCCGGCCATGGGCTCGAACTGGTCAAAGGCCAGCGGATTTTCCATGCACTGCAAGCTGTCCACCAGCTCGCGCGGCAGACGCCACTGCTTGAGCAGCGCCGCCGTGGTGTGCGTGGCGCAGTGCCCCCAGTGCCGCTCCTCCATGCGGGCGCGGCGCGGGTCCCAGATGTCCATGGCCTCGTCCAGCGGCGCGGTCGCCACCGACTGGGTGTGGTGCAGCATCAGTTGCCCCATGCCGTGCAGCAGCCCGGCGGCGTAGGCGGCGCTGCCGTCCATGTGGGCCATGCCCGCCAGGGAGCGCGCCAGCTTGGCCGTCATCAGGCTGTACCGCCAGAACGGCTCCAGCGCCATGCCCGGCACCACCCGCACCGCCATGCCTTTCTGTGCACCATTGACCAGCATGCGCAGATGCGACACCCCCAGCAAGGCCAGCGCCTGGGGGATGCCGCGCACCATGCCTGCCATCTGGTGCACCGGCGAATTGGCCAGCGCCAGCAGCTTGGCGGCCAGCACCGGGTCGCAGCCAAACAGCTGGTTGACGCGGCGCAGATTGGGCATGTCGCTGAGCAACTCGCTCAGCAGCAAGGCCACAACCCGCGGCTGGCAGGGCAAGGCAAGGTCTTCGGTGGTCTGCATGCAGAAAGTGAAGGGAAAGTGCGGACTGCCGCAAGCATAGCCGCACTCTTTACATTTCTACACAAACTCATTGACCACAGATCAAGAAATGGCGTCGGCGGGCACCACCACCCGCACGCAGGTGCCCTGGCCGGGGCGGGTATCCAGATTGAACTGCGCCCCCATGCGCTGGGCACGGGCCCGCATGCCGTCCATCCCCCAGCCGCGCTGCGATTGCTGCGGGCCTCCACGCTGCACGGGCGTGCCTTCCATGCCGCAGCCGTCGTCCGCCACCTCCAGGGTCCAGGAACCGGCGGGCACAGCCTGCAGCTCCACGCGCAGGCAGGTCCCCTTGGAATGCTGCAAGGCATTGCTCACGGCCTCTTGCGCCAGCAGCGCCAGCTGCAGCCCTTTTTCCGCACGCGGGCTGGTGTCCGCCTCGTCCATCGGCATGTTCCACTGCATGACCATGCCACGTTCGCTCAGCAGCGGCTGCAGACGCCAGCGCATGGAGGCCAGGCGTTCGATCAGCGAGGCGTCCGCGTCGTCCAGTGCTTCCATCTCCACGCGCAGCGCAAACATGGCGTGTTCCACGGCGCGCCGCACCTGCGCCAGATTCGGCTGCGGGGTCTCCAGCAGCGCCAGGGCCCCGGACAGGTGGCTGCCTGCACCATCGTGCAGGTCCTGGGCAATGCGTTCGCGCTCGGCCCGCACTTCGGGCGAAACCCGCAGGCTGCTGCGGCGGCGCCAGCGCAGCACCTTGGGCCACATCAGCCCGAACCAGGTGGCGGTGAGCAGGTGCAACACCACGATCACGGCCCAGTTCTGCCATTCGTACAGGGCATCCGGCGATGCCGCCCCCAGGTGCCAGTACAGGATGGCGGCAATCTCCAGCAGCCACAGGGCCGTGCCCGCCCCCAGCATCCAGGCGGGGTGGCGCTGTGACCTGCGCTGGTGACGCCGCGGCATTCCGGCTTCGGCCGCTACAGCAGCCCCTGCGTCAAGGCCGCACGCACCGCCTGCGCCCGGCTGCGCACCTGTAGCTTGCGGTAGATGTTGCGCACATGGGTGTTGACGGTCAGCAGCGCAATTTCCAGCCTTTGCGAGATTTCCTGGCTGGTATAGCCATTGGCCACGTGGCGCAGGATGTCGCGCTCGCGCTCGGAGAGTTTTTCCGGCACACAGGCCTTGGCGTCGCGCTCCCCGCAGTTGCTGCGCAACCGCTGCAACAGCCGTCGAGCCAGGTGCGGCGTGATGGACGCGCCGCCATTGGCCACCTGCAGCACCGCCTGCACATAGCTGCCAAACCAGGAGTGCTTGACCAGATAGCCGGCCGCGCCCTGCTCGATCGCGCGCAGCAGCTGCGTATCCCCTTCCATCACCGAGATGATGACCGTCTCCGCCGCAGGGCGCAGCGCACGCTGCAGGCCCATCAGGTCAAAGCCGGTGCCGTCTTCCAGGTTCAGATCGGCCAGCAGCACATCGAAAACCTCCGCCCGCATGAGGCGCCGGGCTTCCTTGACGCTGGAGGCCTGCCCGACCAGCAACACGCGCGGATCCCCCATCAGCTCCCGCCCCACCACGCTGCGGATGTGCGCGTCGTCGTCCACCAGCAGGACACGCACCGGTCTTTCACTCTGGCCCACCATGAAATCGGGCCACAACGACCTGTCCACAGCACCGGCACTGCCCGCCGAAAGCAGTGCAGCGTCGCAAACATACGGAGCTTCTTGTTCGGTGTGCATCACGGTGCGCCCTCCATCACTGTCTTTCAATGCTTACATGTCGTCACTACCTAATTTTTTACCGCGTTTCCCGCTTCCCGCCTGTCAGCAGATGCCTCGACCCCATTGCCACCGCACTCGGAAAGCACGCGTTTTCCCGGAGGTGTGCAGACGTAGTACCCACTTACCAAATTTACGGGATTGGTTGTCAAAGCACGCAAACGGACACTTTCAACCAGGCCAGCAAGTGTTGCCAACCACGCGGACCAGCACCCACAGGCCGACCCGCAGAGATGGGCTCTGCGAGTCAACGGATGGACGTCACGAAATCTTCTAGGAGCGCAACCATGAAAAAAGTAATCGCAGTCGTTTCTCTGAGCCTGCTCGCCGCCTCTGCCTTCGCTGGCAAGCCCGGTTACCCCGGCGGCCACGACGATGACAAGGACACCGGTCCCGCCATCTACCTGGACGGCAAGACCGTGCAAGTGACGTCGCTGAGCTGGAGCGCTGTCAGCAACAAGGCCTCATCCGGTGGCGATGCCCGCCAGAACATCTCGTCCAACACCGGCAACGTGAACGTGGGTGCCGCGCTGACGCAGATGACGTTCGGCAAGCTGTCCTACATCGGCAACAAGGCTGAATCGGGCGGCGATGCACGCCAGAACCTGGCCACCAACGTGGGCAAGGTCGACATCGCCAAGCAGCTGACCCAGGTGGTGGCGCTGAAGGGCTCGGCCGTGATGAACCACGCTTCCAGCGGCTCGTCGGCGGTGCAGAACATCTCCACCAACAACGGCTGCCAGACCTGCCAGTAAGGCCAGGCCCTGCCGCAACCCCGGTTGCGGCAGACGGCTGTCAGTGCGTGGAGCCACCACCCGGCTGACTCCACGCCCTTCCCCCTCATCGCCTCCCGGAGGTTCCCATGCCTGCTTCCCCTCTTTTGCGCAGCCTCGTGATGGCCAGCTGCCTTGGCGTGACCGGACTCACGATGGCAGCGCCTGGCGAAGACACCATCCAGTTGCAGAACCCGGTGGAACATCTGCAGCTGCCCACGGGCAGCACCACCAAGCCCCAGGGTCTGGGCAGCGATGCGGACGGCGTGCCCATGCACCTGCGCGCCAAGATCGCACGCTACGAAGCCCAGACCTTCAACGACCAGACCAGCGGCATCTACACCGATGGCGATGTGAACCGCATCGTCGGTGCACAGGCCAACCGCAAGACCTGCATCCAGGATGTGGGCAGCAACACCAATGCCACAGGCGCCACCCGCACGGGTAACGGACAGCAGCAGATCGTGGTGTTGCGTGGTGATTTGGTGAACATTTGCCGCTGAAGCAAAGAAGCGCCCGGGCACCAGGGCGGCCACTAGGAAAACATCGAGAGGGAATCATGCGCACCACCTTCGCACCCAGGAACC
This sequence comes from Comamonas sp. UBA7528, assembly GCF_002479375.1. Lineage (NCBI taxonomy): Bacteria > Pseudomonadati > Pseudomonadota > Betaproteobacteria > Burkholderiales > Comamonadaceae > Comamonas > Comamonas sp. UBA7528. The sequence continues at coordinate 274,820 of NZ_DLMU01000009.1, forward strand.
TGTGTCGTCCTCGCCTGCTCGCCGTCACCAGCCTGCTCAGCGCAGCAGGCCTGCTGACAGGCTGTGCGCCCATGAATCCGGCCAAGGATGCGGGCTACCACGCGCAGGCCAACGAAATCAACCGGCCGGTCGTGCGCCCCACGCGGTCGATCTCCAGTTTCTCCGATTCGCTGATGTGCATGGACCACCTGTTCCGCGAAACAGGCATGAGCACCGTGCTGATCACCAGCAAGTCCATCCCCGACTACTCCGGCAAGATTGCCGTAGCCACCAAGGAAATGATCGTCACGGCGCTGTCGCAGATGTCGCGCGTCAGCAATGCCTTCCGCTTTGTGGACTATGAAGTCAATATCGCGCAGCAGGATACGGTGCAGAACCTGACCACCCTGCTGCTGAACAACAACCAGATCCGCCTGCAGCGCCCCGCGCTCTACGTGTCCGGTGCCGTGGCCTTTGTGGACCAGCAGGTCATCGCCAACAACGTCGATATGGGCACCTCGGCCTCCCGCCTGGAAACCGGCTACAGCCAGAGCCGCCGTTCCTCGGTCATCGGCATGGAACTGCACCTGGGCGATTTCCGCAGCCGCACCATCATTCCCGGCCTGGACTCGGCCAATGAAATCGTCATCGGCAGCGGCGGTCAGGGCCTGGACCTGTCGGGCCGCATCGGCAACTACGGCGTGCAGTTCAATGTGGGCCGTGACTACACCCAGGGCTCGGGCCCGGCCATCCGCACCCTGGTGGAGCTGGCCATGATCGAGCTGCTGGGCAAATGGGCGCGTGTCCCCTACTGGCAATGCCTGACGCTGGAGCAGACCCACCCGGAATTCATGCGCCAGATGCGCGAATGGTATGAAGATGCCAGCCCGGCCACACGGGGCCAGCTGGTGCGCCGCTCCCTGCTGCGCCGCGGCTATCTTCTCACGGAAAACCCGGACGACGCCACCATGCACACGGCACTGGCACGCTTTCAGACCGATGAACGCATGGTCGTCACCGGCGTGGTGGACTTCCCCACCTATGAGCGCAGCCTGCGCAATTTCGTCACCCTGTCACCCGATGGCCACCTGCAGCGCATCGGCTGGGAAACGGCAGCAACCAACACCGCCACGGCCGCCGCCACCACCACCGACAAGCAAGGCCAGCCGCCCGAAGTGGACCTGCAGGTGGAAAACATCATGCTGGGCCGCTCCGGGTTCGAGCAGGGCGAACAGATCTTCCTGTCCGCCACCGTCTCCCGCTCCTCCTATCTGTCCTGCTACATGCGCAATGCGCGCAACGAAGTCATCCGCATCCTGCCCAATGCCACCAACAAGTCCGGCTGGGTGCCAGGCAACCAGGCGGTGCGCATTCCGGACTGGATGAGTCCCACCCCCGGTTTTGTGATGGATGCCGGCCTGCCGGGCCAGGAAACCGTGGGCTGCTTTGCCAGCGACAAAAACGTCAGCACGCAATTGCCGGCATCGCTGCAGAAACCGGCCTTCCAGCCGCTGCCCGGCATCACCAGCATGGAGCAGATTGCCGCACAGATGCGTGAGGCAGCCGGAACCGGCTCCACCATCGGCCTGGCCCAGCTGCAATGGGAGGTCACGCCCAAGCGCCCCACCGCCCCCGGCAACTGAAAGACCGCCATGCGCCTTGCACCCACCGCCCATGGACAGCCCGTCGGTGGCAGGGTCTGGACCCCTTCCAGGCTCTGCGCACTGCTGGGGCTCACCCTGCTGTGCAGCCACGGATTCGCACAGCCGCGCCAAAGCCCCAGCCCCACCATCACCTTCCAGGAAGCGCAGACGCCGCCCCGCATCGATGCGGACCAGCTGCGCGGCCGCCGCCCCGCCGTGCAGCTGGAGGCCGACCAGCTCGGCAAATCCACCGCCATCCAGCAGCTGCAGGCACAGGCCACGGCACCGCTGCCCAAGGGCGAGCGCACCGAGGCCAGCATCCGCGCCCAGCGCGAAGCGGCCTGGCAATGGGGGCTGCTGCAGCTGCATGGGCTGCACACGCCCCTGCAACCGGTGCAGGCCCAGCAAAGCTTTGAGCGTGCCCAGGCACTGGGCCACCCCCTGGCAGCCGCCGGCCTGGCCTGGTGCGCCATCGACGGTTGCGGCCAGCGCCCCGAGCCCGAGGCCGCACGGCAATGGATCCAGGCACTGCGCAAGACCGCCCCGGGCCGCGCCGCCTATCTGGAATGGCTGCTGCTCGACGATGTGGCGCCACTGGATGAGGCCGTGCCGTCCACCGCCCGGCGTGAAGGCATCAACACGGCCGGGCGCAAACAGCAGCTGTTGCGCCAGGCGGCGGAGGCCGGCGATCCCAATGCCCGGGTGGAACTGGGCATGGAACTGGCCGCCCAGGGCAAGACCAATGAAGCCATGGAACAGTTCCGCAGCGCCGCCAAAAGCTCGCAAGCGGCCAAACACAATCTGAACGTGCTCAGCGACCAGAAAGGCACCTTCAAGTCACGCCCGTCCGGCAATGCCGGCCAGGCTGGTGGCGCCTGGCAGACCTTCAAGCAGGCCCGGGTCTACCACCGCGGCGAAGGCGTGCCCGCCAACTACACCGAAGCAATCCGGCTGTACAAGCGCGCCTCCGACATGGGCAGCGAGCCGGCCAAGCGCATGCTGGCCCTGATCTATTCCCGCCCCACGCCCGCCGGCGGTATCGATATCGGGTGGATGCAGCAGCTCGCCTACATGGATGTCACCCAGGATGGCGCCATCCCGCTGACGGCACCGACCGCCCCCACCAGCCTGACCCGCGACCCTACCCCGCTGTGGGATTACATCGCCCCCAGGTGGCGCAACTGAACACGCTGCGCGCACCCCGGCAGCCGCGGACTGTCAGACCATGAAAAAAGCGGCCCACTGGGCCGCTTTTTCCGGGTAGCGCCACACGGCCTTGCGGCCACGTGGTCGCTTTCGGCCTGCGCTGGGCTTATTTCTTCAGGCCCTGCAGCTTGGCAAAAGCCGATGCCATGGCGTTCTGCTGCTCCGGCTGGTTGCCGCGCTGGGGCTGGGCATAGCCGCCCCGGTTGCCACCCTGGCTGTTGCCACGGCCGGCACTTTCAAAGCGGTTGTCGCGGGGGCCGTCGCGGCGTGCCGGTGCGGCGTCCAGCTTCATGCTCAGGCTGATGCGCTTGCGGGCCACGTCCACTTCCAGCACCTTGACCTTGACGATCTGGCCGGTCTTGACGACCTCGCGCGCATCCTCCACGAACTTGTGGCTCATCTGACTCACGTGGACCAGGCCGTCCTGGTGCACGCCCAGGTCCACAAAGGCGCCGAACTGGGCCACGTTGCTTACCGTGCCTTCCAGCGTCATGCCTTCCTTCAGGTCCTTGATGTCCTCCACCCCGTCGTTGAAGCGCGCCACCACAAAGTCGGGGCGCGGATCGCGGCCGGGCTTTTCCAGCTCACCCAGAATGTCCTTGATGGTCACGGCACCGAACTTCTCGCTGGCGAACTGCTCGGGCCGGAGGGCCTTGAGCACCTCGGCGCGGCCCATGATCTGGTCCACCGGCTTGCCTGTGGCCACAATGATCTGCTCCACCACGGCATAGGTCTCGGGGTGCACGCCGGTGATGTCCAGCGGGTTGTCGCCACCGCGGATGCGCAGGAAACCGGCCGCCTGCTCGAAGGTCTTGGCGCCCAGGCCGGCCACCTCCATCAGCTGCTTGCGGTTCTGGAACGAGCCATTGGCATCGCGCCAGCGCACCACCGACTTGGCGACCGCGCCCGACAGGCCCGATACGCGGCTGAGCAACGGGGCCGACGCGGTGTTCAGGTCCACGCCCACGGAGTTCACGCAGTCTTCCACCACGGCGTCCAGCTGGCGGGCCAGCTCGCTCTGGTTCACATCGTGCTGGTACTGGCCCACACCGATGCTCTTGGGGTCGATCTTCACCAGCTCGGCCAGCGGATCCTGCAGGCGGCGCGCAATCGAGGCCGCGCCGCGCAGGCTCACGTCCACATCGGGCATCTCCAGCGCCGCAAACTCGCTGGCCGAATACACCGAGGCACCGGCTTCGCTGACCACCACCTTCTCGATGGCCTTGTCGGCCTTGGCGGCGATCTTGATCAGATCGGCCGCCAGCTTGTCGGTTTCCCGGCTGGCCGTGCCGTTGCCAATGGCAATCAGGTTCACGCCATGCTTTTCCACCAGGCGCGCCAGCACCGCCAGCGAACCGTCCCAGTCACGGCGCGGCTCGTGCGGGTAGATGGTGGTGGTGTCCACCAGCTTGCCGGTGCTGTCGACCACGGCCACCTTGACGCCGGTGCGGATGCCCGGGTCCAGGCCGATCACGGTGCGCTGGCCCGCCGGGGCGGCCAGCAGCAGATCGCGCAGGTTGTCGCCAAACACCTTGATGGCCACTTTTTCCGCGTCTTCGCGCAGGCGGCTGAACAGGTCGCGCTCGGTCGACAGGCTCAGCTTGACGCGCCAGGTCCAGGCCACGCACTTGCGCAGCAGATCATCGGACGCGCGCTTGGCATGGCTCCAGCCCAGGTGCAGGGCAATCCGGCCTTCGGCCAGGCTGGGTTGGCCGGGTTCCGGCTCCACCGGCTGCACCAGCTTGGCTTCCAGCACTTCCAGGGCCCGGCCCCGGAACACGGCCAGCGCACGGTGCGAGGGCACGCGGCCAATGGGCTCGTCGTAGTCGAAATAGTCGCGGAACTTGGCAACCTCCGGGTCGTCCTCGTTCTTGCTCTCCACCTTCTTGGAGCGCAGCAGACCTTCCGCCCACAGCCATTCGCGCAGCTTCTGCACCAGGGTCGGGTCTTCGGCCCAGCGTTCGGACAGGATGTCGCGCACCCCATCCAGCACCGCGAAGGTGGTCGAGAAATCGGGACCGGGCTTGCCATCGTCCAGCGTGGTCGCGGGCTGGCAGAAGGCCTCGGCCTCCTTGTGCGGGTCCAGCGTGGGATCGGCAAACAGCTTGTCGGCCAGCGGCTCGATGCCGAACTCCCTGGCAATCTGGCCCTTGGTGCGGCGCTTTTGCTTGAAAGGCAGGTAAATGTCTTCCAGCTCCTGCTTGGTCGGCGCCTGGGCAATGGCCAGACGCAGCACATCGGTCAGCTTGCCCTGCTCATCGATGGCCTTGAGCACGGTCTCGCGGCGGTCTTCCAGCTCGCGCAGATAGGTCAGGCGCTCGTCCAGTGTGCGCAGCTGGGTATCGTCCAGGCCGCCCGTGACCTCCTTGCGGTAACGCGCCACGAACGGAACCGTGGCGCCGCCGTCGAGCAGTTCCACCGCCGCGCTCACCTGCTGCGGCTTGACATTCAGTTCCTGGGCAATCTGGCCAATGATCTTTTGCATGCAATCGGGCGCCCCATGGCGCTGTAATTGGGAAACAAACGAGTGTGCCACAAGCATCCGGGCCCACCGCCGTCCCCGCGCCGCCCAGGCTGTGACCGAATGCAAATACGGATCGACGGCCCGCCGCGCCTTTCTAGAATGCAGCCATGCCCGCCCCCCGGCCGCCCTTCCAGACTCTGCAGCTGTTCCCCCTGCGCGTACCCTGCCCGCCCGGGGCCTGCATCTGCGGGCATGCGGCGCTGCTGGAATCGGGCCAGGGCGACCACCGCATCCTGCTGCTGACGCGGGAAGAGGAAGCCAAGCTGGCCGAGCGGCTGGAACAGGCCCGGACCCTGGCCGAGCTGCGCCAGCTGCAGCAGCGCATGGCCGACCAGCTGGGCCTGCAGCTGCACATCGCCCCCGGCCGCCAGGGCACGCAAGGCCTGCGCGGGCTGGAGATCGAGCTGGTCCCCATGCCCGGCCTGTGCCGCAAAACCCGCAAGGCCCTGCCCGAAGCCGTGCGCCGCTGCATGGAGCAGCGCCCCGAGATTGCCCATGCCCTGCTGGATGAGGGCAGCCTGTTTGCGGGCTTGTGAATCCCGCTACAGTCCACAGGCCATTTCTGCAAGACGGCATGCAAGACGATTTGTTTGGGGCCCCGCCCGCACCACCGCCCCTCCCAGCGGCAGCCCCCTCCCCCGCTGCCTCCACGCCCGCTGCGCCTGCGGCGCCCCGCAAGGCCGCGCGCGGCGTGCTGCCCGCGCCGGACGGTGAAGCCTGGCGCGCCCTGGCGGCACAACTACCTGCGGGCCTGCGCATGGGCGTGTCCACCTGGTCCTACCCTGGCTGGGACGGCCTGGTGTGGGACGGCGTGTACGACGCCAGCACCCTGTCCAAAAAAGGCCTCACCGCCTATGGCCAGCACCCGCTGCTGCGCACCGTCAGCGTGGACCGCAGCTTCTGGCGGCCACTGACCACCGAGCAGTACGCGCAGATGGCCGTGCAGGTGCCGGCGGACTTCCGCTTTCTGGTCAAGTGCCCGAATGTGGTGACCGATGCCCAGGTGCGCAGCGAGGACGGCAAGGGCCAGTCGCCCAACCCGGTGTTTCTGGCGCCGGAGCTGGCCGTGCAGCAGTTCGTCCAGCCCGCGCTGGACGGCCTGGCAGGCAAGCTGGGCGTGCTGGTGTTTCAGCTCAGCCCCCTGCCCTGGGACTGGCTGCGCCGCAGCGGCGCGCTGCTGGAGCGGCTGGCGCAGATGCTGGCCGCAGTGCGCCTGGCCCTGGCGGCCCACCCGCAGGTGATTGTGGCCGTGGAGGTGCGCGACCCCGAGCTGCTGACCCCGGAGCTGGCCCGGGTGCTGAAGGCCCACGGCTGCACCTACTGCCTGGGCCTGCACGGCAAGATGCCGCCCATCGAAGCCCAGCTGCCCCTGCTGCGCGCGCTGTGGCCCGGCCCCCTGGTCTGCCGCTGGAGCCTGAACCGCTGCTTTGGCGCCTACGGCTACCCGGACGCCCAGAAAAAGCACGACCCCTTCAACGAAATCCGCTCCGAAGACCTGCACACCCGCAGCGTGCTGGCCGCGACGATTGCCGGCATCACCGGTGCGGGCCAGCCCGCGTTCGTCACCATCAGCAACGACGCCGAAGGCTGCGCACCGCGCTCCATTGCGCTGCTGGCCCAGGCGCTGGTGGCGGCGCAGCCACAGCCGTCTCAGTAGCAACCGCGCCACAGGCAGCGCCAGTAACAGCACCCACGCCTGCTCCGTCACCTGTGCCGTGCAAATGGCGAGGAAGCTGCGGCTGGCCAGCCACGCCGCCGGAGTCGAAATCGGCGCTGTGATGCAGACCCGTCTCCCTCGGTGGGCCGCTTTTTTTGCAACAGGCTCGCCCTGCGGTAGAGCCTGAAGGCAATTGGCAATAGGATGTCTCTTCACTCACCAGCGGATTGCCCACATGGAACACCACGTCAAAACCTTGAAGGGACTTTTGGGTCATCTCCAGAAAGCACTTGCCGTCAACCTGGATGGCTCCAGCGCATTCAGATACAGCGACGCAGTCATTACGGCCGACCCTGGAACCAACCACGATTACGCATCGTTCCTTCTCAAGTTCAGTTACCCGAACCTCCCGCTGATTTCGGTCACTCTTCACTTTGAAAAACCGGAGTGCATCGAAGGCCAGTTCACCGTCAGACTCCCTGAATTGCGCATTTCATTTGGCAACTACTCGTTCGGGGCTTTTTCGGGTGCGGAGTCTGGGCTCATTCTGGCCAATGCCAATCAATTGCTGTGCGTCGTGGACGAAGCGGCCAAAGACTACTGCCGCAGCTAAACGCTGCGATAGATCGTAGATAGCAAGCAAGCCCGCACCATGCGGGCTTTTCTTTGGCAGCCCCTGCCCTTTCCCCTCCCGCACAGGCGCGCACGCAAGGGGGGCGCCATGGCCCAACGCCTCTTGGAGGCGCCGGCATGGCATAAATCTGATGGGGACGACCGGTGGTGTGAAAGGGAATGGACGGCCCCCTCGGATGCGAGGAGAGGCTGCAGGCCGGCGGGCGTTGGCGCTGGCCCTGCCAGTTTTTTTCCGGACCGTCTTCGACATGGGACAAGACTTGGGCGATTTTATTAAAAGCAAGACGTAAGGTTGCATTTTGACACTTATGCCATCATGCGCGACCAAGAACATTTGCCTCTTTACCCCCGCATGCCTAAACCGGGCATAAGCCCCCACTCTCCGATGACCGCGCGCCCCCCTGTCGCCGCACAGCCCCGCACCTGTGCCTCCTCCTCCGGCGATGCCGCCGCCCCCCGCCGCCGCACCCCGCGCGGCCCCAGCCCCCAAAAAACCGAAGCCACACGCCTGTCCATCATCGATGCGGCGTTTGCCGAATTTCTGGAACATGGCTACGCCCGGGGCACTACCGCGTCGGTGGCCCGCCGCGCCGGCCTGTCCAAGGTTACGCTGTTCCGTTATTTCGACACCAAGGAGGCGCTGTTCGAAGCCGTGATGCAGCGGCACATCGCCTCGGCCACGCTGGCGCTGCAGTCCAGTCCCATGCAGGAAAACGAAAGCGTGGGCGCCTTTTTGCTGCGCGCCGTGGCCCCGGCCATGGACGTGATCGACAGCAGCGGCCGCTCCGCCACCGCACGCCTGGTGATCGCCGAAGGGCTGGAATTCCCCCAGCTGGCGCAGATGTACCGCCGTACCGCCCACGATCCACTGGTGGCCCGCATCCGCGATCTGGCCGAGCTGGCCCAGTCGCGTGGCGAATTGAAGGAGCCGGCGCTGCAGGACCACCCCGAACTGCTGCTGGGTCCGCTGTGGCACGCCATGATGAACAACACCGTGCTGCACCCGCAGATGCCGCTGGACGCCGGCCTGCTGTTCCGCCTGCAGGTGGGCCTGCTGTTCGACTGCACCCCGAAGCGCAGCACGTCCGGCCGCCGCAAACCGGCTGCCGGCGGCTGAAGCCCTGCCCCGCTAGCGCCGCGTATCCGGTCTGCCCAGCAGCCACGTCGGCCGCCCGGCTGTGTAGCGGTGCGACTGAAAGCTGCCTCCAACAAAAACAGCGCCCGCAGGCGCTGTCACGTGTGTCAAAAGCCCCCTCTGGCCGGGATCCGGCCCGGGGTGGCGCTGCGCGTCAGGACGCGGCTGCACCAGTGGGCGCAGCACCCGGTTGTTCGCCGCCCAGCACCTTCCACAAGGTCACGCGGTTGAGCTGCTCCGACAAGCGCAGCCCGATCAGCGTCTGCTGCGCGGTGTACAGGCTGCGCTGCGCATCCAGCACCGTCAGGTAGTTGTCCACGCCCGCCTTGAAGCGCGCATCCGACAGATCGAACGCCTTTTGCGTATTGGCCACCATGCTGGTCTGGGCATCCAGGCGGTTGCCCCACTGGGCCCGGTCGGCCAGCACATCAGCCGTTTCCTTGAAGGCCGTCTGCACGGCCTTCTCGTACTGGCTGACGGCAATGCGCTGGTTGCTTTCGGCCACCTCGATATTGGCGCGGTTGCGCCCGCCGTCGAAGATCGGCAGCTTCACCAGCGGCACAAAGCTCCAGGTGCGGTTGCCACTGCCGAACAGCGCATCCAGCTCGCGGCTGCCCGTGCCCACGCTGGCCGTCAGGCTGATGCTGGGGAACAGCGCCGCACGCGCCGCACCGATGTTGGCGTTCATGGCGCGCAGATTGTGTTCCGCCGCCTGGATGTCCGGGCGCTGCAGCAGCACGCTGGACGGCAGCGGCGCGGGCACCGGCAGCAAGGCCGCGCTGTCCGCACCACCGGCCAGCGTCCGGGCCGTGGGCAGCAGGTTCTGCGGCACCGGACCGCCCACCAGCAGCTGCAGCGCATTGCGGTCGCGCTCCACCTGGGCGGTGTAGCTGGCCACATCACCCCGTGCGGTGTCCACCGTGGTCTGGTTCTGCGCCAGCACCAGGCCCGAGGTCGAGCCGATCTGGTGCATGCGCTGGGTCAGCGCAAAGGCTTTCTCGCGGCTGGCCAGCGTGTCCTGCGCCAGCTGCAGACGGGCCTGGTCGGCCGCCAGGGTCAGCCAGGCCGTGGCCACATCGGCCACCAGGCCCAGCTGCACATTGCGCTGGTTGTCCTGGCTCTGCAGGAACTGCTGCAGCGCCGCGTCGTTCAGGTTGCGGATGCGGCCCCACAGGTCCACCTCGTAGCTGGCAAAACCCAGCTGGGCGGTGTACTGCGTGGTCGTGGTGCTCGCGCCGGTGCTGCTCAGGTCGGCCGCCGTGCGTGCCCGGTTGCCCTGGGCCTGGGCGGTCACGCTGGGCAGCAGATCGGCCCGGGTGATGCCGTACTGGGCACGCGCTTTCTCGATGTTTTCGATCGCCACGCGCAGGTCGCGGTTGTGTGTCAGCGCCAGCGCCACCACATCCCGCAAGGGCGCCGATTGCAGCCACTGCAGGGCCTGGGCCTGCTGCAGCGCCGCCTCGCTGGCCACCACCGGGGCGGCCGTGGCCGTCACGGTGTCGGGCACGGCGCCCTGCGGCGTCTGGTAGCGCGGCGCCAGATTGCAGCCGGCCAGCAGCGCGGTCAGGGCCGTGGCGGCCGCCACGGTCGAAGTTGTCGTCATCAGGCGCTTCATGCTGCGCTCTCCTCGTTCACGGCCGGCGTGTCGTCTTGCCGCGAGCGGCTCTTGAACCAGCTGCGGACCAGCAGGAAGAACACCGGCACCAGGAAGATGCCCAGCACCGTGGACGCCACCATGCCGCCCAGCACTGCCGTGCCGATGGCATTGCGGCCGCCCGCACCGGCCCCGGTGCCGATGGCCAGCGGGATCACACCGAAACCGAAGGCCAGCGAAGTCATCAGAATGGGGCGCAGGCGCAGGCGCACGGCTTCCACCGTGGCATCGAACAGCTTCTTGCCCTGTTCCTGCAGCTGCACCGCAAACTCCACGATCAGGATGGCGTTCTTCGCCGCCAGGCCCACCGTGGTCAGCAGGCCCACCTGGAAGTACACGTCATTGGTCAGACCGCGCGTATAGGTCGCCGCCAGCGCGCCGATCACGCCCAGCGGCACGGCCAGCATCACTGACAGCGGCACCGTCCAGCTTTCATACAGCGCAGCCAGGCACAGGAACACGAACAGGATGGAGATCGCATACAGCATGGGCGCCTGCGCACCGGACTGGCGCTCCTGCAAGGAAGCACCGGTCCACTCGTAGGTGATGCCGGCAGGCAGCTTCTGCAAAATGGCTTCCACCGTTTCCATGGCCGTGCCCGAGCTGATGCCGTGCGATGCACGCCCTTCGAACTCGTAGGCAGGGCTGCCGTTGTAGCGCAGCAGCTGGGGCGAGCCATAGGCCCAGTAGCTGCTGGAAAAGGCCCCGAACGGCACCATCTCACCGTTTTTGTTGCGCACGGTCCACTTGGCAATGTCCTGCGGCAGCATGCGGTGCGGCGCGTCGCCCATGATGTAGACCCGCTTGACGCGGCCGTTGTTCAGGAAGTCGTTCACATAGGTGCCGCCCATGGCGCTGGACAGCACGCTGTTGACATCGCTGTACGACAGGCCCAGTGCAGCGGCCTTGCGGTCGTCCACATCCACACGCAGTTCGGTGGCATCTTCCAGGTTGGTGGTGCGCACGGCCGTCAGCAGCGGGCTGGCGCGCATCTCGCTGAGCACCTGGTCACGCGCTGCCAGCAAGGCTGCGTGGCCCACCGCGTTCACGTCCTTGAGCATGAAGTTGTAACCCGAGCTGGAGCCCAGCCCCCGCACGGCCGGCGGCAGGATGACCTGCACGCGGGCATCGCGGATGCGGGACAGGTCCTGGGTGGCCTGGTTGGCAAAGGCGGCCGCAGACTGCGACGGCAAGGGACGCGCGCTCCAGGGCTTGAGGCGGATGAAGCCGCGGGCCGAGCTCTGGTCGCCGTTGAGCCCCGAGACCTGGTTGAAGCTGATCACATCGGGCTGGTCGGCCAGGTACATGCGCACCTCGTCCAGCACCTCCTGCAGGCGGGCATCGGACGCCCCGGCGGGCAGGTTCACGTTCACGTAGACAAAGCCCTGGTCTTCGTCGGGCAGGAACGAGGTGGGCAGCTTGGCCATCAGCAGCCACACGCCCAGCAGCACCGCCAGGAAGATCAGCATCATGCGCTTGGCGCGCCCCAGGCTGAAGGCCACCGTGCGCTGGTAGCGGTTGGCGGTGGCATCGAAATGGTGGTTGAACCAGCGGAAGAACCGGTCGTTGATGCCCAGCAGACCTGGGCGGATGGCGCGTTCATGGCCATCGCCATGGGCGCGGTCCGGCGCCTTGAGCAAGGTGGCGCACAGCGCCGGCGTCAGGGTCAGCGCCACGAACACCGACAGGCCCATGGCCGCCACGATGGTGATCGAGAACTGGCGGTAGATCACGCCGGTGGAGCCGCCAAAGAAGGCCATAGGCACAAACACGGCCGACAGCGTCACCCCGATGCCCACCAACGCCGAGGTGATTTCCTTCATGGACAGGCGCGTGGCTTCCTTCGGTGAAAGCCCGGTCTCGTGCATGACCCGCTCCACGTTCTCCACCACCACAATCGCATCGTCCACCAGCAGGCCAATGGCTAGCACCATGGCGAACATGGTCAGGGTGTTGATGGAGTAGCCCGCAATCGACAGCACGCCAAAAGTGCCCAGCAGCACCACCGGCACGGCAATCGCAGGGATCAGCGTGGCGCGGAAGTTCTGCAGGAAGATGAACATCACGATCACCACCAGCACCATGGCCTCGCCCAGTGCGTGCATCACTTCGTTGATCGAGGCGCGCACGAACGGCGTGGAGTCCGAGCTGACGAAGTACTCGATCCGGTTCGGGAAGAAGGGCTTGAGCTCGGCCAGCTTGGCCGCCACCGCATCCGACACCGCCATGGCGTTGGCACCGTCGGCCAGGATGATACCCATGCCAGCGCCGGGCATGCCGTTGAGCTTGGTCTGGATGGACAGGTTGTCGGCACCCAGCTCCACGCGTGCCACATCCTTCATCGTCACCACCGAGCCGTCGGTGGATGACTTCAGCACAATCGCCTCGAACTCCTGCACCGTCTTGAGCTTGGTGCGCGCCGTGATGGTGGCATTGAGCTGCTGGTTCTGCACCGCCGGCAGGGCACCCAACTGGCCGGCCGAGACCTGGGCGTTCTGGGCGTTCAGCGCCGCGGCCAGATCCGAAGGCATCAGCGCATACTTTTCCAGCTTGGCCGGGTCCATCCAGATGCGCAGCGCATAGCTGGTGCCGAACACACTGATATCGCCCACACCCTCGATGCGGCCGATGATGTCCACCAGGTTGCTGTTGATGTAGTCGCCGATGTCCACGGCCGTGACGGCCTCGTCGGGCGAGTAGAAGCTGTAGGTCACCAGAAAATCCTGGCCCCCCTTGTTGATGAACACCCCGCGGGTCTTCACCGCATCCGGCAGGCGGTTGATCGCCCCCTGGATCTTGTTCTGCACCTGCACCTGGGCCACGTCCACATCCGTGCCGGGCGCAAAGGTCAGGGTGATGCGGGCCTGTCCCGACGCATTGCTCGTCGAGCTCATGTAGAGCATGTTGTCGATGCCCTTGATCTGCTGCTCGATGATCTGCGTGACCGAGTTTTCCACGGTCTCGGCCGAGGCACCGGTGTACTGCGCGCCGATGGTCACGCGCGGCGGTGCGATGTCGGGGTACTGCTCCAGCGGCAGGGTCTTGATCGACAAGGCCCCTCCCAGCATGATGATGATGGCGATGACCCATGCAAAGATGGGCCGGTTGATGAAGAACTGAGCCATGTGCGCTGCCTCGCCGTCTTACTTGGCGGCAGGCTGGGCCGCGGGTGCGTCCGCCGCAGCCTGCACCGGAGGCTCGCCGCGCGTGCTCTTGCGGGCCGCCTTGGCCTGCATGTCCACTTCCACGGGCTTGACCTTGTCACCGGGCTTGGTGCGCTGGAACCCGTCCACCACCACGCGATCGCCGGCCTTCAGGCCGCTTTGCAGCAACCACTGGCTGCCGACGGCGCGGTCCAGTTCCACATCGCGCTTTTCCAGCACATCGCCTTCCTTGGCCACCAGCACGCTGGGGCGACCGGTCAGGTCGCGCGTCACCGCCTGCTGGGGCACCAGCAGCGCATCCGGCGCCAGCGCCGTGGGCAGCAGGGCCTGCACATACATGCCCGGCATCAGCAGGCCTTCGGGATTGGGGACCACGGCGCGCAGGGTCAGCGTGCCCGTGGTGTCGTTGACGATCACGCCGGCAAACGCCAGTTTGCCCTGGTGCGGGTAGTCGCTGCCGTCGTCCAGCTTGATGCGCACGGCGATCTTGTCGCCCTCCACCTTGGCAAAGCGGCCGGCCTCCAGCTCCCGCTTGAGCTGCACCACGTCCGCACTGGACTGGGTGAAGTCCACATACATCGGGTCCATCTGCACGATGGTCGTCAGCGCCGTGGTCTGGTTGGCCGTCACCAGCGCACCCGGCGTCACGGCGGACAGCGCAATGCGTCCGCCGATGGGCGCCTCGATGCGGCTGTATTTCAGGTTGATGCGCGCCGTCTCCAGGCTGGCCTTGGCCACGGCCACGTCGGACTGTGCCTGGAGCGCAGCGGCCTGGCTTTCCTCATAGGCCTGCTGGCTGATGGCGTCGATCTTCACCAGCTCCGCACTGCGGCGCGCAGTGGCGGCCAGCGTGCGCTGGCTGGCTTCGGCCTTGGCCACGGCCGCCGCGGCACTGCGCTCGGTGGCCTGCAGCGAAGCCGCGTCGATCTGGTACAGCGGCTGGCCTTGCTTGACCACCGCCCCTTCGGTGAACAGGCGCTTCTGGATGATGCCCGAGACCTGGGGGCGCACTTCCGCGGTCAGAAAGGCCCGCGTGCGGCCCGGCAGGCTGGCGTCCAGCTGCTGGCTTTGCGGCTTCAGCGTCACCACCCCCACCTGCACCGCCTGCTTGGCCGCCGGCGCCGCCGGCTCGCCGCCTTTGGAACAGGCCGCCAGCAACAGCGCCGCGCCCACTGCACACCACCACCCTCCAGACGCTGCACGTTGCGGACCGTGTGAATTGGAACGGGACACACGGGAGGCAGGCGCCTGCGCCGGGCGCAGGCGTGCAGTGTTGGCAGTCTTCATGGGGGAGAGGTCGATCATCAGAAAGGGGCCATTCTGGCCCCCTTATGTTTACGTTTCGTAAAGCCTACAAATGTAGGGCAATTCCTGCATGCGCGGCGGCGAAAGCTGCCGCACGCCCATGCAATCGTTGGGAGCAGTCCGTCGCCAGCAAGTTCCCTGCCATGGCGCAGACCGCATTGCTGCCACCAGCCTGTGCGCTGGCTTACGCCGCCGCAGCCGCCCCGCGCAGTGCCTCGCGCAGCTGCTGCCCGACTTCGGGGCGGCCCGCAAACGCATCGGTCGGGTTGCGCAGCTGCAGGATGTCCTCCATCCGCGCCTGCACATTGCCCAGGGCATGGGGGTGGCTGAAGATGTAGAACTGGTCCTCGGCCATGGCCGCAAACACCTTCTCAGCAATGTGCGTGGCCGTGACCTTGCCCGATCCGACGGCTTTTTGCGACATGGCGCGCGCCACCTTCTGGCTGCCCGTCAGCACGGCATTGCTCATGTCGGCGGGGCGGTTGCGTTCGCTGTCAGCGATGCCGGTGGGCACGAAATACGGGCACAGCAGACTGCAGTGCACCTGGTCGGTCACCAGGCGCAGGTCCTGGTACAGGGTCTCGGTCAGCGCCACCACGGCATGCTTGCTGACGTTGTAGACCGCCATGTTCGGCGGCGCCAGCATGCCCGCCATGCTGGCGGTGTTGACGATGTGGCCGCGCCAGTCCGGGTCCTGGCGCGCCGCCTCCAGCATCATGGGCGTGAACAGGCGCACCCCGTGGATCACGCCCCACAGGTTGACGCCCAGAATCCACTGCCAGTCGGCCTCGGTCTGCTCCCACACCAGACCGCCGCCGCCCACACCCGCGTTGTTGAACACGAAATGCGGCGCACCAAAACGCTCCTTGACCTCCTGCGCCAGCGCCGCCATGGCCTCGCCGCTGGACACGTCCACGCGCCGCGCCAGCACGTCGGCCGCCCCCAGCGCCCTGGCCTCGGCCGCCGCGCGCTCCAGCGCATCGGCCTGCACATCCACCAGCACCAGCTGCATGCCGGCGCGCGCGCCGATGCGCACGCATTCCAGCCCGAAGCCGGAACCGGCACCGGTCAGCACCGCCGTCTTGCCTTGCAGGTCTTTCAGCATCTTGTCTGTCTCCTTGTTATGGCTGCCACACGGGCGCCGTGCGCCCGGAAAAAAGGCGCCTGCCGTTGCCGGGGGCGCCTGGGGAAGGTCTGGTTCAGACCAGTTTGACCAGCTGTTTGCCGAAGTTCTTGCCCTTGAGCATGCCCAGGAACGCTTCGGGCGCTGCCGCCAGGCCCTGCGCCACCGACTCGCGTGGGCGCAGCTTGCCGATCTGCACCAAATCCGACAGCTCGGCCAGGGCCTTGGGCCACATGCCCATGTGCTCGCTGACGATGAAGCCCTGCACCTTCAGGCGGTTGATCAGAATCAGCGCCGGATTGGCCATGGGCAGGGGCTGGCCGTCGTAGCCGGCGATCATCCCGCACAGGGCAATGCGGCCGAAGGCGTTCATGCGCAGCAGCACGGCGTCCAGGATGTAGCCGCCCACGTTTTCAAAGTAGCCGTCGATACCGTCCGGGCAGGCCGCCTTCAGCGCACCGGCCATGGACTTCACATCCGGGTGGGCGCGGTAGTCGATGCAGTGGTCAAAGCCCAGCTCCTTGACGGCGTAGGCGCATTTCTCCGGTCCACCGGCAATGCCCACCACGCGGCACTTTCGCGCCCGGGCCAGGGCCGCGAACGCGCTGCCCACGGCACCGGTGGCCGCGCTGACCACCAGGGTCTCGCCCTCCTTGGGCGCAATGATCTGGTCCAGGCCATACCAGGCCGTCACCCCGGGCATGCCCACGGCACCCAGGTAGTACGACAGCGGCACATGGGCCGTGTCCACCTTGCGCAGCATGCCCGGCGCATCGCCGTCCACCACGCTGTAGGTCTGCCAGCCACCCATGCCGACCACGCTGTCGCCGGGCTGAAAGCGCGGGTGGCGGCTTTCCTCCACCACGCCCACGGTGCCGCCCTGCATCACCTGCCCCAGGGGCTGGGGGGCCGCATAGCTCTTGGAGTCGTTCATGCGCCCGCGCATGTACGGGTCCAGGCTCAGGTAATGGTGGCGCACCAGCACCTGGCCTGGGGCCAGGGCGGGGGTGTCGGCTTCCGTCAGGCGGAAGTTGTCGACCGTGGCTTCGCCCTGGGGGCGGTTGTCCAGCAGGATCTGTGGGTTACGGGGCATGTCATCTCCTTCGGTTGTGTTCGCTGCGTACGCGCCCATGCGGGTGCGCCGCAGCCTTTCTTACCTTGCAAAATCAACACCCCGCCGCCGCGCCGCCCCAGGGCGGTCGCCGCGCGCGCTGGGGCTCAGTCCGTGGCGATCACGGTGTCCTTTGTATCCTTGCTGCCCGGGCGCACGGTCCGCGGCATGTATTTGAACGTACCGGTGGCATGGCTGCACAGGCGGCCTTCACCGTCGTAGACCTTGCCTTCGCAATAGGCCATGGTCTTGGTGCGGTGCAGCACCAGCCCCTTGGACACCAGCAGGCCGCGCGCCGGCTGCATGAAACTGGTCTTCATCTCGATGGTGACGCAGCCAAAGTCGTCGCTCTCCAGGCTGCGCGCCGCCACGGCCATGGTCACGTCCAGCAGGGTCATGCTGGCGCCGCCATGGGTCACGCCAAAGGTGTTCAGGTGGTCGGACTGGGCTTCGTAGCGCAGCTCGGACTCGCCGTTTTCCATCTTGTGCAGGGTGAAACCCAGATGTTCGACGAAGGGAATGGGGATGGCGCCAAAGCTCAACACAGGGAGAGTCTCCAAAAATTCGGGGGAAGTCCCCGAGCATAGCGGCGCTGGCCGCCCGCACGGAGCACATTGCTGTCACCTACGCGCTTGGACGACAGTCCCATTCCACACCGACCGTCAGCCGCCCACCAGCGCGCTGACGCCGCCGTCCACCGCCATCCACTGGCCGGTGATGTGCTTGCCCGCCGCGCTGGCATACAGCAAGGTGATGCCTTTCAGATCCTCATCGTCGCCCAGGCGCTGCAGCGGCGCATGGCTGCTCATCTGCTCCTCGCCCAGGGTGTCGATCAGCACCTCCGCCATCTTGGTACGGAAGAACCCCGGGCAGATGGCGTTCACCGTGATGCCGTAGCGCCCCCACTCCCCGGCCAGCGCACGGGTGAAATTCAGCACCGCGCCCTTGGAGGTGTTGTAGGCAATGGTCTTCATCGCCACCGGGTTGCCGCCCAGCGCCGCGATGGACGCCAGATTGATGATGCGGCCGCTGCGGCGCGGGATCATGCTGCGCTTGGCAATCTGCTGGCTCAGCAGGAAATAGCCGCGCACATTCAGGTTCATCACCTTGTCCCAGGCACTCAGCGGGTGGTCTTCGGCCGGCGCGCCCCAGCTGGCACCGGCGTTGTTGACCAGGATGTCCACCTCACCCAGGCGCTGCAAGGCCTCGGTCGCCAGGCGCTCGATGTCGTCCTCACGGGCGCAGTCGGCCGCAATCCAGCTGGCATCGATGCCCTGGGCCTGCAGCGTGGCCGCGGCCTCTTCCAGGTCCGCCGCCTTGCGCGAGCTCAGCACAATCCGGGCTCCCGCCTCGCCCAGCGCCTGGGCCATCTGCAGCCCCAGGCCGCGCGAGCCCCCGGTCACCAGGGCGGTCTTGCCCTTCAAGTCGAACAATTGCTGCACGGTATGTGCCATGGTCTGTCTCCTCTTTATGACCCCCATACGCTCTGGCAGTGCCAGGCGGCGGGTGGTGGTTGTTTGCCAGGCATTGTGCAAGTGCGCTGCCAGCCCCCCTGTCACCTGTGCGCAAGCTGACAGAGGTCAGTTGCCAAGAAAAGAAGTGCTGCAGAAAACTTGAAGACGAACGGGAAAGCGGCCGCCAAGAGCCGCCAAGGGCCGCTCAAAGTCGCCAAACGTCGCAAAGCGTCCCGAAAGGGGATCGCGAGAGACCCGCAGAAGGCCGTGCCGCTACTCGAACAGCGAGCGCGTGCCGCCCCAGGCCGCGCCCTCCAGCTCCAGCATGCGCAGCTTGGTCAGCGCCCCCTGCCCGCCGGAAAACCCGCCGGGCTCCCGCCCTGCGGCCAGCACCCGGTGGCAGGGCACCACGGGCGCAAACGGATTGGCCCCCAGCGCCTGCCCCACGGCCCGGGCCAGGCCGGGCCCGCCCAGATCGGCCGCCAAGTCGCCATAGGTCCGCGTCTGTCCCGGCGCAATGGCCCGTGCCAGCGCATACACATTGCGCGCAAACTCGGGCACGCCCTGCCAGTCCAGCGCAATCTCCAGCAACTGGGGCAGTACCTGGCCATCGGCGGCGGTGGCGGGGGCCTCTGCGCGGTAATCGGCACGCAGATCGCCCAGCACCTGGGCGTCGTCGGCACCAGGCCAGGGATGTGCCCCCTCCTCACCCGCACCGTCCTCCGCTTCGCCCGCAGCGGCGCGCCAGCCGGCCATCAGCTGCTGCACCCCGGCCACGGCCTGCACCGCGCACTCTGGCATCTGGGCGGCGCTGTGCGCCTGCAACCAATCCGCCTGCGGCGGCACATCGGCACCGGTCAGGCGCTGGGCCAGCTCCTGCAGCATGCGCGCCCGCGTGGACTGGCCGTCCGCTTCGGGCAGCTGCAGCGCCAGCACGGCCTGGGGCTGCCAGGCCACAGCACACACGCCGATGCGGGTGGCAAACAGCGCATGGCCGTAGCCGAACGATGCATCGGCCAGATCAACACGGAAAGCAGCAGCAGCGGACATCCAAGGCACCTCCCACACGGAAGCCACCATTGTGCGCCGCTGCGATGCGGCATAAAAAACACAGACCACTGTACACACGCACAGTGTTTAACTGTATATTTACACAGTCATCAACTCTTTGAATCTGCAGCATGGACACCGCAGAAGCCTTTTTCACCGTCTCCCTGTGCGACTTCGATGGTCTGCCGGAGGCCGCTCGCGCCAAAGCCGAAGAACGCTACGCCAAGGTACTGACCCGCCAGCTGGGCGGCTCGGACCAGGTCTGTGAAACCCTGCACTGGGTGCAGCAGCTGGAAGAAGACCCGCCCGAGGAAATCACCGAAGAGGTCAAGACCGGCTTTGCCCGCTGGATGAAAGCCGTGCGCGCCGCCACCGAGGCCGGCATGCAGGGCCTGGGCGAAGGCGAAGGCTGCTACTTCGAGGTACGCGGGGCCTGAGCGCCGGGCAGCGTCCGCCGCATGGGGCAGTGGATGGCGGAGCGCTATTTCCGCCTTCGCCACGCTGCTGCCCTGGGCTGCATACACTGGCGGACCTTTCCGTGCTCCTGTTTTGTGTATGCAGCCCTTGCTCGACGCCATCGCCCAGATGGCCTATCCCACCGACGCCCAGCGCCTTTTTCACGGCCGTGGCGGCCGCCATCCGGGCTGTGAACAGCTGTCGCTGGACGCATTTCCGCCCGCCCTGGTGCTGACCAGCTTTGCACCGCTGGCCGACGAGGCCCTGGCCGCCGTGGGCGCTGCGCTGGCGCAGCGCTGGCAGCAGATTGCCCCCGCCGGCCAGCCGCTGACCTGGGTCTTCCAGACCCGGGAAGCCGGCGGCAAGGTCGAAACCCGCACCATGGCCGGCGCCCTGCCCGAGCCCCATGTGGTGACCGAAAACGGTGCCCAGTACCTGCTGCACATCGGGCGCGGCCAGAACCACGGCCTGTTCCTGGACATGGCCGCCGGCCGCGACTGGGTGCGCCAGCAGGTGCTCGCCCACCCCCGCCCCGCACGCATGAAAGTGCTCAACCTGTTTGCCTACACCTGTGCGTTCTCGGTGGTGGCCAAGCTGGCCGGTGCCGGCCAGGTGCTGAACATGGACATGAGCAAGGGCGCGCTGGCCACAGGCCAGCACAACCACCAGCTCAACGGCGTCAAGGCCGGCGCCAGCTTTGCCGCGCACGACATCTTCAGCAGCTGGGGCAAGATCAACCGCAGCGGGCCGTATGACCTGATCATCGTGGACCCGCCCAGCTACCAGAAGGGCAGCTTCATCGCGACCAAGGACTACGCCCGCCTGATGCGCCGCCTGCCCGACCTGCTGGCCCCGGACGGCCAGGTGCTGCTGTGCCTGAATGCGCCCGAGCTGGGCACCGCCTTTCTGCGCGAGCAGATGACCGAGATCGCCCCCGAGCTGCAATTCACGCAGCGCATTCCCAACCCGCCGGTGTTTGCCGATGTGGACGAGGAACGCAGCCTGAAGGTGCTGGTCTACCGTGCGCCCGGCCTGCCGGGCGCGGACCCTGTGGCTTCGGCGGCCCCGGCCGGCGCTGCGGCCTAAGTCCGCAGGTCCCCTGTCCCACCCCGCACGCCATCCCCCGCCGAGTGCCATGACCGCTTCCCCCTCTTCCGATCTTTCCGACCTTTCCGCGCTCGACCCGGCCCTGGCCCGCACCTTGCAGCGCTTTGCCCGGCTGGACGCCGACACGCCCACGCCGCAGCTGGACTACGCGGGGCGCCGCCGGCTGCTGAGCACCCTGCAGGCCCAGCTGCTGCGCAGCCCGCTGCCCAGCGTGGTCCGGACCGACCATTTTGTACCCGCGCCAGGCCGGGAAATCACCGTGCGCAGCTACCAGAAAAACGGTGCCCCCAGCCCGCAGACCCTGGTCTGGCTGCACGGCGGCGGCTGGATGGTGGGCGACCTGAACACCCACGACGACCTGTGCGAACACCTGGCGCAGTTCACCGGCCACACCGTGCTCAGCGTGCACTACCGCCGCACGCCGGAAAACCCTTTCCCCGCGCCGCTGGACGATGTGAGCACCGTGCTGCAGTGGCTGCACCGCATGCAGGGCGTGCTGCCCTTTGCCCGGGACAGCGTGCTGCTGGGCGGCGACAGTGCCGGCGCCCACCTGGCCCTGGCCTGTGCGCTACGCCATGCGGCTGCACCGCAGCCTGCAGATACCGGCTTGCCGGCCCAGCTGCAGGGCCTGCTGCTGTTCTACCCGCCGATTGCTCCGGAGCAGGACCACCCGAGCATGCAGGCCTTCAGCGAAGGCTTTGGTCTGACGCGCAGCGCCATGGCGCACTACTGGCAGGAACTGGGCGGCACCGAAGGCGCGGATGCACTCTGCCGCCTGCCCGCCAGCTGCACCGACACCCTGCTCCGGCTGCCGCCCACGGTGGTCTGCACCGCCAGCCACGACATCCTGCGCGATGAAGGCGAGGCCTTTGCCCGCCAGCTGCAGGCAGCCGGCGTGCCCACCCGGCTGCTGCGCGCGCCCGGCATGGTGCACGGCTTTGCCCGCATGCTGACCGCCAGCCCCCAGGCCCGCCAGCAGGTGGAACAGGCCTGCCATGCCCTGGCGGCGCTGCTGCATGGCGCCACGGCCAACAGCGCAGCAGGCTGACGCCGCAGGCACAGACCGGGGCACCGCCCCCGGCCCAGCCCACCAACAACAACGCCCCGTTCACAGGGGCGTTGTTGTTGGTGGTCCTGCCCCATCACTGCCCCATCACGGGCGGGGTCACCTGGGGGCCTAGCGCTCCCGACGTGCGGTGTGCGCCAGGGCGTGCGCCGATGCACGCGGCACACGCGTTGCCGGCACGGCGGCCTGCGTCAGCACGCCTTCGTCGCTGTGCAGCTGGAACACGGCCACGGCCTGCACCAGTTGCTGGGCCTGGTTACGCAGGCTGTCGGCAGCCGCCGCGCTTTCTTCCACCAGGGCCGCGTTCTGCTGGGTGACCTGGTCCATCTGGGTCACGGCATCGCCCACCTGGGCCACGCCGCTGGCCTGTTCCTGGCTGGCGGCGCTGATTTCGTTGACGATATCGGTCACCCTTTGGATGGCGGCCACCACCTCCCCCATGGTGGTGCCGGCGCGGTCCACCTGCTCGCTGCCTTGCTGCACGCTGTCCACGCTGGCCGTGATCAGGGTCTTGATCTCCTTGGCAGCCGTAGCCGAGCGCTGCGCCAGCGAACGCACCTCGCTGGCCACCACGGCAAAGCCGCGCCCCTGCTCACCGGCCCGCGCGGCTTCCACGGCGGCATTCAGCGCCAGGATATTGGTCTGGAAGGCGATGGAGTCGATCACGCCAATGATGTCGGCAATGCGCTGGCTGGCACCCTGGATGTCGCGCATGGTGGCCACCACCTGGCCCACCACCTCGCCACCCTGGGCAGCCACCTGGGAGGCATTCGCTGCCAGTTCGCTGGCCTGGCGCGCATGGGCAGCGTTCTGCTGCACCGAGGACGTCAGTTCCTCCATGGACGCTGCGGTTTCCTCCAGCGCACTGGCCTGCTGCTCGGTACGTGCCGACAGATCGTGGTTGCCATGGGAAATCTGGGTGCTTGCCGAGGCCACGCTGTGCGCGTTCTGGCGCACGCCATGCACCACCTGGGACAGTGCGGTCTGCATGCCATACAAGGCATTGAGCAGCAGGGCAATCTCGTCCCGCCCGCCACTGGGCTGCGCGGCGGTCAGGTTGCCGCCGGCCACGGCCCGCGCCACCTGCACGGCGGCATCCAGCGGGCGCACCACCGCGCGGCTGAACAGCAGGGCCGTGCCAATGCCCAGCACGCAAACCGTCAGCATCACCACCAGGCTGATCCAGATGGCGCGCGTGGCGTCCGTGCCGGCCTGCGCGGCCACGGCGGCGGCGCTGCGCTGGATCAGCGCACCGGCCTCATCCAGCAGCCGGGTCGGTTCCCGGTCAATGCCCTGCACCGCCTGGTCCCCCGCCACCGCATCCATGCCGGCAGCCTGGAAGGCCTGGTAGCCGCCGCGGTAGGCCTGGCCCATGCGCTGGTGGGCCTGGGCAAAACCCTCCACGCGGCTGCGGCTGTCGCCGGCCGGCAGGCCCGCCAGCAGCGCGCGTGCGGCCTCCTGCACCACGGCCTCCTGCTTTTCAAAGGCGCTCCAGTACCGCGCGCGCTGCGCCGGGTCCTTGCCGCGCAGCAGCACGTTCTTCCACTCCTGGGTCTGGAGCTTGAAGCTGTCGAGCATGTGGTTGACGGCACGCTCCTGGTCGGCATGCACGGCCACCGTGGTCTGGTAGGTGGACAGTGCCTGGCGCAACTGGGCAATGCCAAACAGCGCGGCGCCCAGCAGCACCAGCATGGCGGCGGCAAATGCCAGGGGGAGCTTGGTGGCCAGCTTCATCGCGCGACCTCCAGACAATGCGCAGCGTGACTGCCGCCGGGGTTGCTGAACGTGTCCATCACTCACCTCTTCTCTTGGGTCCGCGGTGCCGGCCACGCGCAGTCCCATCGGAAGGATGGGTTGCGCGGGCCATGCTGTTTTTCAAATAGGGGTCGGTTGGAGTACACGCCGCTGCACCGCCCTGTCTTCATAGGCAGGCGCACATCAGTAGCCGCACACTCCCCGGCCGGCGGCAAGGCTAAGGCCTCGCGCAAACCCTTGGCTTTCGCCTGTCTTTCGCCGGCCTTTCGGATCACTCCGGCCGCCCCGTCTCGCCGCAGCGTCTGCGCGTTAAGCCCGATGGTCGGCGCCGCAGGCACATGAAATGCTTGTGCCCTTGTCGACATTCACTGCACGAGGAGCACTGTTTCATGCGTCACATGTTTTCTGCCATGGCCACCGCCTGCCTGCTGGCCCTGGGCGGCAACGCCTTGGCCCAGGAGGCCGAAGCCTCCCCCACCTTCGACAAGATCAAGAGCTCCGGCAAAGTGGTGCTGGGCGTGCGCGAAAGCTCGGCCCCCATGGCCTATGCCCTGGGCTCCATGCAGAAGTACGTGGGCTACCACGTGGAGCTGTGCGAGAAGGTGCTGGACAAGATCGCCCCCAAGGCCCAGCGCGAATACATGGCGCTGACCGCGCAGAACACCCTGCCCCTGGTGCAGAACGGCACGGTGGACATCGGCTGCGGCCCTACCACCAACAACCTGGCGCGGCAAAAGCAGGTGGCGTTTGCCGTGACCACCTATGTCAGCGAGGTGCGCGCCGCCGTGCGCGCCGACTCACCGGTCAAATCCTTCAAGGAGCTGGACAACCAGACCCTGGCCGCCTCCGCCGGCACCACGGCTGTCCAGCTGCTGCGCAAATACAGCCGCGACCACAGCACCAAGTTCGACGTGCAGCTGGGCAAGGACCATTTCGAGAGCTTTCTGATGCTGGAGTCCGGCCGCGCCCAGGCCTTTGTGCTGGACGCCAACCTGCTGGCCGGCGTGATCGCCAACTCCAAGAACCCCACGGGCTACAAGATTGTCGGCGAGGTGCTGGGTGCCGAACCCATTGCGCTGCTGTTCCGCCACGGCGACGCCCCGTTCAAGAAGGCCGTGGACGGCGCCATCGGCGAGCTGATGCAGAACGGCGAAATGGCCAGGCTCTATGACAAATGGTTCATGCAGCCCATCCCGCCCAAGAACGCGGCCCTGAACCTGCCGCTGAGCCCCATGCTCAAGGGCCTGTTCCAGCAGCCCAACGACAAGCCCCTGGAAGCCTACCAGGACAAGGACGGCAGCGGCGCCTGAGCGGGCACCTGCGCACCGCCAGACAGCGTGACACCACGCCCTGGTGTGCGCACGGCCTGCCCCGGCATGAAAAAAAGGTCCGCCAATGGCGGACCCAAACTTTCCCCGGTACCCCTGCGAGCGGAGTTCAGTCCAGTGACAGGCCTTCACGCTGGATGGCGCCACCCCATTCCTGCACTTCCTTGCTGATGCGCTGGCTGAACTTGCCAGGCTCCAGCATCACCACCTCGCCCAGCGACGCCAGGGCCGCCGTGGCACGCGCATCCTGGGCCAGGCTCTTGGAGGCGTCGTACAGCTTCTGCACTATGGGCTGCGGCAGATTGGCCGGCCCCAGCATGCCCAGCCAGAAGATCACGTTGAAGTTGTCATAGCCGGCTTCGGCCATGGTGGGCACATTGGGCAGCTGCTTCATGCGCTGCGGTGCCGTCACCGCCAGGGCCTTGAGCTTGCCGGCCTGGATCTGCGGCAGCGCCGCCCAGGTCTCGAACATGGTGTCCAGCTCGCCGCTCATCACCGCCATCTGCGCCTGGGCCGATCCCTTGTACGGCACATGGGTCATGCGCGCGCTGGTGCGGTTGCCCCAGGAGGTGAAGCTCAGGTGGGCGATATTGCCCGGGCCGGCCGAGCCGTAGCTGATGCGGTCCGGGTTGCGCTGGGCATAACCGATCATGTCCTTGGGGTTCTGGATGTTGTTCTTCTGCGTCCAGGCCGGATTGGCAATCAGGATGAAGGGCGCATCCACCGCCACCGTGATGGGCGTGAAATCCTTGGCCTTGTACGGGCTCTTCTTGTAGAGCTGGGGGTTGATGGTGATGCTGCTGGAATTGGTGAACAGCAGGGTGTAGCCGTCCGCCGGCGCGCGCGCCACCTCGCCCACGCCCAGCGAGCCGTTGGCGCCGGGCTTGTTTTCCACCACCACGGGCTGACCCAGGGTCTTGCTCAGGTGGTCGGACATGATGCGGGCCACCGTGTCGGTGATGGAGCCTGCAGGAAAGCCCACCACCATGCGGATGGGCTTGGTGGGCCAGTCGCTCTGGGCCTGCGCGGCGGTCAGCGGCAGTCCCAGGGCCAGGGCGGCAGCGGCAACGGCGCCCAGCTGCAGGCTGCGGCGGCGGGTGGAAATGGTTGGCATGGCGTTGTCTCCTTCTCTATAGGTATGTGCTTGCTGCCCTGGCACGACCGATGCAACCAGTGCAAGTGATGCATCTGGTGCGTCTGTCGTGCCCGGGCAGCCCTGGGACCAGGGCCTTGGACCGCCCTGGCTCCCCGATGCGTTGCACCGCCCCGGCCGGTGCGGCCGGCAGGGTGCAGCGCCCCGTTTCAACCGCAAACTGCGGGCTTGGCCGGGCGGGCCTGCCCGCTCTGGGCAGTGTGTGCAGCGGCCTTGCCCGGTGCCTTGGCCCGGGCTTCGGTGCCGATCACCCCGCTGGCCTCCAGCGCCCGCAGCTGCTCCGGTGTCAGCTGCAGCAGCCGCTGCAGCACGGCGTGCGTGTGCTCGCCCAGCGTGGGGGCCACGCGCGGCATGGGCATGGGCCGGCCGTCCTGGCGGAAGATGGTGGTGCTGGAGATGTAGCTGCCCACATAGGGCCGCTCCACCGTGCGCCAGAATGCCCGCTCCTGCAGGTGCGGGTCCTGCAGCAGCTGGCCCAGCGTGCGCACCGCGCCGGCGGGCACGCCAGCCGGCTGCAGCGCCTGCATGGCGGCATCGTCGCTGCGGCCCAGCGTCCATTGCGTGATGCCGGCATCCAGCTCCGCCTGGCGGGCGCGCCGGCCCGCGGCATGGGCCAGCACCGCATCGGCGGCCCAGTCGGCCCGCCCCAGCAGCCGGCACAGGGCCTGCCACTGCGCATCGTCCGCCACGCTGAGCACCAGCCAGGCATCATCCCCGGCGCAGCGGTAGCAGCCATGGGGCGCGTGCACCGCGTGGCGGTTGCCCTGGCGCTCCGGCACGCTGCCGGTCAGCGACTGTTCGATCAGGAAGGGCGCGGTCAGCGGCAGCATGCCTTCGACCTGCGACATATTGATGTGCCGCCCCTGGCCTGTCGCCTGCTGCACCAGCAGGCCCAGCAGCAGCGCCGCCGAGGCGTTGAAGCCGCCCATGGGGTCGCCATAGGCATAGGACGTCATGGCCGGCGGGCCGTCGCTATGGCCGGTGTACAGCGGCAGGCCGCTGGCCTGCTCCAGCGTGCCGCCATAGGCGCGGGTATTGCTCCAGGCATTGTCCAGGCCAAAGGCCGGCATGGACAGCATCACCACGCGCGGGTTCACCTGGCGCAGCGCCGCATAGTCCAGGCCCAGCTTGGGCAGCACCTCGGCCGAGTAGTTCTCCACCACCGCATCGGCGCCGCGCACCAGTTCCTTGAGCAGGCGCTTGCCTTCGGCCTGGGTCAGGTCCAGGGTGATGCCGAACTTGCCCCGGTTCATCAGGTTGAAGTTCGACTTCTTCTCGTACAGCCGGTCGCGGTAGAACTCCTCGGTGTAGTTGGTGCCGCGCCACCAGTCCGGGTAGCTGGCGCTTTCCACCTTGATGACTTCGGCCCCCAGGTCGGCCAGCATGCGCGAGGCAAACGGTCCGGCCCAGCCCATGGTCAGGTCCACCACGCGGATGCCGGCCAGCGGCAACTGGCCTGCCGCCGCCTGCGCCCGCTGCGGCACCGGGCGCTGCAGGCCCGCGGTCCGGTAGTGGGCACTGTCTGCGCCCAGCAGCGGCGCCCGGCCGCCCAGCAGCGGCCCGGCCGCATCCAGCCGCTGCGGCAGCACCGGCGCCTCGAACTGCGCCGCCCCCAGCTGCACCGGCACAAAGGCCTTGCGCTCGCGGTGCACCGCCTGCTCCAGCAGCTGCGCCATGGTGGGCACAATCACCGCCGGGTGCTTGTTCGCGGTCAGCAGCGCAAACCATTCCTGCGTGCTGCGCGACGGGAACACGTCTTTCAGCAGCGCATCGATCAGGTCGGCATGCGCCATGCGGTCCGGCCCGCTGAAAAAGCGCGGATCGCTGCCCAGCTCCGGCCGGCCGATGGCATCGCACAGACCGGCCCACTGCGCCAGCGTGTTGGTGAAGATGCCGATCCAGCCATCGCTGGTCTGCAAAATGCTGGCCGGGTGGGTGGTGCAGAAGCGGTTCACCCCCAGGCGCGGCGCATGGGTCTTGTCCTGCACCAGGCCGGCTTCCATCTCCACCACACTGAACGCGGCCTCCTGCACGCTCAGCACATAGCGGCGGCTGCCCTGGGCACGGCCCATCCAGGCGGCCACGGCCACCGTGAACGCGCCCAGCCCGGCCACAATGCCGGTGTGCACATCGTGGGGCATGTGGGGAGCCCCCTCCACCGGACCGCTGCCGTGCACCGCGCCGGCCAGCGCGCGGCAGGTGGCATCGGTGGCCACAAAGTCCTTGTACGGGCCGCTGTCGCCAAACCAGGTGAAGTCCACCCCCATCGGCGGCGGCGTGGCGGCACCGGCCGCCTGGCCCCAGGTCCACAGCGGCTGCTGCAGCGCCGCCAGGCCCTGCGCCAGCGCGCGGGCATCCAGCACCAGATCGCAGCTGCGCGCCAGCGTGCCCAGCCAGGCCCGGTCGGCCGGCTGCGCCGCATCGGCCGCCACACTGCGCTTGTTCGTATTCAGCCAGGCAAACAGCGCGCTTTCGGGCGCCATGCCGTCCTGCGGCGCCACCAGCGGCGGCATCTGGCGCCAGGCATCGCCCTGGGGCGGCTCCACCTTGATCACCTCGGCGCCGAAATCGGCAAACAGCTTGCCGGCATAGGCCACGGCCGCGCCGCCGCCCACTTCGAGCACGCGCAGCCCTTTGAGGGCCAGCTGCGCCATGTCGGGTTCTTGCATCACGTTCTTGTCTCCTTGCGAAAGGTGGCTGCACCTTCCATCCCCGGGCGGGCCGCTACCGCTGCGACGGCGGCCGCCGGCCCGGGGGTTGGCCTTACCAGGTGTCCACAAAGCGGCCGCGCGGCTTGGCCGCGTGCATGGCGGCGGCGTGGATGCCGGACACCAGCCACTTGCGCGTCTCGGCCGGGTCGATGACCGCGTCGATCTCCACATTGCCGGCCACATTCATGGCGTGGCCGCGGGCGTACATCTGGGCCACCAGCTGGTCGTACAGCGCCTTGCGCTCGGGACCGTCGGGCACCGCCTGCAGCTCTTTCTTGAAGCCCAGCTGGATGGCGCCTTCCAGGCCCATGGGGCCGTATTCGCCGGTGGGCCAGGCCACGGTGAAGTGGCTGGCATGCCAGCCGCCACCGGCCATGGCCATGGCGCCCAGGCCATAGCATTTGCGCAAGGTCACCGCCAGGATGGGCATGCGCAGCTTGGCCGCCGCCACGAACATGCGCGAGACATGGCGCACCTGGGCCTTGGCCTCGATGTCCGGGCCGACCATGAAGCCGGGTGAGTCGATCAGCGAGATGATGGGCAGGCCGTGGGCATCGCACAGCTGCATGAAGCGCGCCGCCTTGTCGCCGGCATCGGCGTCGATGGCTCCGCCCAGGTGGCGCGGGTTGTTGGCCATGATGCCCACCGGCTTGCCTTCGATGCGTGCCAGCGCGGTGTGGATGCCCACGCCAAAGCCTTCGCGCAGCATCAGCACGCTGCCCACGTCGGCCACGCCATGGATGGCGGCACGCGTGTCGTAGGCGCGCAGGCGGTTTTCCGGCACCACGGCGCGCAGCGCCAGCGGGTTGGGCGCCGTCCATTCGCGCGCCCGGCCCTGGAAGAAGGACAGGTACTGCTTGGCCACGGCCACGCCTTCGGCCTCGTTGTCCACCAGCACGTCGATCACGCCGTTGGCGTACTGCACCGGGGCAGGCCCCACTTCCTCGGGCTTGAAGATGCCCAGGCCGCCGCCTTCGATCATGGCCGGACCTGCCAGGCCGATGTTGGACGACTTGTCGGCAATGATCACGTCGCAGCAGCCCACAAAGGCGGCATTGCCCGCAAAGCAGCGACCTGAGACGATGCCCACCACAGGCACCTCACCGCTGAGCTGCGCAAACGCGGCAAAGGACGAAGTCTGGAAGCCCGAGATCGAGGGATAGTCCACATCGCCGGGGCGCCCGCCCCCGCCTTCACCGAACAGCACGAATGGCAGCTTGTCGCGCAGCGCCACTTCCACGATGCGGTCGGTCTTGACGTGGTTGCGCTTGCCCTGGGTGCCGGCCAGCACCGTGGCGTCATAGGCCATCACGGCGGCACGGGCACGTTCGGCATCGATCAGCGCGCCGTTGACATTGCCCACGCCAGTGATCAGGCCGTCGGCCGGGGTGTTCGCCACCAGGTCTTCCACGCTGCGGCGCTTGGTCTGCGCGGCCATCGCCAGACCGCCGTACTCCACAAAGCTGCCGTCATCGTCCAACAGATCGGCCACGTTCTCGCGGGCCGTGCGCTGGCCGCGCGAGCGGCGGCGGGCCACGGCCTCGGGGCGGTTGGCGTCCCACAGAAAAGCCTGGCGGTCGATCAGGCGCTGCAGGTCCGGGCGCACGCCATGCGGGTCCTGCGCCTGCACCTGGGCGGCGGCATCCTCGGCCACGCCGCCCTGGGGCTGCAGCACCGCCAGGATGCGGCCCTGGGGCACGATCTCGCCCACCGTACCGCGCACCTCCAGCACCAGGCCGGCCTGTTCGGCGGCCACCACGTGCTGCATCTTCATGGACTCGATCACGGCCACGGTCTGACCTGCCTGCACCGCGCTGCCCGCTTCCACCAGCAACTCGATCAGCACGCCGTGGGTGATGGCGCGCACGGCCGACCAGCTGTCATTCTCCAGCGCCTCGTCTTCCACGGCTGCAGCCGGGGCGGCCGCGCTGGCAGCCGCCGGGCGCGGACGGGCCTTGGCACGGTCTTCGGCCTCGATGGCCTGCATGCGGGCCAGCAGGCTGTCCAGGTGCTCGGCCCAGTAGCGGGTGTGGATGTTCTGGCGCGCGAAATCCTCGCTGCCCACCACGGCCCGCAGCAGCGGCAGATTGGTCTGCACACCGTCGATGTGGAACTCGGCCAGCGCCCGCTCCAGGCGGCGGGCGGCATCGGCAAAGCTGGGGCTGTGGCTGGTGACGATCAGCTTGGCCAGCAAGGTGTCGTAATGCGGCGACGGCGTGTAGCCGCCGTAGCCGTGGGTGTCCACGCGCACGCCCAGGCCGCTGGGGGCGTCGAACTGCTGCAGGCAGCCCTGGGAGGGGTGGGACATGCCCTTGGCATCGGTGCTCTCACCGTTGATGCGGGCCTGGATGGCAAAGCCCTGCACGGCGGGCGGGCGCTGCGGGTCCAGCCCCAGCTCCTGCAGGCTGCGGCCCTGGGCAATGCCCAGCTGGGTCGCCACCAGGTCCACACCGGTCACCTGCTCGGTCACCGTGTGCTCCACCTGCAGGCGAGGGTTGGCCTCGATGAACACCGCCGCCACCTGGTGGCCCTGGGTGTCCTCTTCCACCAGAAACTCGAACGTGCCCAGGCTGCGGTAGCCCACGCGCCGGGCCATGGTCAGCGCCGCCTGGGTCACCTGTTCGCGCAGCGCGGGCAGCAGCACCGGGCTGGGGGCAATTTCCACCAGCTTCTGAAAGCGGCGCTGCAAGGTGCAGTCACGCTCGCCCAGGGCAATGGCCTGCTGGCCGTCACCCACGATCTGCACCTCGATATGGCGGGCGCGCACCACCAGGCGCTCGCCGTAGACCGCTTCCATGCCGAAGGCGGAGCGGGCCTCGGCCTTGCAGCGCGTATAGGCCTCGGCCAGCTCGGCGCGTTCCGTCACCACGCGCATGCCACGGCCGCCACCGCCGCCCACGGCCTTGATGACAATGCCGTTGCCGCCCTGGGCGTCGAAGAACGTGGTGATCTCCTCCAGCGTGGCATCGCCGCGCGTGGACGGCATGATGGGCACGCCGCAGGCCACGGCCAGGGCAATGGCCTGGGCCTTGTCGCCGAACTGCGCCAGCTGCTGCGGCGCGGGGCCGACAAAGGTCACCCCCGCATCGGCGCAGGCCTGGGCAAAGTCCGCGCGCTCGCTCAGAAAGCCGTAGCCCGGGTGGATGGCGTCGGCCCCGGTGGACTGCGCCGCACCAATGATGGCCTGCACATCCAGATAGGCCGCCGGGCCGCTGGCCTGCAGCGCCACGGCCTCGTCGGCCAGGTGCACATGGCTGCTGTTGGCATCGTCCTGTGCATACACGGCCACCGAACGCATGCCCAGATCCGCGACCGCGCGGATCACCCGCACCGCAATTTCGCCCCGGTTGGCGATCAATACCTTTTTCAAAATGTCTTCCTAACTTCGCTGACTACACTGACTGGAGATACCGAGGAATGCCGCCCAGGTCACAGGCGGATGTTGTTCTTGACCACAATGTCCTTGGTGACCTTGGCTTCCTCGGTCACGGACTGGGTGAATTGCGCGCCGCTCAGCCAGCCGGGATTGCCGCCCTGGGCCTTGAGCTTGGCAATGAAATCGGGGTTGTTCAGGCAGGCCTGCAGCACCTGTTCGGCGTATTGCTTGGTCGTGGCCGGAACCTTCTTGGAGACGGCCACACCGCTCCAGGCGTCCATGTTGAAGCCGGGCACGCTGGCCTCGATCTGGCGCACGTCCTTGAAGTCATCCGGCTTGGCGCTGCCGGCAATGCCGATGGCGCGCACCTTGCCGCCGCGCACATGGGGCGACGCGGCCGCGGCCGACTCCAGCACAAAGTCGATCTCGCCCGACATCAGGCCCATGATGCAGGGGCCGCTGCCCTTGTAGGGGGTGTGCACGGCCTGCATGCCGGACAGGCTCTTGAGCCATTCGACACCGATGTGCTGGGGCGTGCCGATGCCGGCCGAGCCGTAGTTCAGCGAGCCGGGGTTCTTCTTGTGCGCCGCCATGATGTCGTCGAACGACTTGAAGGGCGAGTCCGCCCGCACGATCAGCACCAGCGGGCTGGCACTCGCCCGTGCCATCAGCGCCAGCTCCTGCATGGGCTCGAAGCTCATCTTCATCAGCAGCGGATTGGTGATGACCTGGCTTTGCGTCACGAACAGCCAGTTGCCGGGATCGGCCTGGCCGCGCACCACGTTGTCGGTGGCAATGTTGCCGCCGGCGCCGGGGCGGTTTTCCACGATCACCGTCAGGCCGGTGTATTCGCCCACGTAGACGGCCAGGGTGCGGGCGGTCAGGTCCGTGCCGCCCCCGGGGGGATAGCCCACGATCAGCTTGATCGTCTTGCCTGCCAGCTCCGGCGGCGCCGTGACCGCGCCCTTGGTTTGCGCCATCAGCGGCACCCACGCCATGCACAGGCCACCTACCACTGCTCTGCGCTTGAGATCTACACCCTTGCTCATCACCGTCTCCATAGCCGTCTCGTTGAAGAGACGCCATGACATCACGCGCAGAAATGCAGCAGATCAGGGCAAACCCCGCGCTGCCGTCACACAGGCAGCAGCCTTGTCACGCAAGCGTCATACACCCCGTAGCCTAGGTGACAGGCCTGCGTTCGGCAGTCTTTACGGATGGGGGACAGCGGCGTATAGGGCGGTGGTGCAGACACCCTGCACAGGGCGCCCGGCCGGCGATGGTGGCGGCACGCTGCACGGCGTGCCAGGGTGCAGGACAATATGCCCCGCCAAGCCTTCATCGGGCTTACAGCTTCTACGCACTTTCCACATTCCCGCCCCTGCCCTGCACGGCGCCCCGCGCCTGCCCGGCCCTGCCTGCTCCATGACCGATTCCTCCCCTCCCACCGCTGCGCGCCTGCCCACCTGGCTCTGGCTGCTGGCGGTGGTGCTGATCACGCTGAACCTGCGTCCCTTTCTGACCGCACCCGGCCCGCTGGGCCACGCCATCCAGGCGGCCACCGGCATGGGGCTGCGCATGTTCTCCTGGCTGACCCTGCTGCCCATGGTGCTGATGGGCGTGGGCACCTGGCTGGCCCCCACCGCACTGCGGCGCCTGGGCCTGCGCCCGGCCATTGTCTGGGCCCTGCTGGCCATCGGCCTGGGCTGCGCACTGCGGCTGGCCGGTGC
The DNA here is from genome assembly GCF_002479375.1 of Comamonas sp. UBA7528. Lineage (NCBI taxonomy): Bacteria > Pseudomonadati > Pseudomonadota > Betaproteobacteria > Burkholderiales > Comamonadaceae > Comamonas > Comamonas sp. UBA7528. The sequence goes on from NZ_DLMU01000009.1 coordinate 309,140, forward strand.
CCATGCCTGGGTGCTGGTGGCCACAGCCGGTCTGTGCGGCGCCGGTGTGGCCCTGGTCCAGGGCATTCTGCCGGGGCTGATCAAGCGCCAGTCCCCCCACCGCATGGCGGTGATGATGGGCCTGTATTCCGCCGCACTGATGGGGGGCGGCGCACTCAGCGCCCAGCTCTCGCCCTGGGCCATGCAGTGGGGCCTGGGCTGGCAGGCCGCGCTGGCCATGTGGGCCGTGCCCGTGCTGGTCACCCTGCCCCTGGCCTGGTGGGTGCTGGGGCGCCTGCCGGCACTGCCAACGCCGGCCCGGCCGGCGGCCACCAGCCCAGCCACTGCCCCAGCCAGTGACACCGGCTGGCTGGTGCGCCGGCCGCGCACCTGGCTGCTGCTGCTGAGCTTCGGCCTGATGAATGGCGGCTACGCCAGCACCGTGGCCTGGCTGGCCCCGTTCTACCAGACCCATGGCTGGTCCGGCACCGAAAGCGGCAGCCTGCTGGCCCTGCTGTCGGTGGCCCAGGCGCTGGCGGCCCTGGCCGTGCCCGCGCTGGCCGCGCGCAGCACCGACCGCCGCCTCTGGATCATGGCCATGCTGGCACTGCAGGTGCTGGGCTTCTCCGGCCTGGCCTGCTGGCCCGATGCGGCGCCCACCCTGAACGCCCTGGTGCTGGGCGTGGGCCTGGGCGGCTGCTTTGCCCTGTTCATGGTGGTGGCGCTGGACCACCTGCCCTCCCCCACCCAGGCCGGCGCGCTGAACGCGCTGATGCAGGGCGGCGGCTTCATTCTGGCCGCGCTGGCCCCCTGGATAGTGGCCCAGCTGCACCAGTCCAGCGGCAGCTGGACCCCGGGCTGGTTGTACCAGGCCGGCGTGGCCGCCCTGGTCGGCCTGCTATCGGCCCGCTTCAACCCCCGCCACTACGCGCAGCGGCTGCGGGCCCCGGCAACCTGATCCCCGGCGGGGTCGGCGGGGCGCGCTCACCGGCCGCCCGGCACCGGGGTCTATACTTTGCCGCCCATGACTGCACGTTTTCCCGGTATGCGTTTGAATGCATCTTTGCGCCTGGTGGCCTGCGTGGGCGCACTCGGCCTGGCCGCCTGCACCAGCAACCCGCCCCAACCCAGCACCCCGGCCCCTGCACCGCTAGCCTCTGCCCCGGCGGCGCCGCCGGTGCGCATCGGCATTGCCCTGGGCGGCGGAGCGGCCAAGGGCTTTGCGCACATCGGCGTCATCAAGATGCTGGAAGCCAATGGCTTCACCCCCGTGGTGGTCAGCGGCACCAGTGCCGGCAGCGTGGTGGGCGCCCTGTACGCCAGCGGCATGAACGCGTTCGAGCTGCAGGAAAAGGCCGTCGCCCTGGACGAAACCAAGATCCGCGATCTGCAGCTGTCCTCCGGCGGCCTGGTGCTGGGCCAGAAGCTCGAGGACTACGTCAACGAACAGGTGGCGCGCAAGCCGCTGGACCAGCTGGCCAAGCCGTTTGTGGCCGTCTCCACGCGCCTGGAAGACGGTGAGCGCACCGTGTTTGCCCGTGGCAACACCGGCCAGGCGGTGCGTGCATCCAGCAGCATCCCGGGCGTGTTCCAGCCCGTCAGCATCGGCAAGTACCACTATGTGGACGGCGGCATCGTCAGCCCGGTGCCGGTGGACGCCGCACGCCAGCTGGGCGCGGACATCGTGGTGGCCGTGGACATCTCCAACAAGGCCCGCGGCAAGAGCCCCGACAACATGCTGGGCGCGCTGAACCAGTCCATCGCCATCATGGGCCAGAAGCTGGGCCAGGCCGAGCTCTCGCGCGCCGACATCGTCATCCGCCCCAAGGTGCTGGACATCGGCGCTGCCGATTTCAGCCAGCGCGCCAACGCCATTGTGGAAGGCGAAAAAGCCGCACTGGCCGTGATGCCGCAGCTGCGCGAACGCGTGGCCAAGCTCCAGGCCGAACGCACCAAGGCCACCCAGCTGGCCCAGCAGAAAGCGGCCGAAGCCCAGCACCTGAACTGCCTGGAACAGCGCTCGCAGATGCAGAAGCTGGCCGGCATGGCGGGGCTGGACAACTCCTGCCCGCGCCCCTGAACCATCGGCCCTGTCAGAGGCTCCGGCCTGCCCTGCGGCAGGCCGGACCTCCCCTGCCGGGGGACACCCGGCGCCCGCTTTCCTCTGTCTGAACCGCCGCCCGCGTGAAGCCCCTGCGTCGGTGTGCTGTGCCGCACCGCCGCGTGACTCCCGGCCCCAGGGACCGCACCCGGTCGCGCCCCCCAGTCACGCCCCCGCTGCGCCTTGCAGCCTGGGCGACAGCGCGCCGCCGGCGGGCGGCGTACCATGCCGGTCTGCCCCCACCGCGCAAGCCCCCTGCGCGCGGGGCTTACGACCTCTGCTGCGCCATGACCACCTCCGCTCCCCCACCCCGCTGGTACTTTGGCTGGAACATCGTGGCAGCCGCCACCGTGCTGACCCTGCTCACCGTGGGCATGCGCCTGGGCATAGGGCCGCTGTTCCTGCCCATGGCGCAGGACCTGGGATTCAGCCGCAGCCTGCTGGCCTCCATCGTGGCCGTGGGCATGCTGTGCTATGGCCTGGCCATGCCGCTGGCCGGCTGGCTGGTCGCGCGCCACGGCACCCGTTTCGTCCTGCTGCTGGGCACCGCCATCCTGGTCGCCGCCACGCTGTGGTCCGTGAACACCCGCAGCCCCAGCGGCCTGCTGCTGAGCTTCGGCGTGCTGATGTCCATCGGCGCCGGCTTCACCAGCCCGGTGGCGCTGACGCCCGTCATCAGCCGCTGGTTCAACCGCCGCCGGGGCATGGCGCTGTTCTTCCTGTCCACCGGCTCCATGGCCGGCATCGCCTTCATGACGCCCGCCCTGGGCACGGCGCTGCAGCACTTCAGCTGGCAGACCACCCTACTGGGCTTTGCCGTCCTGTTCACCGCCATCACCGTGCCCATGGCGCTGTACATCGTCCGGGACGATGCCCCGGCCGACGGGGACGCCCCCCTGCAGCCGGCCGCCGCCCGCCATGCACCCGCCAGTGCCCTGGCCAGCGCCATGTCCGGCCTGAGCCTGGGCCAGGCCATGCGCACGGCCACGTTCCTGAAGATCACCCTGGGCCTGTTCGCCTGCGGCTTCAGCATGAACCTGCTGGGCACGCATGGCATGCCCATGCTGATGGACCATGGCTTTGACGCCACCACCAGTTCACTGGGCATCGGGCTGATCGGACTGGTTGCCATTCCCAGCACCATGGTGCTGGGCCGGCTGGCCGACCGGGTGGAGCGCAAAAAGCTGCTGGCGGTGATCTATCTGGTGCGAGGCCTGGGCTTTTTTGCGCTGCTGCTGGCGGGCAACCTGCTGGAGCTGTTCGGCACCTCCGTCATCGGCGGCTTTGTCTGGGCCGGCAGCATTGCGCTGTCCTCGGCCATCCTGGCCGATGTGTACGGGGTGCAGAAAGTGGGCGTGCTCTATGGCTGGGCCTACCTGGGCCACCAGCTAGGCGCCATGGTCAGCTCCTGGCTGGGCGGCTGGGGGTATGAACACTTCGGCACCCACTGGCTGGCCTTCGGCCTGTCCGGCGTGCTATTGCTGCTGGCCGCCGCCGTGGCCCTGGTGCTGCCGGCGCGCCGCACAGCGCTGCCTGCGGCTGCCGCCTGACGCGACCGCCGCCCGGGCCCGCGCTGCCCGCTGTCGCCGTTCCGCTGCTCAGCTTCCCGTCGCGGCGAGGATGCTCCACCACAGGACCAGAGTGAACAGCGCAAAGAAGACGGGGTCGAAGCGACCAGACTCCGTCATGGGGTAGTAGCTCATGGCACCTCCTGCTGCAGACCCAGGGGGCGGCACGCCGGCAGACCACCGCGCGGCCCTCTGACGGACCACCCGGTGCGGGTTCTGGCACACCACCCCTCTCTGCAAGACAAAGTGTAACCACGCACCCGCATTCCGACAGACGGATGCAAGTAAGCATCGTTCGCGTTTGTATGTCGGCGTCAGGCCCCTGCGCCAGACTGGATGCCAGTGCCTTGCCAACCGGCCCCGGGGCAGCCGTCCTCCCGCAATAGACGTACACGGCCGCTGCGCCGCTCCGTTTCCCGCAGCGCGCGGGCAGCGGACATGGCCTGCCAGGCGCCCTGCCCGGAGCATTTTGGCCCTGCTCCGGGCCTGTGCGCTGCAGTGTTTTGTCACACTCCCGCCACCTTGCCCGGGCAAGGGCGGGGGCAAGTGCGTTCCGCCCTCAGCGCGGTGGCAGCCCGGCTTGCACCGCCACCGGCTGGGAGGCGGCAAAGTGGTAGCTGGCCAGGGCCAGCCCGATGATGCAGATCTGCGTGACCGCGCAGGCCACAACCGGATTGTCGCCATAGCCCACCAGCTTGGTGCCCAGCGCGCCCATGGCCATCTGCCCGAAACCGTACAGGCCGGCGGCCGAGCCAGTCAGCCACGGCACGGCCGACAGCCCGCGCGACAGCGCGGCCGGGCTGGACATGCCGGCGCCCAGGGTCATCACCAGCGTCAGGGCCACCAGGATGGGGCCGTTGAGCCAGCCCGCCAGCTGCACCCCCAGCAAGGCCAGCGCCATGCTCAGGCCAATGCCGCCGCCCACATACAGAAAACGCTCGGCCGGGTAGCGCCCCGCCAGCCGCCGGGTCACCAGGGTGCCCAGGCTGGCGCCCACGATGGTGGCGGCCGCAAACCAGCCCACCATGGCAATCGGGTAGCCCAGCTGCTCATGCACGATGTAGGGCGCTGTCGCCAGATAGGGGTACAGCGCGGTGGTGGAACACGCGCCCCCCAGCATGAAGCCGGCAAAGCGCGGCGTGCACAGCAGGGTGCGGTAGTCCCCGGCAATGCCCGCTATGGCCAGCGGCCGGCGCTGGCGGTTGGTTTCCGGCAGCATGCGCCAAGTGCACAGCACCATGGCCACGCCCATGCCCACCAGAAACAGGTAGATGGCGCGCCAGCCAAAATGCTCGGCCAGGTAGGAGCCCACGATCGGCGCCAGCCCCGGCCCCACCAGGGTCAGCAGATTCAGCAGGGCCAGGTCCTTGGTCACCCGCTCGGGCGGTGCGATGTCGCGCACAATGGCCCGGCCCAGCGTGATCCCGGCCGCGCCCCCCAGGGCCTGCACCAGCCGCGCAGCAAGCAGCCACTCCAGCGTGGGCGCGCACAGCGCCACCACGCTGGCCGACAGGTACAGCCCCAGGCCCACCAGCAAGGCCGGGCGGCGGCCCCAGGTGTCCGACACCGGGCCGTACACCAGCTGGCCCAGCGCCAGCCCGATCACATACAAGGTGATGGTCTGCTGCATGCTGGCCGCAGGGGCATGCAGGGCACTGCCCGCCACCGGCAGCGCCGGCACAAAGATGTGCATGGCCATGGTGCCGCTGAGCGTGACCAGCACCAGCAGCCACAGCGGCGCCGTCAGCACCGGCAGCGCGCCAGCGGGGCTGGACGCTGCCGGTGCTGCAGGGGACTCAGATGCAGTGGGTGCAACAGGTACAACCGGGCTCAAAGCCGGTGATACAGGCGGCGATGGCGGCGTTGCGCCCTCCTGGGCCGGCAGCGCCTCGGCAGCGCTGTGCGATGGAACAGGCAAGGAGTAAAGGTCAGCCGCCTCGGGCGCTGCCGTATCCAGTGGGGAGTGGTGAACGTCCCGGGAATTCATAGCTTCTCAGCAGCAGCTTGCGCCCTGCTTTCCATGCCATGCCGGCCACCGCAGTGGCTGCACGGCGTCATAGGGTGTCAAAACGGCGGGAGATTTTTTCCAGGGCGCTGCGCAGCACTACCAGTTCTTCGGGCGTCACATCCACCAGGATGCTGCGCTCGATCTCCAGGCTGCGGGTCAGGATGCGGGCCACCGTCTTGCGCCCGCGCGGTGTCAGCGCAATGCATTTGGTGCGGCGGTCGTTGGGATCGCTGTCCCAGTCCACCAGGCCCATGCCGCGCAACTGGTCCAGCACGCGGACCAGGGACGAGGTTTCCAGCAGCAGTGCCTGCGCCAGCTCTTTCTGCCGCAGCGGGCCGTCGGCTGCGTGCAGCGCCAGCAGCGGTGCGCGGGTGGCATCGGTCAGGCCCAGGTCCTTGACGCTCTGGTCCACCTGGCGGCGCCACTGGCGGTACACCCCGCCGATCAGCCGCCCCAGCCGGGCGCGCGCCTGCGGCGGTTCGGGCACATCGGGGCCCTCGTCCAGCCAGGAAGGGGTGGACGCGGCCGCCGGCGCGGTGATGACGGCATCCACCATGGCATGCGAATTAGTTTGCATGCCAATATTTTGCAAGAAAACAGTCTGCGCCTGCAGGCCAGCGCACGACACCCTGCCCGCAGCAGGGCGATGCGTTCAGCCGCCGGCCGCGGCCGGTGCGGCTGCCACGGCGGCACTCACGCGGAACACGCGCTGCTCCGGGTCGTGCAGCACGGCCTGCCATTCCTGGTAGTAGGTCGCATACGGCGCCTTGATGATGCCGCCGCCCAGGGCCTGCACCTGCGCGGCCGCGGCATCCACCGCCTGCGGGCTGTCCAGCATGAAGGTGGCATAGGCGGTGACCGGTGCGGGCGCCGCTTCGGCCGGCATGCGATCACCAAGCGACAGCAGGGCATAGGCAGCCTCGCTGTTGAAGCCCAGCTCCGCCTCCCCCGCATCCAGTGCGCGGTAGATGGGCGAGCGGCGCTGCGCCAGCTCCGGCAGGCCCAGCAAGGCGGCATAGAACTGCATCTGCCCTTCGGTGTCGCGGCAGAACTGGTTGACGAAGACCCTCATGCCGCCACCTCCGCACCCGTGTCCGCTCCCATATCCGCAGGCGTTTTCGCTTTCAGCTGGTAGGTCCGGCGGTACATCTCGCTCAGGTGCTCCCCCGCTGTGCACGGCGCAAAACGCGGCGCCTCGCCCGGCGCCACCGTGCCAGGCACCGCTTCGATGCGGGCCATGAAGTCCGGCTCGTAGAAGAACGGAATGGAAAAGCGCGGCTGTCCGCCGGATTGCGTGTTGCGCACCCGGTGCGGGTTGGAGTGGTAGAGCCCGTTGGTCCAGCGTGGAATCATGTCCCCCAGGTTCACCACAAAGCAGTCCGCCACCGGGGTGGCCGGCACCCAGCTGCCGTCGGGCATGCACACCTCCAGCCCGCCGTGCATGTCCTGGGCCAGGATGGTCAGCGCGCCCCAGTCGGTGTGCGCGCCGGCGCCAAAGGTCTGGGCGTCGGCATCGGCCGGGTGCGCGGGGTAGCGCAGCATGCGCAGCGACAGCATCGGGCTGGCACTGGTCGCATCGAAGTAGTCCTCCGGCAGTGCCAGCGACAGCGCCAGCAGCTGCATCAGCCGGCGTGACAGCGCCAGCAGGGCCTGGATATAGGCCTCGCACTGCGCCGGGGCCTGCGGCAGCTCCGGCGGCCACTGGTTGCCGCCATAGGTCTGGTAGCCGGCCTGCACATAGGGGTGGTCGTCCGGGTAGGCCATGCCGCAGTAAAAGCTTTCCTTCACATCCGGGCGGGCCGACAGGTCCAGCGTCTGCGCACCCAGCTGCTCGTAGCCGCGCTGCGTGGGCGAATGGTGGATGGACAGGCGCTGCCGCGTCGCCTCCGGCACCACTTCAAACAGCTGGCGCGCCAGCGCAAACTGCTGCTGCACCATCTCCGCGGCAATGCCGTGGTGGCGCACATAGAAAAAGCCCGAGCCCATGGCCGCCTGGCGCAGCTGCGCCGCCACCTCCGCACTGCGGGGCGCACCGGGATGCAGTGCATCCGTCAGATCCAGAATTGGAATACCCATCACACAACCCGTATCAAAGAAAAAACACCAGCAGAAAACGCCAGCGGGCGCATGCCACACATGCCGTGCATGCCGCCCCGCCGACCAACCCATCCGCTTACGCCGGCAGGCGGCGTGCCGCTGCCGGCGGCAGAAAGGCATCGGTCCAGATCTGCGCCGTGGTCAGCGAAGACTGCAGATTGAAGGCCTCCAGGGTTTCGCTCAGCGTGGCCTGCAGGCGCTCGGGCGTGGCCGCGCCCCAGCCATGGGCCGCCGTGCCCGCCGACTTCATGCTGCCGTCGATGATCAGGCGCAGCCGCTCCAGCTCGATGGCCTCGTTCACCAGAGGCTCGCGCGCCTTCACGGCGGCCGCGCCGGCACGGGGGTCGGCAATGGCATCCAGCCAGCCCCGGGTGGACGCTGCCACAAAGGCCTTCATGGCCCCGGCATTGGCCATGGAACGCGTGCTGGCCACCAGGCCGTTGCCGTACGACTGGATGCCGAAGTCCGCATAGCGGTAGACATCCAGCGTGGCCAGATCCACACCGCGCGCCTTCAGGTTCAGCAGGCCGGTGAAGTAGAAATAGGCGGCCGCATCAAAGTCCCCCTTGGCAAAGCGCGTGTCCCCCACGCCCGGCTCCAGGTTCTCCCAGCGCACACCGCTGGCGTCAAAGCCCTGGGCCTTGGCAAAGGCAGGAAACAGCTTGCGCGAGGCATTGAAGGGCTGGCCCAGAATGGTCTTGCCGGCCAGGTCGGACGCCTTACGCACCGGGCCGCCCTTGCGGGCGATCACGGCATTCGGGTTCTGGTCGTACTGGATGGCCACCGCCTGCAGGCCGGCGCCAGGGTTGCGCACCATGAACTCGATCATCGATGCCAGGTCGGCCGACGCCGCATCGTAGGCACCGCTGGCCACCAGGCTGATGGCGCCGGTGGAGCCGTTGCCGGTGTCGATCACCACATCCAGACCGGCATCGCGGTAGTAGCCGCGCTGCTGGGCCAGCAGAAAACCGGCGCCCGAGGCTTCCACCTTCCAGCCCAGGTTGAACTTGAAGCGGGTGGGGCTGGCCGCGCGGGCCAGGCCCAGGGCACCCAGTGCGGAACAGCCCAAGCTGGCTTGCAACAGTGAACGGCGTTTCATGGCAATACTCTCCGAGGTGGGGAAAAACAATCGCAACATCCGGTCCTGAGCGAGATCAAAACACCGGTCTGGGATTCACTGTAGGGCGCCCCACCCGCTTTCAGAAAGCACAGAATTTGCAGCGAGCCGCTCTCAAAAAGCGCACAGCACAAGCCTGATGCACGCCCCACCCCGCCCTGGTGCAGCGGCGCACCAGCACAGGGCATCACCCTCCCCTGGCAGGCCGTTTTTCGTGCCTTTTCCCGCCATGTGCCAAGGCGTTGCGTGACCCCTGCTTGATCACTGCTTGACCATTGCGGGGCCTTTGTGGGGCCTTTGTGGGGTCGTTGTGGGGTCGTTGTGGGGTCGTTGTGCAGCCCCTTGCGCCCTCCCCCCACCGCCTGGGCGGCAGCCGCCGCTAGCGCAGGTGCACGCCCTGCGCGGACTCCACGGCCTGGGCCCGCGCCACGGCCTCGGTCAGCAGCCGCACAAAGGCGTCCAGCGCCGGCGCCAGGGCACGCCCGGCCCGCACATACACCCCCAGCTCGCTGACCAGCGCCCCCGGGGTGCGCAGCGGCACAAACACCAGCTGGCCGGCGGCCAGCTCCCGCTCCAGCCCCAGCCGGGTCTGAAAGGCCACGCCCACCCCGTCGCGCGCCAGGGTGCGCATCAGGTCGATAGAGGCCGACTCCAGCGGCACATGCAGCTGCCCGGCCAGCCTGTCCAGCCAGGGCTGCAGCAGCCAGCGCACCGACAGCTCGGCCCCCGGCAGCAGCAAGGGATAGGCCGCGCAGTCGGACAGGCTCACGGCGGGCCGCCCGGCCAGCGGGTGCGCCGGCGTCACCACCGCCCCCAGGTCGAACCGGCCCATGGCCAGCTGGGTCAGCTCCGCATGGCGCGGCAGGGCAAAGCCCACGGCCACATCGGCCTCGCCCATGGCCACGGCGGCGGCCATGCTGGCCGACCCGCTGGAGCGGGTGGTCACCCGCACGCCCGGGTAGTGCTGCGCCATCTGGGCCAGCACCTGGGGCAGAAAGTCTGCGTTCAGCCCCTCCACCGCCTGCAGGCTGACCTCGCCCCGGCGGATGCCACGCAGTGCATCCAGCTCGCTGTCCACGCGGTGGGCGTCCTGCAGCACCACGATCACATGGCGCGCCACCACTTCGCCCGCCGCCGTCAGCTGCAGGCCGGCAGGCAGACGCTCGAACAGCGGCGCGCCGATCTGGTCTTCCAGCTCCAGCAGCTGGCGGTTCACCGCCGACGAGGCCACGTGCAGGCGCCGCGCCGCCTCGCGGATGGAGCCGGCCTTGCGGATGGCATCGAAGTACAGCAGTGCGCGGGCGTGCAGTCGCAGGGTCATGGGGGCAATGGCCGCACCGCCCGGAAAGGACTCCAGGGGTGGATGCCAGAGGTAACAAGGGCCTTGCTGCCGATGCAAGATCGGCGCCAGCCCGGGCCGCCGCCCACAGGCAACCCACCACCCTGGCCGATGCGCCCCACCCTCCTGCATACGAGGAGGCGCGAGGCTCAGGGCGGCACGATCAGGCCTGCGCCTTGGCCTGCAGCACCTGCACGGCGGCATCGCGCTGCAGGCCGCCCTGCACAGCGACCGCCGGCGCCGCCGGGCCCAGCACCTGCGCCGCCGTGGCGGGCAGCACCGGGCCGCCCAGGGCCTGGGCAATGTCCTGGGTGGTGGCGGCATAGACCACGCGGCGCACGCCGGCCCAGAACAACGCGCCGCTGCACATGGCACAGGGCTCGCCACTGGCGTACACCGTGCCGCCCTGCAGCACCTGCGGGCCCAGGGCTTTTTGCACCTCCTGCACCAGCACGGTCTCGGCATGGCCCATGCAGTCCTGGGCACTGACCTGGTTATTGCGTGCCACCCACAGCACCCGGCCTTGCGCATCGGTCAGGGTGGCGCCAAACGGCATGTCACCGGCCTCCAGGGCCTGGCGCGAGGCATCGATGGCCAGCGCCATGGCATGGTGGTCGGCGGCGGAAAAATCGGTGGTCATAGAACAAACACTCCACATCACAAGCCGTGGAAGCTACCACCTTTGTGGCCGTCCCGGCACCGATACCGGGCCCACAAAAGGGCAACAGAATGGCAACAAAAGGCCAAGACCGGGCCGCGGCATCGCCGGTGCAGCGCGGGTGGTGCTAGCGCCCCAGGCTGAAGAACTCGTCGTTGGGCCGCATGCTGGTGACATTCGCCATGCGGTTGGACAGGCCAAAGAAGCTGGCAATGGCGGCAATGTCCCAGATGTCGTCCTGAGTGAAGCCATGCGTCTGCAGCAGGGCAAAGTCATCGTCGCCCACACCGTGGGCGGCCTGCGAGACCTTCATGCCAAAGTCCAGCATGGCTTTCTGGCGCGCGCTGAGGTCGGCCTTGCGGTAGTTGATGGCCACCTGGTCGGCAATCAGCGGGTTCTTGGCGCGGATGCGCAAAATGGCCCCATGCGCCACCACGCAGTACTGACACTGGTTGGCATTGCTGGTGGCCACCACAATCATCTCGCGCTCGGCCTTGGTCAGGTTGCCGGGCTTGTCCATCAGCGCATCGTGGTAGGCAAAGAAGGCGCGGAACTCATCCGGCCGGTGCGCCAGCACCAGAAACACATTCGGAATGAAGCCGGATTTTTCCTGCACCGCCAGGATGCGCTGGCGGATGTCGTCCGGCAGGTCACCCAGCTGGGGCACCGGAAAGCGGCTGATGGCAGGGGCGGAAGCGGTCGGGGTGGTCACGGGGCAGGTCTCCTGGTTCTGGGCGCCCAGGGTAGCCGGCCCCGCCGGCGCAGACCAGCCCAGAACTACCCTGCCGTGTCAGGGCACCGGGCCGGAAACCGTCTCCACCACGCGCTGCATGCGGGCGATTTCGCGCGCCGGCACGGGCTGCTCGCCCGACGCCATGCGCATCAGCAGGCAGTGCAGCATCTCGGTGGACAGGCCGTGCAGCACCAGGCGGTGGCCGGCACGCAGCGTGGACAGCGGCACCAGCGGGTGCTTGTTGTTCAGCATCACCAGGTGCTCGGGCGTGGCCAGGATCTTGGCGCAATAGATGGCCAGGGTCTCGTCCAGCTGCAGGGAATTGCTGGCCCGCCAGAAGTCGTGGTCGGTCAGCAGCAGCTGGTAGACCGGGGTGTAGACCTCGATGGCGCTTTGCAGGTCCAGCTTGTTGAACGGGCCGCGCGGCATGTCCTCCAGACGCAGTGTGGGCTCGGTCACCATCGCGAAATCCGGTTCGGCCACCGGCCCCAGCTCCCTGCCTTCGGCGCGCAGCGCCTGGTTCAGGCGGATGACGAAGTTGAACAGGTTCAGGTCGTGCTGGAGGAACAGCTCGTCCTTGATGTCATCGATGCAGGCCGGCTCGATGGGCGTGGTCTGGACCGGCGTGGGCGCATTGGCCGCCACAAAGGCCAGGATGTGGGAGCCCAGGTGGAAGTGCCGCATGATCAGCCAGTTGGCCTCGGGCGAGACAAAGGTGTTCATGCTGAACGCCAGCACCTTGTGCAGCAGCCTGGAATGCGCCCAGCGCTTGGGCAGCGCCACCTTCAGGATCTGGATGGCGATGATGCTCAGCCGCGCCAGCGGGCGCAGAAACGGCAGCAGGTACTGGCGCGAGCTGCTGCTGCAGTCCCGCAGCCATGCGGCCTTCACCGCGTCGGGCAGCGGCGTGCTCTGGTCCAGATACAGCGCCAGCCAGGGGTCGGGGTCGCGTTCATCCCAGGGCTGGTCCAGAAAATCCTTGTGCTTGTCCATATCGGGCTCCTGCTCTTTCACCGTGCCTGCGGCAGCACGTGCTGGAACTGCATCAGGTACAGCTGCGCCGTGTGCTGCGCCGTCTGCACGATGGCCTGGGCCGCCGTGCCGTCCGCATCCAGTTCCAGCGCCATCTGCACCGCCATCAGCCAGCGCTCCAGGTGGTGCTCATCGTTCGCGCCGTGGTATTCCAGAAAGCGGAAGGCATCGGGCGGCAGCGGCAGCGCCTGGCGCAGCAACGGCAGCAGGCTGGGCACGATGCGCTGGCCCGTGCCTTCGATGATGTAGATCGCGCCCAGCAGGCCGATGGGGTTGGGCGTGGCCGCAAGGCCGTGCAGGTAGGCATTCAGCGCCTCGCCGCCCGGGTTGCGCCGCAGCTGGCCGATGTCGGTGGCCGTGCCGCCGGCCTTCAGGTAGTCGCTGTGCAGCACCTTGAAGTCGTGCTGCTCGTCGTCGGCATGCAGATCGATCAGCCCGGCCAGGGCCGCGTACTCGCCGGTCAGCGAGGCCGCCCCTTCGCGCATCCACAGGCTGCCTTCACGCACCTGGGGAATCCAGTGCCCCATCCAGCGCACATAGTCCGCCGTGTCCAGCTGGCGCGTGCGCATGCGCTGCAGCAGCGGCGTGCGCCAGACGCGGGAGCGGTAGTCCTGCCAGATGCTGGCCAGCTCGGTCAGCAGCGGCGCCAGCGGCTGGGGCGCCGTGGCCGGATCGTGCGGCGCGGCAATGGTGGCCACATCGGGCAGCGCACCGTGGTCGGCCGGCTCTACGGCGGCCGCCCTGCGCGGGGTGGCGGCCTGCGGCGCGGCCTGCACCGGCGTGTCCGCCTCCACCTCCCACAGCATGAAGCCGGCCGTGAAGCGCCCGGATTCGGGAATGAAGCACAGCACCGTGTCCCCGGCCTTCAGGCGCGCACCCTGCTGCTGCAGAAACTCCGACAGCATGATGAAGATAGACGCCGCCCCCGTGTTGCCGCGCCAGGCCAGATTGCTCCACCAGCGCTCGCGCGGAATGCCCAGCTGCGCCTTCTCCAGCAGCTCGTCCACCACGGGGATGAAACGCTCGGACGAGTAATGGCACAGAAAATGGTCGATCCCACGCTCGGGCACCCAGCCCTGGTGGGCCAGATCGGCGTATTCGTGGATGCAGACATCGAACAGGTGGGGCAGCAGGCGGATGTCCTGGCGCAGCGCCAGCGCGCCTGCGGCCTCAGCATCGCCCCAGGCGGGAAAGTCCAGGTGGCTGGTGCTGCGGTCCGGCGTCAACCCCAGCTGCATGCAGACCGGGTAGTCGCCGGCAAAGCTGCGCTGGTGGGTCCAGCGCAGCTTCAGGCGCAGGCCCGGGGTGTGGGGCAGCGCCTGCGGCCCGCCCAGCAGCACGGCGCCCGCGCCGTCCGACAGCATCCAGCGCAGGAAGTGGGCGTCGAAATCGGTGTCATAGCCCTGGGCCGCAAAGCGCGACCGCTTGAACAGGCGCGACGGCATCTCGCTGGCCACGGCCAGCGCCAGCGGGTGGGCGCCCCCTTCCACCGCCTGGGCCGCGGCCTGCAGCGCGCCCACGCTGGCGGCGCACACGCCGTGCACGGACAGGGTCTCCATCGGCGGCGCGGCCATCTCGCCCTGGATCATGTTGGCAAAGCCCGGCATCAGCGCGTCGCCCCCGGACGATCCGCTGGACAGAAAGCCCACCTCGCCCAGCTTGCGGCCCGCCTGGGCCAGCGTGGCCTCGATGGCGGCCTGCGCCATCTGCGCGTTGCTGAACACGGTCTGCCCTTGCCCGTCGATGGCGTAGTACCGGGTCTGGATGCCGTTCTCCCCCAGGATGCGGCGCTTGAGGCGGTCGGAAATCCGGTTCAGCGGCGCCACATAGGCGTCCATCCCGGCGTTGTCCACCGGGGCGCCGGGCAGGAACATGCCGGCAGATTGCAGGTAGACATTGGAATAGGCAACAGGCATGGAAAGTTCAGTGCGGGTTATCGAATGGATTCGGGCGGCATCAGCGGCTGCGTGCGCGCACGGCGTGCAAACAGGCCCAGCACGAACACCCGGCCCATATAGGGCAGCAACCCGCCCTCGTTCAGCGCCGGGTGCACGCGGTGGCGGTACAGCCGCGCATGCAGCCCCGTCAGCGCCGACCAATGGGCCTGTGGGTGTTCGTGGTGAGCCGTGTGCAGCCCGATATTGAACAGCAAGGGGTTCACCAGCCCCTCGAAATTGCGCGCGTAGTTCAGGGCGATACCGTCGGTCTTGCGCTGCGCCCTGGAAAGCGGCCGGCCGTCGGCATGGGCGTGCTGCAGGTAGTTGGTGGCCAGCAGCCAGTGCAGGCCGTGCAGCTGCGGCACGATGACGAACAGCAAGGCCTTGCGCCAGTCCAGCAGCAGCAGGAATGTCCAGCTGCCCAGCCACAGCAGGTACTGGCCCATGCAGTAGCGAAACGCCCCGGGCCAGTGCCGGCGCAGGTTCGCCAGCCAGCGGATGAACAACGGGTACAGCACGCACACCGCCTGCAGCGGGTGGACCAGATAGCCCCACAGGTGGTTGGTGTCACCGCCGAATTCCGGCCGGTAGGTGCGCGCCACATCGCGCGGACCATGGCGGAACCGGTGGTGGTTGCCCACATGGGCGGGCCAGAACACAAACGTGGGATGGCCTTGCAGCAGGGTCAGCCAGTAGTCCGTCAGCCGGTTGGCCCGGCGCCCGCGCCACATGCGCAGGTGCGTGTGGTTGTGGTGGATGACGCCCACGCCCAGCGTCAGAAACAGCGTGATGGCATACAGCCACCAGACAAAGCCCTGCGTCCACTGCCAGGCCACCAGGGCCGGCAGCGCCAGCAGATAGGCCACGGACTGCCAGTCGCGCCGGTGGCGCAGGCGCGGCAGGCGGTGGGCCGGGGTTGCCGCTGGCGGCATTCAGCGCCGGCCCTCGGAGGCCTTCGGGGATCCGGCAGACTTGGGGGCCGGTGCCTGCAGCTCGGTGCGCATCAGCTGGTCCATGAAGGCCAGCGCAAAACCGTAGTTGCCGCGCGAGCGGGCATGGTGCAGGTGGTGGCGGCGGCTGGCCGCCAGCGGGTGGGTGTCGGACACCCGCGGGAAGAAATCGTAATTGGAATGCCCGATCACGTTCAGCACCAGGCTGAGCACCGGCACCGCCGCCAGCGACCAGAAATAGAAGTCGTGCACCAGCATGGGCAGCAGGATGATGTTGCCCAGCATCAGCGCCTCCAGCGGGTGGAAGCTGTAGGTGGACCAGGGCGTGGTCACATAGGAGCGGTGGTGGTCACCGTGGAACCGCACCAGGGCCTTGGCGTGCAGCAGCCGGTGGTTCAGCCAGAAGTGCACATCGTTCCAGACCATCAGCACCACGATCTCGGCCGCCACCCGGGCGGCGCTGGCCGTGGGCGCCAGCTGGGCCCAGCCCAGCTGCAACAGGCCCCAGGGCACGACCATGCCGGTGCCGAAGATCAGCACCGACAGCGCCGACTGGCGCCATTCGCGCTGCAGCTGGTCGGGCTGCAGGGCCCGCGTGTCCAGCACCTTGCCCACCTGGCGGCGCGCCAGCAGCCGGGTCAGGGCCGTCATGCCCCAGCCGCCCAGCATGTACAGCGCACCAAAGAAGGCCAGGCCCACGGCCATGACCTGCCAGGCCGTGAGCTGGGTGAACCACAGACCGGCGTTCATGCACCCTCCCCGCTGCCGTGGCAGCTGGTGGTTTCAGATGTATCCAGGCGTTTGTCCCTCGGCAGCATGCGGCGCATGATAACGGAGGGACTGCGCCGGCCCGCCAGGCGAACAGAGTGTTACGACCTGCATCGCGCGCCACACCGCTGTTCTTCCGGTGGGGCGTCCCTCAGAACGCGTCTTCGGGCAACTCGGCGCAGGTCATGTCACGCTGGCGCACCACCTGCAGCCAGGCGCCGATCCGGGGCAGCTCGTAGTGGAAGAAATAGCGGGCCGCGCCCATCTGCCCCGCATGGGCGGGGGCAGACAGCGCCGCATCCCGCGCCAGCACGGCCAGGGCCACGTCCAGCCACATCCAGGCCAGCACGGTGTGGCCGAAGGCCTGCATATAGGGCACGGCGTTGGCCAGCGCCTCCTGCGGGTTGGCCGTGGCCCAGGCAGCCTTGGTGGCCGCGCCCACGTCCTGCAGGGCCTGGGCCAGCTGGTTGGCGTAAGCGGCCAGCTGCGGCACCTGCAGCGCACGCTCGATGGTGGCGTTGATGGTGGCGGCCAGCAGCTGCAGGCCGGCGCCGTCCTGCATGCGCACCTTGCGGCCCAGCAGGTCCGCTGCCTGGATGCCGTGCGTGCCCTCGTGGATCATGTTCAGGCGGTTGTCGCGCCAGTACTGCTCCACCGGGAAGTCGCGGGTGTAGCCATAGCCGCCGTGGATCTGGATGGCCAGGCTGTTGGCCTCCAGGCAGAACTCGCTCGGCCAGCTCTTACAGATCGGCGTCAGCACTTCCAGCAGCAGTTTGGCACGGGCTGCGGCCTCGGGCGTGCCGGTGCGGCCGTCATCCACCAGGCGGGCGCAGTACAGGTTCAGCGCCAGCGCGCCTTCGCCGTAGGCCTTCTGGGCCAGCAGCATGCGCTTGACGTCGGTGTGTTCGATGATGCGCACCTGCGGCCGGGTGGCGTCCTTGCCGGCCTCGCCCACCGGGCGCCCCTGCGGGCGGTTGCGGGCATAGTCCAGGCTGGCGTAGTAGCCCGCCAGGCCCAGCATGGTGGCCGCCATGCCGATGCCGATGCGCGCCTCGTTCATCATGTGGAACATGCACTTCAGGCCTTCGTGCGGCTGGCCCACCAGGTAGCCGATGGCGCCCGCGCCCTGCCCGTCCAGCCCGCCGCCGCCGTCCCCGCGCACCGGGTACTTGCCTTCGCCAAAGTTCAGCAGCGTGTTGGTGGTGCCGCGCCAGCCCAGCTTGTGGTTCAGTCCGGCCAGGGCCACATCGTTGCGCTCGCCGGTCAGCTGCCCCTGGGCGTCCACCAGCTTCTTGGGCACGATGAACAGCGAGATGCCCTTCACCCCGGGAATCAGCTTGCCGTCCGGCCCCGGGATCTTGGCCAGCACCAGGTGGACGATGTTCTCGGTCAGCTCGTGGTCGCCGGCGCTGATCCACATCTTGTTGCCCTTGAGGCGGTAGCGCGCGCCCAGCGGATCGCTCTCGAAACCGGCTCCATCGGGCAACGCGCGGGTGCTGATGTCGCTCAGGCTGGAGCCGGCCTGCGGCTCCGACAGGGCCATGGTGCCGGCCCAGTTGCCCTCCAGCTCATTGACGGCGAAGACCTGCTTTTGCAACGGCGTGCCGTGCACCAGCAGCAGGTTGGCATTGGCGCTGGTCAGCAGGTTGGAGCCCATGCTGACGGACGCGCAGGCAAAAAAGCTGTTGGCCGCCGCCTCCACCAGATAGGGCAGCTGCATGCCGCCCCATTCGGCATCCTTGCCGGCCGCCAGCATGCCGGCCTCGGCATAGGCGCGGCGTGCGTCGTAGGTGCACTGGGGCAGGATCACCTTCTCGCCGTCGAAGCGCGGCTCTTCGGTATCCACCGTGCGGTTGAAGGGCGCGTACTTCTCGCGCGCAATGCGCTCGCAGGTGTCCAGCACCGCGTCAAAGGTTTCGCGGCTGTGGTCGGCGTAGCGGGTGCGGGCCGTCAGGCCCTCGCCCTGCAGCCAGTCGTAGACAAGGAATTCAAGCGTGGATCGCAGCTGAGACATGTTGTGAAGACCAAAGAGGCCGCTTGCGCCTGGGCTTACGCGCCCGCCATGCCGTGGCAACAGCCATGGCCCTGGCCATCGGCGCACTGGACGCAAGCAGCGGTGATGGAAGTTAAGGGGGATACAGCGCCCGCCCCACGGGGACGGCACAGGGTTCACAGTAGCGGCAGCGGCGCGGTCTGCATGTCACCTGCGCGGCGCCAGACCGCCTGCCAGTCACCCAGGGGTCAGCGGGATTTCCCGCAGCGGGCACACCGGCCCCGGGCCGCCTTGCACGCCCCGGGGGGCCGCAGTCCGTGGCGTGCTGCCACGGGCTGCGGGAAAGCCGCAGCGGCCGCGCCGGCCGCAGCGGCCCGTGCTTACAGCACTTCGAAGATGCCGGCCGCGCCCATGCCGCCGCCGATGCACATGGTCACGCACACCCGCTTGGCGCCACGGCGCTTGCCTTCGATCAGCGCGTGACCGGTCAGGCGCTGGCCCGACAGACCGTAGGGGTGGCCCACGGCGATGGCGCCGCCGTTGACGTTCAGGCGGTCGGCGGGGATGCCCAGCTTGTCGCGGCAGTAGATCACCTGCACGGCAAACGCCTCGTTCAGCTCCCACAGATCGATGTCGTCCATCTTCAGGCCCAGTTTCTTGAGCACCTTGGGAATGGCGAACACCGGGCCGATGCCCATTTCATCGGGCTCGCAGCCGGCCACGGCAAAGCCCAGGAAGCGGCCCAGGGGCTGCAGGCCCTTGCGGGACGCGTAGTCTTCGCTGGTCAGCACGCAGGCGCCGGCACCGTCGGAGAACTGGCTGGCATTGCCGGCCGTGATCAGGCCGCCGGGCAGCGCGCTGCGCAGGCCGCTGATGCCTTCCTTGGTCGTGCCTTCGCGGATACCTTCGTCCTTGCTCACCGTCACCTGCTTGGTGATCAGGCCCAGGGTCTTGTCGGCCACGCCCATCACGGTGGTGATGGGGGCGATTTCGGCGTCGAACAGGCCGGCAGCCAGGGCTGCCGTGGCCTTTTGCTGGCTGGCGGCACCGTACTCGTCCATGGCATCGCGGCTGATCTGGTAGCGCTGGGCCACCTGCTCGGCCGTCTGCAGCATGTTCCAGTAGATCTCGGGCTTGAGCTTGAGCAGCGCCGGATCCTGGCTCATGTGGCGGTTGGCTTCCAGCTGCACGCAGGAGATGGACTCCAGGCCGCCGGCCACCAGCACGTCGTTTTCGCCGGCAATGATGCGCTGGGCGGCCAGGGCAATGGACTGCAGGCCCGAGGAGCAGAAGCGGTTGATGGTCAGGCCGGAGGTGGTGACCGGCAGGCCGGCACGCATGGCGATCAGGCGCGCGACGTTGCCGCCGGTCGTGCCTTCGGGCAGGGAGCTGCCCATGATCACATCTTCCACCTCGGCACCGTCGATGCCGGCGCGCTGCACGGCGTGCTGCACGGCATGGCCGCCCATCGTGGGGCCATAGGTCATGTTCAAAGCGCCCTTCCAGCTTTTGCACAGCGGGGTACGGGCGGTGGAGACAATCACTGCAGAAGTCATGGATTCATCCTTTTCAGCGGGGGCTGCTGCCAGGCAGGCCGCAGCGCAGGTGCGGCGGCAGGTGGCAAGGCAGCCCGGTCATTCGGTGGGTGGTGGCAGTCTTCAGGAGAAGGACTTGCCTTCGGCGGCCAGGCGGGCCAGCAGCGGCGCGGGCTGCCAGAACTTGCCGTCATCCAGCGGGTTCTGGGCAAAGCGCTCCATGGCACGGGCCACATTGCCCAGGCCGATCTCGTTGGCATAGTGCATGGGGCCACCGCGGTAGATGGGGAAGCCATAGCCGGTCAGGTAGACCATGTCGATGTCGCCCGACTTGCCGGCAATGCCGTCTTCCAGGATGTGGGCGCCTTCGTTGACCAGGGCGAAAACCAGGCGCTGCACGATTTCCTCGTCGGAAATCTTGCGCGGCGTGATGCCCAGTTCATTGCGGTGGTCCTCGATCAGCTTCTCCACCAGGGCCGAGGGGATGGCATCGCGCTTGCCGGCCTGGTAGTCGTACCAGCCCGCGCCGGTCTTCTGGCCGAAGCGGCCCAGCTCGCACAGCTTGTCGGCGGTGCGGCTGTACTTCATGTCGGCGCGCTCGGTGGCGCGGCGCTTGCGGATGGCCCAGCCGATGTCGTTGCCGGCCAGATCGCCCATGCGGAACGGGCCCATGGCAAAGCCGAACTTCTCGACCGCCTTGTCCACCTGCTGGGGCGTGGCGCCTTCGTCCAGCAGGAAGCCGGCCTGGCGGCTGTACTGCTCGATCATGCGGTTGCCGATGAAGCCATCGCACACCCCGGAAACCACCGCCGTCTTCTTGATCTTCTTGGCCAGCTTCATCACCGTGGCCAGCACATCCTTGGCCGTGGCCTTGCCGCGCACCACTTCCAGCAACTTCATCACATTGGCGGGGCTGAAGAAGTGCATGCCCACCACGTCCTGCGGACGCTGGGTGAAGCTGGCGATCTTGTCCACGTCCAGCGTGGAAGTGTTGGACGCCAGGATGGCGCCGGGCTTGGCAATGGCATCCAGCTGGGTGAACACCGCCTCCTTGACGCCCAGCTCCTCGAACACCGCCTCGATGATCAGGTCGCAGTCCTTCAGGTCGTCATAGGCCAGCGTGGTGCTCAGCAAGGCCATGCGCTGGGCGTACTTGTCTTCCTTGAGCTTGCCCTTCTTGACCTGGGCTTCGTAGTTCTTCTTGATCGTGGCCACGCCACGGTCCAGCGCTTCCTGCTTGGTTTCCAGAATGGTCACCGGAATGCCGGCATTCAGGAAGTTCATGCTGATGCCGCCGCCCATGGTGCCGGCGCCGATCACGCCCACCTTCTGCACGTTGCGCACCGGCGTGTCGGAAGGCACATCGGCAATCTTGGAGGCCGCGCGCTCGGCCATGAACAGGTGGCGCAGCGCACGGGACTCGGGGGTCCACATCAGGTTCACGAACAGCTCGCGCTCGAACAGCAGGCCGTCGGCAATCTTGCGCTTGGTGGCCGCTTCCACCGCGTCCACGCACTTGAGCGGCGCGGGGTAGTTCTTGGACATGCCGCCCACCATGTTGCGGGCAAAGCCGAAATAGGCATCGCCCAGCGGGTGCTTGCAGGGCAGATTGCGCACCAGCGGCAGCGGCTCGCTGCCGGCGGCATGGCGCTCACCCACTTCCTGGGCCAGGGCCAGGGCTTCGGCCGCCAGGCTCTCGGCCGAAGCGGACAGCTTGTCGAACAGCTTCTGGCCGGGGGCCATGGCCAGCATCTCGCTCTTGACGGTTTCACCGCTGACGATCATGTTCAGCGCCGCTTCCACCCCCAGGGCGCGGGGCAGGCGCTGCGTGCCGCCGGCACCGGGCAGCAGGCCCAGCTTGACCTCGGGCAGCGCAATGCTGGTGCCGGGGGCGACGATGCGGTAGTGACAACCCAGGGCCAGCTCCAGGCCACCGCCCATGCAGACGGTGTGGATGGCGGCCACCACGGGCTTGGCGGACTGCTCCACGGCGGCGATCACGCTGTGCAGATTGGGCTCCTGCATCGAGCTTTCCTTGCCGAACTCCTTGATGTCCGCACCGCCGGAGAAGGCCGCGCCCGCACCGGTGATGATGATGGCCTGCACCGCGGCATCGCTCTGGGCCTGCTTGAGGCCCTCCACCACCGCCTGGCGGGTGGCCAGACCCAACCCGTTGACGGGCGGGTTGTTGAGCGTGATCACGGCCACTGCACCGTGGACCTTGTATTCAGCCGTCATGCCTGTGTCTCCTGTTTTGGAATGAAATAAAACGGTCGTTCGTTTTCCATTCTAGGAAGATGCAGGCGACAAAACCATGGCGGTCTGCCCCAGGTTTGACGCACATGGGACAGCAGGCCGCACCCGGCTTGACGCGGGTCATGCTGCCATGCAGCACGCACGCGCTGTCACGGCGGCCAACCCCGTGCAAACCCTGATTCCGGCGGGACGGATCAGCGGCGGTGTTCCTGCGCCACCAGCCGCGCCATCAGTTCCCAGGCGGGCGCATGCTGGGCCAGCGGCACCGACAGGCGCAGCATGCTGCCGGGCACCTGGCGGGGCGAAAACAGCACGCCCGGCGCCATCAGCAGCCCCTGCTCGGCCGCGCGGCGGGCCAGCAGCTCGGAATCCATGCCGCAGTCGGCCCAGACGAACATGCCCGCCTGCGGCTCCTGCGGCACCTGCCAGCCCAGCGCCTCCACCCGGCGCAGGCACTGCGCACGGGCCTTGTCCACCCGGGTGCGCAGGCGCTCCACATGGCGGCGGTACTGCCCTTCGCTAAGGATGCGGTGCACCACCATCTCGCCCAGCTGCGGGGAAGTCAGCCCCGCCAGCAGCTTCAGGTCCACCAGCTGCTGCAGCCGGTCGGCATGGGCCGCGATATAGCCCACGCGCAGGCAGCCCGCCAGCGTCTTGGCATAGCCGCCCACCAGCAGCACCCGCTGCAGCCGGTCCAGCGCAGCCAGGCGCACGGGCTGGCCGGGGTGGAAGTCGGCATAGGTGTCATCCTCCACCAGCTGGAAGTCATGTTCCTCAGCCACCTTCAGCAGCGCATGGGCCACGCCGGCGGACAGCGTCTGCCCCGTGGGGTTGTGCACCGCCGTGTTCAGGATGAACAGGCGCGGCTTGTGCTGCGCCGCCAGCGCCTGCAGCGCCGCAATGTCCGGTCCGCCCGGGCCGCGCGGCACCCCCACCACCTGGGCGCCCACGGCCTGCAGGCGGCCGAAGATGTGGAACCAGGCCGGGTCCTCGACCAGCACCACATCGCCGGGCCGCACCATCAGGCGCACGATCAGGTCCAGCCCCTGGGTCACGCCGGCCACCATCACCAGGTTGTGTTCCGGGTGTACCGGCACGTCCTGGGCCTGCAGATAGGCCGCAATCTGCTGGCGCAGCGGCCCGTACCCTTGCGGCAGGCCATAGCCCGACAGGCTGATGCCGGCCGACCGCCCCACACTGCGGATGGCCGCGGTCAGCATCTCCGGCTCCAGCCACTGCGGCGGCAGCAGGCCGACGCTGCCCGACGCCTCGGGCACCGCCCCCTGCTGGAACATGTTGCGCAGCAGGTACGGGGTGTCGATGGGCTGGTCGGCGACCACGCGCATGGCCGCCTCCAGCGGCTGCTCCGGCGCGCCCACATTGCGCAGCGCGCTCACAAAGAAGCCAGCGCCGCGCCGGGAATGGACCAGGCCCAGCGCCGCCAGCCGGTCATAGGCCTGGACCACGGTGTCGCGGCTCACACCGCTGTCCTGCGCCAGCTGGCGCACCGAAGGCAGGCGCATGCCGGCCCGCAGGCCGTGGCTGCGCACCAGGCCCTCGACATGGGTCACCAGCTGCTCCACCAGCGGCACACCGCTGCCGCGCAGCGGCTGCCAGTGCCAGGCACTGCCGGCGTGGCGGCGCGGCGGCAGGTCCGTGTCGGCGGGGAGGCTGGAATCGGGTGCAGGCAGAAGTGTCATGGCAAAAGCAGCAGGCCAGTCTGTGAAGTGAACCGCCAAAGTGTACTGCTACTGTACCGCCAGCAGACCGGACAATGTCCCCAGGCCCTTGCCTGACTGCGGACACACCATGGACACCCTGACCCCGACGCTGACCCTGACCACCCTGCTGCCGCTGGCGATGTTCGCCATCGTCAACTCCATCACACCCGGCCCCAACAATGTGATGCTCACCGCATCCGGCGCCACCTTCGGCTACCGCCGCACCCTGCCCCACATGCTGGGCATCAGCACGGGCGGCGCCCTGATGCTGCTGCTGGTGGGAGCCGGCCTGGGCACGGCCTTCAGCACCTGGCCGCAGCTCTACGTGCTGCTGCAGATCGTCGGCGGCATCTACCTGCTGTGGCTGGCCTGGAAGATCAGCCGCGCGGGCGGCGTGCAGGAAGGCCAGACCCACGGCAAGCCGTTCTCGTTCTGGCAGGCGGCCGCCTTCCAGTGGGTCAATCCCAAGGCCTGGATCATGACCGTGGGCATCGTCGCGGCCTACACCCCGCGCGAGAGCTTTGTCGCCAACCTGCTGCTGGCCACCCTGGTGCTGGCGATGGTGAACTTCCCCTGCATCAGCGTCTGGACCCTGTTCGGCAGCGCCGTGGGCCGGGCACTGCGCACGCCGCAGGCGCTGCGCTGGTTCAACCGCAGCATGGCCTTTTTGCTGCTGCTGTCCCTCTACCCCATTGCCCGGGAACTGCTCGGCCACGGAGCCTGAGCCTGAGCGGGAGCGGGAGCGGGAGCGGGAGCGGGAGCGGCACCGGGGGCGCCGTGCCCCCTCTTCTCAGTTCCTGCGCCTCAGTCCCAGCGCGTGCGCCACACGGCCCAGGCCGTGCCCAGGCCATAGACCACCATGCCGGCCGTGACCACCAGGAACAGCGACTGCGCCGTCACGCCGCTCTGGTGGCTCAGCCACAGACCCAGCCCGGCCACCACCACCAGCCGTGCCGTACCCGCCAGCACCGGTCCCCAGATGCGGCCCGAACCCAGCGCCGCAAAATACAGCGCCAGCCCCATGCCGAAGAAGGCAAAGCCCGGCCCGGCCATGCGCAGGTACAGGTCGGCATGGTGCAGCACCTGGGCATCGGTGGTGAAGATGCGCGACCACAGCTGCGGCCACAGCACCACCAGGGCGCCAATGCCGGTCAGCGCCACCGCCGCCACCCAGCCCGCCGCCCAGGCCACGCGCCGTGCGCGCTGCACCTGGCCCGCCCCCATGGCCATGCCCACCATGGGCACCGAGGCCACGCCCACGCCAAAGGCAATCGGGATCAGCAAAAACTCCAGCCGCTGGCCGATGCCGTAGCCGGCCAGCGCCTGCGGCCCCAGCCGCGCCACCAGGCCGGTCATGATCAGCGCGGTCAGCACCGACTGCACCGGCGACAGGCAGGCCAGCGCCCCCACCCGCAGAATGTCCCTGAACATCGGCCAGGACAGCTGCACGCCGCGCCAGGGGATGCGCACCCGGCTCTGCCCCCACTGCAGATAGGCCAGCAGCACCAGCACCCCGCAGGCCATCGCCACGATATTGCCCACGGCCACCCCGGTCATGCCCCAGCGTGGAAACGGCCCCAGGCCCAGGCCCAGGGCACCGCCCACGGCAATCTGCAGCACCGCCACGGCAAACACCACCGAGGACGGCACGCGCATATTGCCGGTGCCGCGCACCACCGAAGCCAGCGTGTTGCACAGCCACACCAGCATGGCACCGCTGAACAGCACCTGGCCGTAGCCGCTGGCGGTGTGCAGCACCTCGCCCTGCCCGCCCAGCCAGCCAAAGAACACCGGGCCGCACAGCACGAACAGCAGCGCATAGGCCAGGCCCACGCCCGCGCCGATGGCAATCGCATGCAGCGCCAGCGTGCCCGCCTTGTCGCGGTCGCCCGCCCCCAGCGCCCGGCTGATGGCCGAGGACACGCCCCCGCCCATGGCGCCGTTGCTCATCATCTGCGTGAGCATGGCAAACGGGAACACCAGGGCCATGGCCGCCAGCGGCACCGTGCCCAGCTGGCCCACGTAATAAGTTTCGGCCACCCCCACCAGCACCGACATCACCAGCGCCAGCACATTCGGCACCGACAGCCGCAGCAAGGTGGGCAGGATGCGCCCGGTGAGCAGCGGCAAGCCGGCCGCCATTGCGGCAATGGCAGGCTGCGCGGCGGGGCCTGCCGCAGCATTCACAGGCGTTGTCGCTGTCGTGGTCGTTGCCGCCCCCGGCATAGCGGTACGGGCCACCGGCGGGTTCATGGTGCCTCCTGCGCTGCGTCAGCGGCGGCCAGCGTACCGGCCACGGGCGTACCGGCTGCGGGCATACCGGCTGCGGGCGTACCGGCCACGGGCGCTGCGGCCTGCAGCTGCCCCAGCATATGGTCCACCACCTGCTCCAGCTGGGCAATGGTGTCTTCGCCGCACAGTGCCCGCACCTGCTGCTGGGCCTGGCGCCAGTACTGTGCGCCAAGGCGGTGGGCCTGTTCGCCGGCCTCGGTCACCCGCACGCAGCGGCTGCGGGCATCGGCACCGGCCACCACTTCGATCAGCCCCTGCGCCTGCAGCGTCTGCAGATTGCGGGTCAGCGTGGTGCGGTCGGTGTGCAGCAGCTCCGCCAGGCGGGACACGGTCAGCGGGCCGTCCTTGGCACGGCGCGCCTGCCCCAGCAGATTGAACTGGGTGCCGCGCAGGCCGCTGGGGGCCAGCATGTCGTCGTAGAACTGCGAAATCTTGCGCGACAGGCTGCGGGCCATGAAGCTGGTGCAGCGCGCACGGGGCGCAGGGGTGGCCGCAGGGGCTGTAGAGGCCGAGGTGGCGGACGATGGGGCTGGCGATGGGGCTGGCGATGGGGCTGGCGGTGAGGCTGGCGATGGGGACGTCATGGGGTTCTCCGGTGGCCGCCGCCACCGGCCGGGCCGATCCATGCGTGCAGCTACACTCTTTCAATCAGTGTAGATGCACGTATTGCGGCACGCTGTCCGGTGCGGGACGCCCCGGACAGCCGCAGAAAAGGCCACCGCGCGCAGCGGCGCGGCCCATGCGTGGCTTGCGCGTGCCCACCTGGGGCGTCGCCTGCGCCCCAGCACCAGCCGCCCAGGCGGAAATGGGCACCCCGCAGCCCCCTCCCGGGTCAGCGACCGTGGCCGCCGCGCAGGCCGTGCAGCGCAGGCCGTGCAGCGCCGGCCCCGCAGACCACAACCTCAGACCTCCAGCCACTCCTTGCGCACGCGCTCGTTGCGCAGCAGGTCGGCCGGCGTGCCGTCGTAGACGATGGCGCCGTGTCCCATCACCAGTGCCCGGTCGGAGATCTTCATGGCGATGGTCAGCTTCTGCTCGATCAGCAGCACTGACACGCCGCGCTCGCGCAGCCGGCCCAGGTATTCACCCACCAGCTCCACGATCTTGGGGGCCAGGCCCTCGGTGGGCTCGTCGATGATGATCAGGTCCGGGTCGCCCATCAGCGTGCGGCACAGGGTGAGCATCTGCTGCTCGCCGCCCGACATCACGCCGGCCTCGGTGTGCTGGCGCTCCTTCAGGCGCGGGAACATGGCGTACATGTCGTCAAAGCTCCAGCGGCTGCCTTTGCCCTTGCCTTTCTGGCCCAGCAGCAGGTTCTGGTGCACCGTCAGATTGGGAAACACATCGCGGCTTTCCGGCACATAGCCCAGGCCCAGGTGGGCAATCTCGAAGGTCTTGCGCCCGGTGAGCGCCTGCTCCTTCCAGCGGATGTCGCCTTCCCAGTCCACCAGACCCATGATGGCCTTGGCCGTGGTGCTGCGGCCCGATCCGTTGCGCCCCAGCAGGGCCACGATCTCGCCCGGCGCCACGTGCAGGCTCACGCCGTGCAGCACATGGCTTTTGCCGTAGTAGGCGTGCAGTTGGTCAATCTTCAGCATCCTGCCCCCTCTCAATGCACGCCGGCCTGGGCATCGGCCACGCTGGAGCCCAGATAGGCTTCCTGCACCCGCGGATCGGCCCGCACCCGCTCGGGCGTGTCGAAGGCAATCACCTCGCCATAGACCACCACGGCGATCTTGTCCGCCAGACCGAACACCACGCCCATGTCGTGCTCCACCGTCAGCAGGGTGCGGCCCTCGGTCACCTCCCGGATCAGCTGGATGAAGCGGCCGGTCTCGCTGTTGCTCATACCGGCCGTGGGCTCGTCCAGCAGGATCACGCTGGCCCCGCCGGCAATCGTGATGCCGATCTCCAGCGCCCGCTGCTCGGCATAGGTCAGGTTCACGGCCAGGGTGTCGCGCCGGCGCTCCAGCCGGATCTGGGCCAGCAGCTGCTCGGCGCGCGCGTTCACATCGTCCATGCGCGACAGAAAGCGCAGAAAGCTGTAGCGGTAGCCCATGCTCCACAGCACGCTGCAGCGCAGGTTCTCGAACACGCTGAGCTTGGGGAAGATGTTGGTGATCTGGAAGCTGCGCGACAGCCCGGCGCGGTTGATCTCGAACGGCTGCTTGCCGTCGATGCGCTGGCCGTGCAGGTAGATCTCGCCGCTGCTGGGCGCAAAGCGCCCGCTGACCAGGTTGAACAAGGTGCTCTTGCCGGCACCGTTCGGCCCGATCACCGCCACGCGCTCGCCCGGGCGCACCGCCAGGTTGGCGCCGCAGATGATCTCGGCCTTGCCGAAGCTCTTGCGCACATTGCGCAGCTCCAGCGCGTATGGGGATGCCTGCTCGCTCATACGCCCTCTCCCCGCTGGATGCGGTGTTCAATCTCTTCCTGGATCTGCCCCCAGTCCTGCACAAACTGGCGGCGCACCAGCTCGAACAGCGCCAGCCCGGTCAGCAGCACCGCCCCCGCCCCCAGCCAGCTGGAGGCGCTGCGCACATCCAGCGCCATGCCCAGAAAGCGCAGCGTATTGCCCAGAGCAGCATTGAGCTGCAGGTGGTAGATCATCTCGATCATCGCCGCCGCGCCCAGCAGGGCCGCCAGCGCCGTGCCGCCCAGCGCCAGGTAGGCGGCGATGATGCGCCCCAGCTTGCCGTACTTGGCCAGGCGCAGGTTCATCATGATCAGGCTGGCAATGCCGCCCGGGGCATACATCACCATGAACAGGAAGATCAGGCCCAGGTACAGCATCCAGGCCTTGGTCAGCTCGGACAGCAGCACCATGGCCAGCACCATCAGCACCGCGCCGATGATGGGGCCGAAGAAGAAAGTGGCGCCACCCAGGAAGGTGAACAGCAGGTAGGAGCCCGAGCGCAGCACGCTGACGCTGTCGGCCGCGGTCACGATCTCGAAGTTGATCGCCGCCAGCCCGCCGCCCACACCGGCAAAGAAGCCGGCAATGACAAAGCCCATATAGCGCACGCGCTGGGTGTTGAAGCCCACAAAGGCCACGCGCTCCGGGTTGTCGCGCACGGCGTTGAGCATGCGGCCCAGCGGCGTGCCGGTGAAGGCGAACATCGCGGCCGTGCAGACAAAGCAGTAGGCCGCAATCAGGTAGTACACCTCGATGGCCGGGCCGAAGGTGATGCCCAGCAGCGGCTGGCCGTACACCCGGTCGGTGGTGATGCCGCCCTCCCCGCCGAAGAAGCCGGGAAACATCAGCGCCATGGCCGCCACCAGCTCGCCCACCCCCAGGGTGATCATGGCAAAGGTGGTGCCGGACTTCTTGGTGGTCACCCAGCCCAGCAGCGCGGCAAAGAACATGCCGGCCAGGCCGCCCACCACCGGAATCAGCACCAGCGGCACCGGCAGGCTGCCGCTGCTGGCCAGGTTCATGGCGTGGATGGCGATGAACGATCCCAGCCCGGTGTAGACCGCATGGCCGAAGCTCAGCATGCCGCCCTGCCCCAGCAGGATGTTGTAGGACAGGCAGATGATGATGGCATAGCCCATCTGGCTGAGCATGGTCAGCGCCAGGCTGCTGGTGAACACATGCGGGGCCACGATCAGCAGCAGCGCAAACACCGTCCACACCACCATGCGGCCGATGTTCAGCGGGCGAAAGCGGTACACCGCGCCACGGCCCGGTGCGGCCGCCGTCGCAGGGACCGGCGCCTGTGCCGGTGCAGATGTTGGGACGGGTGTCCTGTCCGCCACAGGCACGACTTCGTTCACAGCAGGGGAAGAGATGGGGGCAGACATGGCTTCAATCCTCCCGCGTACCGAGCAGGCCCTTGGGGCGGAAGATCAGCATCAGCACCAGGAACAGATACGGCAGTATCGGTGCCACCTGCGCCACCGTCAGGCTGAGCACCGGCCAGCCAAAGGTCTCGGGTGTCGCCTTCAGGCCCGCATGGGCCAGCAGATCGGCCCAGGAAAAATCGATGGCCACGGCAAAGGTCTGCACGATGCCGATCAGCAGCGAGGCCAGGAACGCCCCGGCCAGCGACCCCAGGCCGCCGACCACCACCACCACAAAGATGATCGAGCCCACCGACATGGCCATGGCCGGCTCGGTGATGTAGGTGTTGCCACCGATCACGCCCGCCAGCCCGGCCAGCGCGCAGCCGCCGCCAAACACCAGCATGAACACGCGCGGCACGTTGTGACCCAGGGCCTCCACCATGTGCGGCTGCTTCAGCGCCGCCTGGATCACCAGCCCGATGCGGGTGCGCGTCAGCAGCAGCCACACAGCCACCAGCATGCACACCGCCACCAGCATCACGAACGAGCGCGACTTGGGGAACTGCGTGCCATACAGCGTGAACAGCGGCCCCTGCAGCTGCGGCGGCAGGCCGTAGGGCACGGTGCCGCGCCCCCAGACCAGCTGCACCACCTCCAGAATCAGATACGACAGGCCGAAGGTGATCAGCAGCTCCGGCACATGGCCGAACTGGTGCACCCGGCGCAGGCACAGCCGCTCGAACAGCGCGCCCAAAGCGCCCACCAGCAGCGGCGCAATGAACAGGGCCGGCCAGAAGCCGATCGCGCCCGAGAGGGTGTACGCAAAGTACGCACCCAGCATGTAGAAGCTGGTGTGCGCGAAGTTGAGCACCCCCATCATGCTGAAGATCAGCGTCAGGCCCGAACTGAGCATGAACAGCAGCAGGCCGTAGCTCACGCCGTTCAGCAGGGAGATGGTGAAGAATTCCAGACTCATGGACGATCGGCCCGCGCACGCTTGACACTGACCGGCCCCACAGGCCGGTCTCCCACGCAGCACTGCAGCGCCTGGCGGCGCGCAGCCCTGCCCCTCTCACACTGCCCACACTGTCCGCCCAGCCTGCCCGGCCTGCGCCTTGCAGGGGGCGGCCGGAGCGCTGCACCCGGGCGCCCTCCGTACGCCGTCCGGTCAGGCCGGGCCCCAGCGCACGGGGCGCAGTGAGGGCTGTGCAGCCCCACTCAGCTGGGCCGCTTCATCTGGCAGGACGTGGGCGTGCTGGCCACATAGGGTTCGAAATATTTCACCGGCACGAAGGTGTAACCGGTGTTTTCCGAGTCTATCGGGTAT
The DNA here is from genome assembly GCF_002479375.1 of Comamonas sp. UBA7528. Lineage (NCBI taxonomy): Bacteria > Pseudomonadati > Pseudomonadota > Betaproteobacteria > Burkholderiales > Comamonadaceae > Comamonas > Comamonas sp. UBA7528. Next base: position 340,337 of record NZ_DLMU01000009.1, read on the forward strand.
TTGCCCCCCGCTTTTTCCCAGCGGCTGATGTACAGCCCCTGCTGCAGCTGGTGGTCGGTCTTGCGCATCTCCACCTCGCCGTTGAAGCTCTTGAACTTCATGCCCTCCATCACGGCGGCCACCTTCACCGGGTCGGTGCTCTTGGCCCGGGCCATGGCCTCGCTGAGCATGGCAAAGCCGTGGTAGACGGAGGCGGTGTACATATCGTCATTGAACTTGGCCTTGAAGTCCTTGACGATCTTGTTGATCGGGCCTTCGGCGTTCAGGTGGCTGTAGCCCACCATGTAGACCTTGCCGGCCGCCGCCGGCCCCATGGCTGTGGGTGCACCGGTGGCAATGGCGTAGTAGGTGTAGAACTTGACGTTGTTCAGGCCGGCATCGTTGGCCGCCTTGACCAGCAGCGCCAGGTCCGAGCCCCAGTTGCCGGTGATCACGCTGTCGGCACCCGACTGCTTGATCTTGGCGATATAGGGCGAGAAGTCGCGCACCTGGGCCAGCGGCGCCATGTCGTCGCCGACGATTTCCACGTCAGGGCGCTTGCGCTTGAGCATCTCCTTGGCGTACTTGCTGACCTGGTGGCCGTGGGCGTAGTTCTGGTTGATCAGGTAGACCTTCTTCACCTCGGGAAGGTCTTTCATGTAGGTGGTCAGTGCCTCCATCTTCATGGAGGTGTCGGCATCCAGGCGGAAATGCCAGTAGCTGCACTTGCTGTTGGTCAGGTCCGGGTCCACGGCCGCATAGTTCAGGTAGACCACTTCCTTGCCCTTGTTGCGGGCGTTGTGCTTGTCCAGCGCATCCATGATGGCCAGCGCCGGGCCGGAGCCGTTGCCCTGCACCACATAGCGCACGCCCTGGTCCATGGCCGAGCGCAGCGCGCTGGTGGTTTCCTGCGGGCTGAGCTTGTTGTCAATCGGAATGATCTCGAACTTCACCCCGGCCGGGTTGTTCTTGCTGAATTCCTCGGCCAGGAACTGCCAGCTCTTCATCTGGTTGGTGCCCAGCGCCGCCATCAGACCGGACAGCGGGTCCAGCCAGGCGATCTTCACCGTCTCGCCCTTCTGGGCGTGGGCGGGCAGACTCAGACTGGCCACAGCGGCGGCCAGGGTCAGGGTGGCAAACGTGGTCTTCAGCGCGAACTGCATGCAGGACTCCTGTGAGGGCTACGTGGATCGGCAATGTGTGTCAGCCGATGGCTTGCGCAAGCGTAGCCGGGCCGCACGGTCGTTCGCCCTGGGACTTGTACGGCAGGGATTGCCCCGGGGGCCGCAGGCCCGGGCCGGCACGCAGCAAAACGCCCGGCGCGCATGCACCCCGGGTCTGCGGGGGCGTCCCCGAAACCCATGGTCCATGCGCACCAGGCGCTCTGTTGGATGCAGCTGCATCCGCGCCGCCGGTCTGCCCCGGACGGTGCGTGGCCAGTGCGCAGCCAGTGCGGCGGCTTACAGGCCCGGCAGCTTGTAGCCCGCCAGCTGCTCGCGCAGCTTGGTCTTGAGCATCTTGCCGGTCGCTCCCAGCGGAATGGCGTCCACGAACACCACATCGTCCGGAATCTGCCACTTGGCCGTCTTGCCGTCGAAGAAGGCCAGCAGCTCCTCGCGCGAGACCTCGGCACCGACCTTGCGGGCCACCGCCACAATAGGACGCTCGTCCCATTTTGGATGGGGCATGCCGATGCAGGCCGCCATGGCCACGGCCGGGTGGCCCATGGCAATGTTCTCGATGTCGATGGAGCTGATCCATTCACCGCCAGACTTGATCACATCCTTGGTGCGGTCGGTGATCTGCATATAGCCGTCGGGGTCGATGGTGGCCACATCGCCGGTGGGGAACCAGCCGCGCCCTTCCTCGTCCTTGAGCAGGGGGCTGGCGCCCTTGTAGTAGGTGTCCAGAATCCACGGCCCCCGCACCAGCAGGTCGCCGCAGGCCTTGCCGTCCCAGGGCTGGTCCTTGCCCTCGCTGTCCACAATGCGCATGTCCACGCCGTAGATGGGCCGGCCCTGCTTCTGCAGAATCTTGCGCTGCTGCTCCTTGGGCAGCGCCAGGTGCTTGTTCTTGAGCGTGCCCAGCGTGCCCAGCGGGCTCATCTCGGTCATGCCCCAGGCGTGCAGCACGCGCACGCCATAGGTGTCCTCGAAGGTGTCGATCATGGCCGGCGGGCAGGCCGATCCGCCGATCACCGTGCGGTTGAGGTGGCTGAACTTCAGGCCGCCCTGCTGCATATGGGTCAGCAGCATCTGCCACACCGTGGGCACGCCGGCGGCAAAGGTCACGCCCTCGGCCTCGATCAGCTCGTACAGCGACTTGCCATCCAGCGCCGGGCCGGGGAAGACCACCTTGGCGCCGGTCAGCGCCGCCGAATACGGCAGGCCCCAGGCATTGACGTGGAACATGGGCACCACGGGCAGCACGGCATCGCGCGCCGACAGGCTCATCACATCGGGCAGCGCCGCGCCGTAGGCGTGCAGCACGCTGGAGCGGTGGCTGTACAGCACCGCCTTGGGGTTGCCGGTGGTGCCGCTGGTGTAGCACATGCTGGAGGCGGTGTTCTCGTCCAGCTGGGGCCAGCGGTAGTGCTTGGACTGGCCGGCAATCCAGGCCTCGTAGCTGACCAGACCGGGAATGCCGGTGTCGGCCGGCAGCTTGTCGGCATCGCACAGCGCCACCCACTGGCGCACCGTGGGGCACTTGGCGTGCACCGCCTGGATCAGCGGCAGGAAGGTGGTGTCAAAGCACAGCACCTGGTCTTCGGCGTGGTTGACGATCCAGGCAATCTGCTCGGGGTGCAGGCGCGGGTTGATGGTGTGCAGCACCCGGCCCGAGCCGCTGACGCCGTAGTACATCTCCATGTGGCGGTAGCCGTTCCAGGCCAGCGAGGCCACGCGGTCGCCGTGGGCCAGCTTCAGGCCGTCCAGCGCATTGGCCAGCTGCTTGGCGCGGGCCGTCAGGTCGCGGTAGGTGTAGCGGTGGATGTCGCCTTCCACGCGGCGCGAGACGATTTCGGCATCGCCGTGGAAGCGGTTGGCAAATTCAATCAGCGACGAAATCAGCAGCTGCTGATCCTGCATCAAACCTTGCATACGGGGTCTACTCCTTGGATCCGGTCGGTGCCGGTGGTTTTGTTCTGGGCTCGCTGCACATGGTAGCCCAGGGCCGTTTGGGCGACTTTCCGTGCTTTCCAGCATGCCAGCCTGACACCTGGGTGACGCACGGCGCCGCGCGGCTGTGCACCAGCGCGCGCGCCGCTTGTCCCGCCGGCTGCAAGGGCAAGCGCCTGGGCCAACAATAAGCCGCATGCATGCACCAGCTTCCGCCCCTTCCGGCGCACCCGCCACCTCCGCTGCAGCCACGGCCTGGCAACCCACCTGGAACCCCCACGGCTTTGCCATCCTGGGCCCGGCTTTTCTGACCCGGCTCGACCCCACGCCCCTGCCCACACCCCAGCTGCTGGCCCACAGCCCCGACCTGGCCGCCGAGCTGGGCATCCCGGCCGGCTGGTGGCACACCGAACAGGCCGCCCAGGTGCTGACCGGCAACCGCCTGCTGCCCGGCAGCCAGCCCTATGCCACCGTCTACAGCGGCCACCAGTTCGGCGTATGGGCCGGCCAGCTGGGCGACGGCCGCGCCATCGTGCTGGGGGAGGTGCAGGGGGAAGTGCAGGGTCACGCACTGAACGAAACCGCCGCAAGCACCGACACAGGCGTAGCAGGCGCTGCCGCCCCCGCCATTCCGGGCTGGGAACTGCAACTCAAGGGCGCGGGCCGCACGCCGTATTCGCGCCGGGGCGACGGGCGGGCCGTGCTCCGCTCGTCCATCCGCGAATTTCTGTGCAGCGAAGCCATGCACGCCCTGGGCATCCCCACCACGCGCGCGCTCAGCCTGACCGGCAGCCCGGCCTCCATCTACCGTGAAGAGGTGGAGACCGCCGCCGTGGTCTGCCGCGTCGCGCCCAGCTTCATCCGCTTCGGCCACTTCGAACACTTTGCCGCACGCGGCCAGGAAGCCGAGCTGCGCCAGCTGGCCGATTACGTGATCGACCGCTACTACCCCGCCTGCCGCACCGCGCCCGGCAACCCCTACGCCGCCCTGCTGCGCACCGTGGCCGAGCGCACGGCCGAGATGCTGGCCCACTGGCAGGCCGTGGGCTTTTGCCACGGCGTGATGAACACCGACAACATGTCCATCCTGGGCCTGACGATCGACTACGGCCCGTTCCAGTTTCTGGACGGGTTCGACCCCGACCACATCTGCAACCACAGCGACACCCAGGGCCGCTACGCCTTCCGCCAGCAGCCGCAGGTGGCGTACTGGAACCTGTTCTGCCTGGGCCAGGCCCTTCACCCGCTGATCGGGGAAGAAGACACCACCGTCGCCGCCATCGAGGCCTACCGCCCGCACTTCTCCGCCGCCTTTGCCGCGCTGATGCGCCGCAAGCTGGGCCTGCCGCCCCTGGCGCAGACCGGCACCGCCGCCGCCACGCCCGAAGAGGCCGACCCCGCTACGCCCGTGGTGGGCCAGCTGCTGCAGCTACTGGCCGCGGAAAAAGTAGACTACCCCATCTTCTGGCGCCGCTTGTCCGACGCGGCCGCAACCGGGCAGTACGATGCGGTGCAGGATCTGTTTGTGGACGGCGCGGCCTGGCAGCGCTGGCTGCCCTCCTACCAGGCACTGCTCGCGGCTTCCGGCGGCGCGCCGGATGCCGCGGCCATGCAGCGGGCCAACCCCCGTTTTGTGCTGCGCAACCACCTGGGCGAAACCGCCATCCGCGCCGCCCAGGCCGGTGACACCGGCGTGCTGCAACAATTGCAGGCCGTGCTGGCCGCACCGTACGACGCCCACCCGACGCACAATGACTGGGCCGGCTTCCCGCCCGACTGGGCTTCCTCCATCTCCATCAGTTGCTCCTCATGACCTATCCCATCCAGAAGACCAGCGCCGAGTGGCAGGCCCTGCTGCAGTCCAAGAACGCCGAACCGGTGGCCTTCGAAGTCACCCGCCACGCCGCCACCGAACGCGCCTTTACCGGCAAATACGAGCAGTACTGGGCCGATGGCAGCTACCACTGCGTCTGCTGCGGCGCCAAGCTGTTCGACTCCGACACCAAGTTCGACGCCGGCTGCGGCTGGCCCAGCTTCTGGAAGGCCGTGCCCGGCGCCATCACCGAGATCGTGGACCGCAGCCACGGCATGGTGCGCACCGAAACCGTCTGCAGCCGCTGCGGCGCCCACCTGGGCCATGTGTTTGAAGACGGCCCGCTGCCCACCGGCCTGCGCTACTGCATGAACTCCGCCTCGCTGGACTTCCTGGGCGACGCCCCGCCGCCCAGCCCCACCGGCGTGGTCGACAACGGCAGCCAGGCGCCGGGCGAGGTGGCCGCCCCCACCTCGCCCGACGACACGCCCAGCCGCACCGACGGCGGCCACCGCCAGGCCCAGGGCGGCCACAGCTAGGCGCGCCGCCAGCGCCCCCCCGCATGCCGCCGGCAGGCCCGCCCGCCAGGGCGACCGGGGGGCATGGGGCACCGCCGGGCCCTGCGGCAGCCACGGCGGCAGGCCGCCCGTGGCCCCGGCCGTCCATCCGGAACCTGCCGCCCCGGCAGCAACCCTTGTCTGCGGGGTTTTTCGGATATGGCATGCTGCGCTCTTTCGCACCCGGCCCGCAGTGGCTGTCCGCACCGTTACATGAAATTTCTGCTCGATTTCTTCCCCATCATCCTGTTCTTTGTGGCCTACAAGGTCTGGGGTATCTACACCGCCACGGCGGTGGCCATCATCGCCACCGTGCTGCAGATCGGCTATCTGCGCTACAAGACCGGCAAGGTGGAACCCATGCAATGGGTCAGCCTGGGCGTGATCGTGCTGTTCGGCGGCGCCACGCTGCTCGCGCACGACGAGAATTTCATCAAGTGGAAGCCCACCGTGCTGTACTGGCTGATGGGTGGCGCCCTGCTGGTGGGCCAGCTGTTCTTCAAGAAGAACCTGCTCAAAAGCCTGATGGGCGCCCAGATGCAGCTGCCCGAAGCGGCCTGGCGCACCATGAACTGGAGCTGGACCGGCTTCTTCGCCGTCATGGGCGTGCTCAACCTGTGGGTGGCCTACAACTTCGACACCGACACCTGGGTCAACTTCAAGCTGTTTGGCGGCATGGGGCTGATGCTGGTGTTCGTGCTGGCCCAGGCCGTGTACCTGAGCCGCCACATGAAGGAAGCCGGCGGCGACGACGCGGCCCTGCCCGGCGCCGATGCCCAGCAGACCCAGGACCGCCAGCCATGAGCGCCCAGCCCATCACCGCAGCCGCCCTCGAAGCGCGGCTGCGCGAAGTGCTGTCCCCGACGCAGCTGGAAGTGATCGACGAAAGCCACCAGCACGCCGGTCACGCCGGCGCCAACGGCACCGGCTTTGGCACCCATTTCCGGGTGCGCGTGGCCAGCCCGCTGTTTGACGGCAAACCGCGCGTGGCACGCCATAGGCTTGTGTATGATTCCCTGCAAGATTTCATCGACCAGGGCCTGCATGCCCTGGCGATCGAAGTGTTGTAAGCGCCAGCAACCCTCTGTTCAAGTCCCGCTGCACTGCTGGCCGGTGGGCTCACCTATTTTCCTTTTTGGATCCCGCATGAAAAAACAGCTCTTGTCCAGCCTTGTGGCAGCCGCCCTGTTGGGCACGATGGCCTTCTCGGCAACCGCCCAGAACCTGGCCATCGTCAACGGCAAGCCTGTGCCCAAGGCGCGCGCAGACGTTCTGAAGCAACAGCTGGAGCGCTCCGGCCGCCCCGTGCCGGCAGAAATGGATGAGCAGATCAAGGAAGAAGTGATCGCCCGCGAAATCTTCCTGCAGGAAGCCGGCCGCCGCGGCCTGGCTGCTTCGCCCGAATACCGCCAGCAGATGGAACTGGCCCGCGAGACCATTCTGATCCGCGAACTGTTCGCCGACTTCCAGAAGAAGAACCCCGTCACCGACGCCGAAATCAAGGCCGAATACGACAAGTTCGCCGCTGCCAACGAAGGCAAGGAATACCACGCAGCCCACATCCTGGTGGACTCCGAAGACCGCGCCAAGGCCATCATTGCCGAAGTGAACGGCGGCAAGAAGTTCGAAGACATCGCCAAGAAGGAATCCAAGGATCCCGGATCCGGCGCCCAAGGCGGCGACCTGGGCTGGGCCAACCCCGGCAACTACGTGCCCGAATTCAGCGAAGCCATGCTCAAGCTGAACAAGGGTGAAATGACCAGCGCCCCGGTCAAGAGCCAGTTCGGCTGGCACGTGATCCGCGTGATCGAAACCCGCCAGGCCCAGCTGCCTGCGCTGGACGACGTCAAGCCCCAGATCGCCCAGCAACTGGAACAGCAAAAGCTGATGCAGTTCCAGGACGGTCTGCGCGCCAAGGCCAAGGTGCAGTAAGCACCCGGCACGGTGCCGCTGGCCAGCACCTGCGCCCCCAAAACGCGGCTTCGGCCGCGTTTTTTATGGGCGCCCGCAGCGCATGCGACGCCGGCAACCGCCCGGCGGCCCGGCCTGCTCTCCTTTTAGAAACAGGCAAGCCCCTGCCCGCGCCGCCATCGGCGGCAGACAGGGGCTTGCCCGGCAGGTGTGACCGGGGGCTCAGCCCTTCGGCCTCAGACCCTCACTCTCTCAGGCTGCGCACAGATCCGCCTGGCGCAGCAGATGCTTCTGGATCTTGCCGCTGGTGGTCTTGGGCAGGCTGTCGACAAAGTGGTAGCTGCGCGGGCGCTTGTAGCTGGCCAGGCGGTCCCCCTGCATCAAAAACGCATCCAGCACCGCGGCCGTGACCACCGTTCCCGGCTTGGCGACCACATAGGCCGCCACCACCTGGCCCCAGCGCGCGTCCTTCTCGCCCACCACAGCCGCTTCCAGCACCTCGGCGTGCCCCACCAGGGCGTCCTCCACCTCGCGCGGGTAGACGTTCTCCGCCCCCGAATTGATCATGTAGTCGATGCGGTCGCGGATCCACAGATAGCCATCGGCGTCCAGGTGCCCCAGATCGCCGGTGTGGTACCAGCCATGGGCCAGCGCCTTGGCGTTGGCCTCCGGGCGATTCAGGTAGCCGGCCATCATGCAGGGGCCGCGCACCAGGATCTCGCCCACCTCGCCCACCGCGCAGGCATCGGCCGGGTCGGTGGCGGCGCCGTCTTCGCGCACCCGCGCCACCCGCAGATCGTGGTTCAGCGACGGCAGGCCGGCCGAACCGGCATGGCTGAGCTGCTCATGCGGGTACAGCACCGACATGCACGGCCCCATTTCGGTGGTGCCGAAGACCTGCACCAGGCCCGAGCCCACCTGGCGCGTCCACTCGCGGATCAGGTGCGGCGCCATCGAGGCCCCGCCGTACTCCACCAGCCGCAGCGACGACAGATCGCGCTGCCCCAGGGTGGCGTCGTTCAGCAGCATGGTGACCATGGTCGGCGCGGCAAAGAAGAAGGTGACTTTTTCCGCCTCCACCAGGCGCAGCGCATCGGCGGCATCGAAGCGGCGCTGCAGCACCAGGGTGCCCCCCACCTGCAGGCGCGGCAAAAAGCTGGTGTGCAGCTCGGCCGTGTGGTTCAGCGGGGCCACCGACAGGCCCACATCCTCACGGCGGAACTGCATCACCTGGTGCATCATGGCGTTGTGCGCCAGCTTGCTGCGGTGGGTGTGCAGCACACCTTTGGGGCGGCCGGTGGTGCCGCTGGTGTACATCAGGATGCAGGGCGCATCCTCGTCCACCCGCACGTCCACCGCCGTGGCGGGCTGGCCGGCCGCCAGCGCGGCCAGCTGCGCGGTGGCACAGGCCGGCGCGGCGCCCGGGTCGGCGTGGATCCAGTGCTGCACCTGGGGCACCAGCAGCTTGGCCCTTTCGACCACAGCAGCGCCCTCATCCTCGAACACCAGCGCCTTGGCGCTGCCGTCCTGCAGGATGAACGCCAGCTCCTGCGCCGCCAGCCGGTAGTTGATGGGATTGAAGATGGCGCCCAGGCGCGCGGTCGCCAGCAAGGTGAACACAAAGGCCGGCGTGTTGTACAGAAAGGCGGCCACCACATCGCCCTGGCCTATGCCCAGCTGCTGCAGACCATGGGCGTGGCGGTTCACCTCGGCATCCAGCTCGGCATAGGTCCAGGCGCGGCGGCCCTGCGCGTCCGACACCACCAGCGCCTCCTTGCGCGGCAGATAGCGCGCCGGCCAGGCCAGCGTATCGCCCAGGGTCAGCGCCGCACGCGGTGCCGGGACAGGGGCTGCGCCCGCGGGGGAAAACTGTGTGTCGACCAACTTCGTCTCCTTGAATCCATCGAAATTGGTACACGAGTATAGGGAGCGCATCAGATCGTTTGCATCTATGCATATGCATCGGGGTAGGCACCGCCCATCGGCCCGGATATACTGCGCGGATTCGTCAGGAGAGCGCGCCCGGCCAGCAGGCCCAGCGGCGCCGCCGAAGGCGCAGGGGCAACCCCGAACGCTCAGGCAAAAGGACTGGCAGCCGCCCGCCGCATCGACCGCGGGCGTACCTTGTTGGAGAGAGGCGCGGGTGCCGGCACCCCGTCCACCGAAGGAGCAAGCCCCACGCCTGGAAGGTGCGGGTGAATCTCTCAGGTAAAGCGGACAACAGGGCAAAGCGCAGGCGGCGCAGGCCGCCGGCATTTCTTTTGCTTTGCTCTGCGACACCATGACCGCTGACACCACCGACCTGCTGACCACCCCGCTGTACGCCCTGCACCTGGAGCTGGGGGCACGCATGGTTCCCTTTGCCGGCTACGCCATGCCGGTGCAATACCCCAGCGGCCTGATGGCCGAACACCGCCACACCCGCGACGCCGCCGGCCTGTTCGACGTCTCCCACATGGGCCAGCTGCGCCTGGTGGGCCCCGACGCCGCCGCCGCACTGGAAACCCTGCTGCCCGTCGACGTACAGGGCCTGGGCCTGCACAAGCAGCGCTACGGCCTGCTGCTCAACGCCCAGGGCGGCATCCTGGACGACCTGATGTTCGTCAACCGCGGCGAGGACCTGTTCCTCATCGTCAACGGCGCCTGCAAGGTGGCCGACATCGCCCACATCCAGCAGCACATCGGCAGCCGCTGCCAGGTCATCCCCATGCCCGAACAGGCCCTGCTGGCCCTGCAAGGCCCGCAGGCCGCTGCGGCCCTGGGCCGCCTGGCCCCCGAAGTGCTGGGTCTGGTGTTCATGACCGGCATGGCGGTGCAGATCGACGGCATTGCCTGCTACGTCACGCGCAGCGGCTACACCGGCGAAGACGGCTTTGAAATCTCCGTGCCGGGCACCCAGGCCGAAGCCCTGGCCCGCAAGCTGCTGGCCCAGCCCGAGGTGGAACCCGTCGGCCTGGGCGCACGCAATTCGCTGCGCCTGGAAGCCGGCCTGTGCCTGTACGGCAACGACATGGACGACAAGACCACGCCGGTGGAAGCCGCCCTCACCTGGGCCATCCAGAAGGTGCGCCGCACCGGCGGCGCCCGCGCGGGCGGCTTTCTGGGCGCCGACACCGTGCTGGCCCAGCTGGACAACCCGGCGCTGGTGCAGCGCAAGCGCGTGGGCCTGATCGCCACCGAGCGCGTGCCGGTGCGCGAGCCCGCCGTGCTGGAGAACATGGACGGCCAGCAGGTCGGCTACATCACCAGCGGCCTGCTCAGCCCCAGCCTGAACCAGCCCGTGGCCCTGGGCTATGTGCAGCCCGACTACACCGCCGAAGGCACGGAACTGTTCGCCATGGTGCGCGGCAAGCCGGTGCCCATGAAGGTGTCGGCCACCCCGTTCGTCCCCGCGCGCTACCACCGCGGCTGAACGGCCCTGCCGGACTCCCGCACCACAAAAAAGGCACAGCCAACCCCTGGTGCCGGTGCGCGGGCCGCTACAGTGCTGCCAGACCTGTCCCAAACACTGCGTGCACCGCCTGCACCAGCCCCTTTTTCAGAACTTACCTAACGGAGCTTCCCATGAGCATCAAGTTTTCCAAAGAGCACGAGTGGATCAACACCGCCGACACCAACGCCGCCGTGGTCGGCATCACCGTCCACGCGCAGGACGCGCTGGGCGATGTGGTGTTCGTCGACCTGCCCGCTGTGGGCACCACCTTCAATGAAGGCGAAGTGGCCGGCGTGGTCGAATCCGTCAAGGCCGCAGCCGACGTCTACATGCCCGTGAGCGGCGAGATCGTCGAGATCAACGAAGCCCTGCGCGACGACCCCTCCCTGGCCAACAGCGACCCGCTGGGTGCCGGCTGGTTCTTCAAGGTCAAGCTGTCCGATGCATCGCAACTGGATGCCCTGATGGACAAGACCGCCTACGACAGCTTCGCGGCCGGCGCCTGACGCCCAGCCCGCAGCCGTACCGCCCCAGCTTTTGAGATAGGTCCCCTCCATGCTGATGTCTGCCCCCGCCCCTGTGGAATCGCTCCACGCCCTGGAAAACCACAGCGAATTCCTGCCCCGCCATATCGGCATCGATGCGCAGGATGAAGCCCACATGCTCAGCGTGATCGGCGAAGCCTCGCGCGCTGCGCTGATCGACTCCATCGTGCCCAAGGCCATCCGCCGCAGCCGCGCCATGCAGCTGCCGGCCGCGGTGACCGAGGCCGAGGCGCTGGCAGAGCTGAAGGCACTGGCGGGCCAGAACCGCGTGCTCAAAAGCTTTATCGGCCAGGGCTACTACGGCACCCACACGCCGGGCGTGATCCTGCGCAACATCCTGGAGAACCCCGCCTGGTACACGGCCTACACGCCCTACCAGGCCGAAATCTCCCAGGGCCGCATGGAGGCGCTGGTCAACTTCCAGACCATGGTCACCGACCTGACCGGCATGCCCATCGCCAACGCCTCCATGCTGGACGAGGCCACGGCCGCCGCCGAAGCCATGACGCTGGCCAAGCGTTCCGTCAAATCGAAGAGCAACCGCTTCGTGGTGGCGGGCGACACCCACCCGCAGACCATCGAGGTGGTGCAGACCCGCGCCGCCCCGCTGGGCATCACCGTGGTGGTGGCCAACTCCAAGGAGGAGTGGGAGGCAGCGCTGGCGGGTGACTTCTTCGCCGCGCTGATCCAGTACCCTGCCAGCAGCGGCTGGATCGTGGACTGGAAGGCCGATGTCCAGGCCATCCATGCCCAGCAGGCTGCAGCCATCTTCGCCACCGACCTGCTGGCCCTGACCCTGCTGACGCCGCCCGGCGAAATGGGCGCCGACATCGTGGTCGGCAGCACCCAGCGCTTTGGCATGCCCATGGGCGCGGGCGGCCCGCACGCTGCCTTCATGGCCTGCCGCGACGAATTCAAGCGCTCCCTGCCCGGCCGCCTGGTCGGCGTGAGCGTGGACGTACACGGCAAACCCGCCTACCGCCTGGCGCTGCAGACCCGCGAGCAACACATCCGCCGCGAAAAAGCCACCTCCAACATCTGTACGGCCCAGGTGCTGCCGGCGGTCATCGCCAGCATGTACGCCGTCTACCACGGCCCCCAGGGCCTGGCGCGCATCGCCCGCCGCGTGGCCCGCCTTACGGCCATCCTCAGCCGCGGCCTGACCCAGCTGGGCCATTCCAGCCGCCACCACGGCACGGCCTTCGACACCATCGCACTGCACACCCAGGGCGCGACCGATGCCATCGCTGCGCGCGCCGTCGCCCAGGGCGTGAACCTGCGCAAGGCCTGGAACGAATACCTGTGCATCAGCCTGGACGAAACCAGCACCCGTGCCGATGTGGAACTGCTCTGGAGCATCTTCGCCCAGGACGGCCAGGCCCTGCCAACGGTCGAGGCCATGGACGAAGGCGCGCCCTCGCTGATCCCCGACGGCCTGCAGCGCAGCAGCAGCTACCTGACCCACCCGGTGTTCAACACCCACCACTCCGAAACCGCCATGCTGCGCTACATCCGCAGCCTCAGCGACAAGGACCTGGCGCTGGACCGCAGCATGATCCCGCTGGGCTCGTGCACCATGAAGCTCAACGCCACCAGCGAGATGATTCCCATCACCTGGCCGGAGTTCGCCCACATCCACCCCTTTGCCCCAGCCGACCAGCTGCAGGGCTACGCCCAGCTGGACGCCCAACTGCGCCAGTGGCTGTGCGAAGCCACAGGCTACGCTGGCGTCAGCCTGCAGCCCAATGCCGGCAGCCAGGGCGAATACGCCGGCCTGCTGGCCATCAAGGGCTTCCACGCCGCGCGCGGCGAAGCCCACCGCAACATCTGCCTGATCCCCAGCAGCGCCCACGGCACCAACCCCGCCAGCGCCCAGATGGTGGGCATGCAGGTGGTGGTCACCAAGTGCGATGACAACGGCAACGTCGATCTGGCCGATCTGCAGGCCAAGTGCGAGCAGCACAGCGCCAACCTGGCCTGCGTGATGATCACCTACCCCAGCACGCACGGCGTGTTCGAGACCCAGGTGAAGGAGCTCTGCGCCCTGGTGCACCGCCACGGCGGCCGCGTCTACGTGGACGGCGCCAACATGAACGCCCTGGTCGGCGTGGCCGCCCCCGGAGAATTCGGCGGCGATGTGAGCCACCTGAACCTGCACAAGACCTTCTGCATCCCCCACGGCGGTGGCGGCCCCGGCGTGGGCCCGGTCTGTGTGGTGGAAGACCTGGTGCCCTTCCTGCCCGGTCATGCCGCAGGCGGCATTGCCGGCCAGGTCGGTGCGGTCAGTGCCGCCCCCCTGGGCAATGCGGCCGTGCTGCCCATCAGCTGGATGTACATCCGCATGATGGGCGCCGCCGGCCTGCAGGCCGCCACGGAAACCGCCATCCTCAGCGCCAACTACATCAGCGCCCGCCTCAAAGACCATTTCCCCACGCTGTACGCCTCGGCCAACGGCCATGTGGCGCACGAGTGCATCCTGGACCTGCGTGGCCTGAAGGACACCAGCGGCGTGATGGCCGAAGACGTGGCCAAGCGCCTGATCGACTACGGCTTCCACGCGCCCACCCTGTCCTTCCCGGTGGCCAACACGCTGATGGTGGAGCCCACCGAGAGCGAACCGCTGGCCGAGATCGACCGCTTCATCGCCGCGATGATCGCCATCCGTGAGGAAATCCGCCAGGTGGAAGCCGGCCGCTGGGACCGGGAAGACAACCCGCTCAAGCACGCCCCCCACACCGCCGAGCAGGTGGTGGGGGACAACTGGCAGCATGCCTACGGGCGCGAAACAGCGGCCTACCCGCTGCCCGCGCTGCGCCGCAGCAAGTACTGGAGCCCGGTGGGCCGCGTGGACAATGTCTATGGCGACCGCAACCTGTTCTGCAGCTGCGTGCCGCTGGACGCATTTTCGGAGTGACTTTCGGCGGAAAGTCCACACCACCTAGGGATAGCCCTTGTAGCCGCCCCTGTGGGCGGCTTACACTGCCCCTCCCTGTGGCGTGACACACCCGCGCTGCGGCACCACTTCTATGAGCCGCCCGGACCTCTCCTTTCTGCTGCAACACGAAGATCCTGACGCCACCCAGGATCTGCTGCCTCCTGCGCCGTCGCTGGCGCCGGCCTATCCCAATCTGGATGCCTGGGAGGTCACGGAGCACAGCTCCGACGATCCGCTGGCCGCGTTGGTCGCCGAGCTGCGCAACTACCAGGCCGAGCTGGAAATCCAGAACAAGGTGCTGGACTACAGCCAGGCGGTGGCCGAAAGCGCGTCCGAGCGCTTCGAAGCCCTGTTCTCCAGCGTGCCGCTGCCGCTGCTGGTGATCGACGAGCACGACATCGTCATCCAGGCCAACGCCATGGCGCACAGCGCCTTCCAGTCGCCCAGCCAGGACCGGCTGCTGGCCTCCTTCATGCCCTTTGTGGTGCCCGAGGACGCCGACCGCGTGGCCCAGGCCTTTCTGGAAGCACGCCAGCAAGGCCGCAGCGAAGTGCACGAGGTGCAATTCTCCGTGGCCCAGGGCCATGCCATGCAGGGTGATCTGCACATCGCCTGCATCGAAATCCCCCAGCGCACCGGCCCGGCATCGGCCCAGTTCATGTGCGCCGTGGTCGACCAGGGCCCGCTGCTGGCCGAACGCCAGACCCTGCAGGAGCGCAACACCCAGCTGCACGCCAGCGAGCGGCGGCTGGAGGCGGTGATCAACACCTCCATGGACGCCATCATCTGCGTGGACAGCCAGCGGCGCATCACCGTCTTCAACCCCACGGCCGCCACGCTGTTCCTGTGTCCGGTGCAGGAAGCGCTGGGCAGCCGCCTGGAGCGCTTTCTGCCCGATGCGGCCTACGCGCTGGAACTGGCCCCGCTGACCACCCAGGCGGTGCTGGGCGAGATGACCGGCCGCACCGCCAGCGGCCGCGACATCCCTGTGGAAGTCGGCATCTCGTTCGAACGCTATGGCGAGGGCGAGACCACCACCGTCTTCGCCCGGGACCTCACCAGCCGCAAGCGCGCCGAAGCCCAGCGCGGCGAGCTGGAAGTGCAGCTGCGCGAATCGCACAAGATGCAGGCCCTGGGCACGCTGGCCGGCGGCATTGCGCACGACTTCAACAACATCGTCGGCGCCATCCTGGGCAACGTGGAGCTGGCCATGGCCGACTGCGCCCAGAACAGCCCGCTGCAGGAAAGCCTGCGCGAGATCGAAAAAGCCGGCAAGCGCGCCCGCGACCTGGTGCGCCAGATCCTGACCTTCAGCCGGAACCAGCCGCCCCAGCGCCGCGCCGTGCATGCCGGCGAGGTGCTGCGCGACACTGAGCGCTTGCTGCGCGTGTCCCTGCCACCGGCCATCGAGCTGCAGACCCACGTCCCCGCCCATCTGCCTGCGCTGCTGGCCGACCCCACCCAGGTGGAGCAGGCCTTGTTCAACCTGGCCACCAATGCCATGCACGCCATCGGCGAAGTCCGGGGCATGGTGCGCATGGAGGTGGAGCTGCAGGACCCCGACCCCCGCCTGCGCGAGCGCCTGGGCCTGGCCAACAGCCCCTACATCGTCTACACCGTGCAGGACAATGGCCCGGGCATGACGCCGCAGACGCTGCAGCGCATCTTCGAGCCCTTCTTCACCACCAAGCCCGTGGGCCAGGGCACCGGCCTGGGCCTGGCCGTGGTGCACGGCGTGATGCGCACCCATGGCGGCGCCGTGGATGTGCACAGCCAGCCCGGCCTGGGCAGCCGCTTTGCGCTGTACTTCCCGGTCACCGAAGGGGTGGAGCTGCCGCCCGTGGTAGCCGAGCCGCCGCGCACCTCGGTGGTGGCCACGCCGCCGGCCGCCGGTACCATGCTGGCCGACTGCCATGTGATGTACGTGGACGACGACGAAGCCCTGGTCTTCCTGGTCAAGCGCCTGCTCAAGCGCCGGGGCTACCGCGTCACCGGCTTCAGCGACCCGCACGAGGCCACGCAGGCCCTGCACGCCGCGCCTCAGGAATACCACCTGCTGGTGACCGACTACAACATGCCCGGCTACTGCGGCGTCGATCTGGTGCGCGCCGCGCTGCAGATCCGCCCCGACCTGCCCGTGGCGCTGGCTTCGGGCTACATCACCGCCGAAATCGAGCAACAGGCCCTGTCGGCCGGTGCCCAGGCCCTGATCCACAAGCCCAACGATGTGGAAGAGCTGTGCGCCACCGTGGACCGCCTGCTGCATGGCGGCAGTGCCGAGCCCTCCGCCGCCTGAGCGCAGCCCCCTGCCGATGACCGAGATGTGTGCCCAGGCCGCCGCGCCGCTGCATTGCCTGTTCGAAGACCCGCACCTGCTGGTGCTGGACAAGCCCGCCGGCCTGCTGTGCGTGCCCGGGCGCGGCCCGGACAAGCAGGACTGCCTGAGCGCCCGCGCCCAGGCACGCTGGCCCGAAGCGCTGATCGTGCACCGGCTGGACATGGCCACCTCCGGCATCGTGCTGATGGCCCGCAGCCTGGACGTGCAGCGCCGCCTCAGCCTGGCTTTCGAGCAGCGCCGGGTGCACAAGAGCTACGAAGCCGTGGTCAGCGGCACCCCGTCCGCAGCACTGCAGCAGTGGCAGGACCTGCACGCCCCGATTGCCGGCGACTGGGAACGCCGCCCGCTGCGCGTGGTGGCCCCGGAAGGCAAGCCCAGCCATACGCGCTGGCAGCGGCTGGAGACCTGGCTGCAACCGGTGCAGGGGCAAACACAAGCGCAAGAGCTGCCCGTCAGCCGCCTGCGGCTGGAGCCGGTGACCGGCCGCACCCACCAGCTGCGCCTGCATATGCAGCACCTGGGCCACCCCATGCTGGGCGACGCCCTGTACGCGCCACCGGACATTGCCGCCGCCGCCCCGCGCCTGCTGCTGCATGCCTGCACGCTGGCGCTGCAGCACCCCATCACAGGGCAGGACATGCACTGGCACAGTGCAGTGCCGTTCTGAGCCACGCGCGCTTCCTGCGCCTTTCTGCCCCATCCCGCAGCCGTCCTGCGCCAGCATCGCCTCGCAGTTCCCAGGGTGAACCCCGAGACCGGGCCGACACGGTTCAAACCCGGTTTGTCCCTGCGCAAAAAACCATAAGAAAAATACGCCTGTACGGCGCTCTGGAATTAAATAGCCTGCTATTCATTTCATAGACAGTAAGGGCTGACATCCGTCTGACGCAGGGTTTTCACTGCGGCGCTTGAAACCTGCACTTCGGCGCAAAAGCTTTTACAGATTTGCAATATTCCTGCAATCTTCCGCCTGCACAGCGCCCCTGCGGTGGGGGTATCAAATTTGCAGGCGCTTGCTCCATAGGCAAAAACCCTGTTGTTGCACCTACCCCGGCCGATAAGCTGTGCTCCTTGCCAATTTCCCCGCCTCGCATTTGGCATGGACATTGCAAACCCTCCGGATATATCGACACTTCACCACAACAGAGAGGATTTTTATGCGCACTCCGTTCCGTATGCATGCCGTGGTTGCGGCACTGGGTCTTGCTGGCGCCGCGTTCCTGGGCACGGCCCACGCACAGGCCATCAAGATCGCCATGGTGATCCCCACGACCGGCCCTCTGACGCAATACGGTGACATGGTCAAGGAAGGCGCAACCACGGCCGTGGAAATGGCCAATGCCGCTGGTGGCATCAACGGCAAGAAGATCGAGCTGGTGCCGGTGGACGACGCCTGCGAACCCAAGCAAGGCCCCGTCGCCGCCAACCGCGTGGTCAACAGCAAGATCGGCTATGTGATCGGTCCCGTCTGCTCGGGCGCCTCCATCGCTGCCGCCCCCATCTACAACAACGAAGGCGTGGTCGTGGTCACCCCTTCCGCCACGTCGCCCGCGCTGACCGATGGCAAGAACTACCACTTCATCTTCCGCACCATCGGCCGTGACGACCAGCAGGGCCCTGCCGCTGCCAAGTTCATCATCACCCAGGCCAAGCCCAAGAAGGTCGCCATCCTGCACGACAAGCAGTCGTACGGCCAGGGCATTGCCGCTTCCGTGCGCGATGACCTGAAGAAGGCCAACGTGCCCGTGGCCCTGTTCGAAGGCATCAACGCCGGCGACAGCGACTACTCCGCCGTCATCACCAAGCTCAAGGGCGCGGGCGTGGACTTCGTCTACTTCGGCGGCTACCACCCCGAAATGGGCCTGCTGCTGCGCCAGGCCGCCGAGCAAGGCCTGAAGGTCAAGATGATGGGTCCCGAAGGTGTGGGCAACCCCGAAGTCAACGCCATCGCCGGCGCCGCCGTCGAAGGCATGCTGGTGACCCTGCCGGCCGACTTCTCTGCCAACCCCAAGAACGCAGCCGTGGTCAAGGCCTTCAAGGATGCCAAGCGCAATGCGTCGGGCGCCTTCCAGCTGACCTCGTTCGCCGCCGCCCAGTCGCTGCTGGACAGCATCAAGGCCGTGGGTGACAACCCCGCCAAGGTGGCTGACCACCTGCACAAGGCCACGATCGACACCGTGATCGGCCCTGTGTCCTGGTCCAAGCAGGGTGACCTGAAGTCCTTCGACTTCCAGGTCTTCCAGTGGCACAAGGACGGCAGCAAGACGCTGGCCAAGTAAGCCGCTAGCCAGCTAGCACCACGGGGCAGGACAGCCGCACCCATCGGCGTTCCTGCCCCGTTTCTTTAACCCGGGCCTCCCGCCATCCTTGCCTGTGGCCCTCAACGGCGGAAGAGACACCATGTCTGACTTATTGCCCCAGCTGATACAGCAGCTTTTCAACGGGCTCTCTCTCGGAGCCATCTATGCCCTGATTGCCATCGGCTACACCATGGTCTACGGCATCATTGGCATGATCAATTTCGCCCATGGCGACATCTACATGATCGGGGCCTATGTCGGCCTGGTCACGCTGTCGGCCGTGGGTACGCAGGGCAGCCTGCCCATCTGGGCCGTGATCGGCCTGATGCTGGTGGTCGCCGTCATCATCACCGGCGTGTACGGCCTGGCCGTCGAACAGGTGGCCTACAAGCCCTTGCGCAACAGCCCCCGCCTGGTGGCGCTGATCTCCGCCATCGGCATGTCCATCTTCCTGCAGAACTGGGTGGCCCTGGGCCAGGGCGCGCGCGACATGGCCGTGCCTTCGCTGCTGCCCGGCGCCATCAACTTCCACATGGGTGACAACTTCGAAGTCTTCATCCCCTACGCCCGCATGCTGATCATCGTGGTCGCCGTGGTGCTGATGGTGCTGCTGACGCTGTACATCAAGCATTCCCGCATGGGCCGCGCCTCGCGCGCCTGCGCACAGGACATGCACATGGCCAGCATGCTGGGCATCAACACCAACCGCGTGATCTCGTTCACCTTTGTGCTGGGTGCCGTGCTGGCCGCCGTGGGCGGCGTGCTGATCGCCCTGGCCGTGGGCAAGCTCAACCCCTTCATCGGCTTCATCGCCGGCATCAAGGCCTTCACGGCCGCGGTGCTGGGCGGCATCGGCTCCATCCCGGGCGCCATGCTCGGCGGCGTGATCCTGGGCGTGGCCGAAACCTTTGCTGCTGCCTACATCTCGTCGGAATACAAGGACATCGTGGCCTTCGGCCTGCTGGTGCTGATCCTGCTGTTCCGCCCCACCGGCCTGCTGGGCAAACCTGAAGTGGAGAAAGTCTGATGCACCGCCTACGCCTTCAACTCGGGCCGGCGCTGCTGGCTGCCCTGGTGACCGCGCTGGTGGTCACCCCCATCTTCGGTCTGCACCTGGAACGCGCCGGCATGCGCACCACCCTGGTCCCGCAGTGGGACTACGTGCTCTGGGCCTGCGCCATTGTGTTCGTCTGGCAGCTGGTGCGCCCCGCCGTGCGCGGCGTCACCCGCACCTGGAGCCTGCCTTCGCTGCCTACCGTGCCGGAACGCCACCGCAACGGCCTGATCCTGGCCATGCTGCTGTTCGCCGTGTCCTGGCCGTTCTTTGCCGGCCGCAATGCGGTGGACATCGCCACCTTGGCCATGATCTACGTGATGCTGGGCCTGGGCCTGAACATCGTCGTGGGCTTTGCCGGCCTGCTGGACCTGGGCTTCGTGGGCTTCTACGCCGTGGGCGCCTACACCTATGCCCTGCTCTACCACTGGGCGGGCTGGAGCTTCTGGGAAGCGCTGCCGCTGTCGGGCGCCATGTCGGCCCTGTTCGGCTTTGCCCTGGGCTTTCCGGTGCTGCGCCTGCGCGGCGACTACCTGGCCATCGTGACGCTGGGCTTTGGTGAAATCATCCGCCTGCTGCTGGTCAACCTGACCGACTGGACCGGCGGCCCGGACGGCATCTCCAGCATCCCCAAGCCCACGGTGATGGGCCTGCCGATGACCCGCTCGCCCCTGACCGAGGACGGCACCACCTTCCACCAGTTCTTCGGCCTGGAGTTCAACTCCATGCACATGGTGATCTTCCTGTACCTGATGGCCCTGCTGCTGGCGGTGGTGACGCTGCTCATCAGCAACCGACTGATCCGCATGCCCATCGGCCGGGCCTGGGAAGCGCTGCGCGAAGACGAGATCGCCTGCCGCTCGCTGGGTCTGAACCCCATGAAGATCAAGCTCTCTGCCTTCACGCTGGGCGCCATGTTCGCCGGCTTTGGCGGTGCCTTCTTTGCGGCACGCCAGGGCATCGTCAACCCCGAATCCTTCACCTTCATCGAATCCGCGCTGATCCTGGCCATTGTGGTGCTGGGCGGCATGGGTTCGCAGATCGGCGTGATCGTGGCAGCCATCCTGCTGACCGTGCTGCCCGAGCTGGCCCGTGAATTCTCCGAATACCGCATGCTGATCTTTGGTCTGGTCATGATTTTGATGATGGTCTGGCGCCCGCAGGGCCTGCTGCCCATGAAGCGCCACCACGTGCAAGTGCCCCAGGCGCCCTCCGCCAAGGGAGACGCCGCATGAGCCATATCCTGGAAGTCAAGGACCTGAGCATGCGCTTCGGCGGCCTGCTGGCCGTCGACGGCGTGCAACTGGCGCTCAAGCCCAAGGAAATCTTCGCCATCATCGGCCCCAACGGTGCCGGCAAGACCACGGTGTTCAACTGCATCAGCGGCTTCTACAAGCCCACCACCGGCCGGATCGCACTGGAGAGCCAGTCGATCGCCGGCCTGGGCAGCCACAGCGTGGCCCAGCGCGGCGTGGTGCGCACCTTCCAGAACGTGCGCCTGTTCAAGCGCATGACGGCGCTGGAAAACCTGCTGGTGGCCCAGCACCGCCGCACCAGCGCCTCGGTGCTGGGCGGGCTGTTCAACACCAAGTCCTACCGCCAGAGCGAACGCGATGCCATGGACCGCGCCCTGCACTGGCTGGACTTCATGGGCCTGCGCGAGTTCGCCAACCGCGAGGCCGGCAACCTGGCCTACGGCCACCAGCGCCGCCTGGAAATCGCCCGCTGCATGATCACCGAGCCCAAGGTGCTGATGCTGGACGAACCCGCCGCCGGCCTGAACCCGCAGGAAAAGAAAGACCTGCAGGGCCTGATCGACCGCTTGCGCAACGAATACGGCGTGGCCGTGCTGCTGATCGAGCACGACATGGGCCTGGTCATGGGCGTGTCCGAACGCATCATGGTGATGGAACACGGCAAGCCGATTGCCGAAGGCACGCCCGAGGAGGTGCGCAACAACGAACGGGTCATCAAGGCCTATCTGGGAGAGGCATGATGTCCAAGACCATGTTGGAGCTGGAGCAGGTCTCCACGCATTACGGCGCCATCTGCGCGGTGAACCAGGTCAGCCTGAAGGTGAACCAGGGCGAGATCGTCACCCTGATCGGCAGCAACGGCGCAGGCAAGACTTCGCTGCTGATGACCGTCTGCGGCGGCCCGCGCGCCAGCAGCGGCACCATCCACTTTGAGGGCGAGGACATCACCTCGCTGTCCACCCACCACATCATGCGCCGCGGCATCGCCATCTCGCCCGAGGGGCGCCGCGTGTTCTCCGATCTCACCGTCACCGAGAACCTGCAGATGGGCGGCTTCTTTCTGAACAAGGCCGAGATCGAGGACGGCAAGGAGCATGTCTTCAAGCTCTTCCCGCGCCTGAAGGAACGCGCCAACCAGCGCTCGGGCACCATGTCCGGCGGCGAACAGCAGATGCTGGCCATCGGCCGCGCGCTGATGAGCAAGCCCCGCCTGCTGCTGCTCGATGAGCCCACGCTGGGCCTGGCCCCGCTGATCATTGCGCAGATCTTCGAGATCATCCAGACCATCCGCGCCGACGGCGTGACCGTGTTCCTGGTGGAGCAGAACGCCAACCGCGCGCTGCAGATTGCCGATCGCGGCTATGTGCTGGAAACCGGCAAGGTGGTGCTGGAAGACAGCGGCGAGAACCTGCTGAAGAACGACCAGGTGCGCCGGGCCTACCTGGGCGGCTGAACCCCGCCGGCCCCGCGCCGTACGCCCGGTCAGCCCGGGCAAGCCGGGCCACGCGGACAACCAGGGCAGTGCCACCATGCACTGCCCTTTTTTTTGCGCCTGCACGCCCGGCGGCCCGGGCCCGGCTGTCCCCCACCCCGTTTTTGGCCCCCGATGTGACGCGTAGCTGCCGCTGCAGCCGCTACCATCGGCAGCATGCAAAACCGCCCCCTCACCATCCTCACCGGCGCTTCGCGCGGCATGGGCCTGGCCATGGCCGAACAGCTGCTGCAGCAAGGCCACCAGCTGATCACCATCGCCCGCCAGCGCAACGCTGCCCTGGACGATCTGGCCGCCCGCCTGGGCGTGCCGCTGCAGCAGTGGCAGCACGACCTGGCGGCCCCGGCTGCGGCCGCCGCCGCCCTGCGCGACTGGCTGCAGGCACAGGACGCCACGCAGTTCGCCAGCGCCACCCTGATCAACAACGCCGGCGTGATTCCGCCGATTGCCCCGCTGTCGCACAGCGACTGGTCGGCCGTCAGCAACGGCCTGCGCGTGGGCCTGGAAGCCCCCATGCTGCTGACCAGCGCCTTCCTGCAGGCCACCGAACACTGGACGCAGCCGCGCAAGGTGCTGAACATCTCGTCCGGCCTGGGCCGCCGCGCCATCGCCTCGCAGGCCACCTACTGCGCCGCCAAGGCCGGCATGGACATCTTCTCGGCCTCGGTGGCGCTGGACGAAGCCGCCAAGCCCCACGGCGCACGCATCTGCTCGCTAGCGCCCGGCGTGATCGACACCGACATGCAGGTGCAGCTGCGCACCAGCGCCGCCACCGACTTCCCGGACGTGGAACGCTTTGCCCAGCTGCACGCCAGCGGCAGCCTGACCTCGCCCCAGGATGCGGCCGCCCGCAACCTGGCCTGGCTGGAGCGGGCCGACTTCGGCCAGCAGGTCGTGGCCGACGTGCGCCAGCCCTGAGTGCGGCGGCGATGGCCCGGCTCGCACACCACGACCCAGGCCATCGCAAATAACGACACCTTCAAGCAAGGCCCCTGCCTTGCCCTGGCCCGTGCCATGCCCGGCCCGGCGCCAGCGGCCAGAGCCACCACGCAGCGTGCAATGGCTAGCCAGTTATTCAGCCAGACTGCGCTTTTCTAGCGAATCCCACACCCCGCCCGGCGCGCTGCAGGCCAGCGCCGCCCACGCCCCCCGCCCGGCGTGCACCGCACCAACGCGGGGCGGTGCGCATTTTGGTGCCCCGGTGCTCACCACCGCGGGGAATGCCAGCTAATATGCCTGCCTTCCCCACGCAACAGCGTGCTTTGTGGGCCTTGTGACCGCTGCTCCCGATCGGACAGATGCCACCAACCATCGCCACGCCGGCAACCCCGGCAGGCACAGCATGCATGTCCGCGGGGCCGTCCCGGCATGACCGCCGGGGCCTGAAGCTCCGAAACCCGGAGCAAACCCTCTTGATGGCGGACCCACCCTCCCCGATCATCGAAACAGCCCACTCTGTGATGGATCTGCACTTGGCCCTGTCCGGCCTGCGCAGTCCCAGTCTGACCCTCGTCACCGGAGCCTTTCTTCCATGTTTCGCCAACTGATCACCTGCACCTCCATGGCCTTGGCCCTGGGCGCCACTGCCACCCACGCATTCGCACAAGGCGGCACCCAGGACTACCCCAACAAGCCCATCCGCCTGGTGATCCCCTTCCCGCCGGGTGGTGGTACCGACATCCTGTCGCGCGTCATCGCCAACAAGCTGACCGAAGCCACCGGCTGGACCGTGGTGCCCGAGAACAAGGCCGGCGCCGGCGGCACCATCGGCATCACCGAAGCCGTGAAAGCCCAGCCCACCGGCTATGACATGGTCATGGGCCAGAAGGACAACCTGATCCTGGGCCCCTATCTGTACAAGAACCTGCCCTGGAATCCCACCAAGGACCTGACGCCGGTCGCCCACATCGCCTACACCCCGGTGATCATTGCCACCAGCGTCAACTCGCCCTACAAGACCATCGGCGACGTGATCAAGGCCGCCAAGGCCACGCCCGGCAAGATCACCTACGGCTCGCCCGGCAACGGCACCAGCATCCACATCGCCGGCCACATCTTCGAGAAGGCCGCCGGCATCCAGCTGACCCACGTGCCCTACAAGGGCTCCAACCCCGCGCTGATGGACGCCATCGCCGGCAACGTGGACCTGCTGGTCTCGTCCATCCCCTCGGCCATCGGCCAGATCAAGGCCGGCAAGCTGCGCCCTCTGGCCGTGACCTCGGCCAAGCGCTCGTCCTCGCTGCCCGACGTGCCCACCATGCAGGATGCGGGCATGAAGAACTTTGACGTCAGCACCTGGTACGGTCTGTTCATGCCCGCCAACACCCCGGCCGCCATCACCCAGAAGATGAACGCCGAAGTGAACAAGCTGCTGGCCCTGCCCGAAGTGCGCGAAGCCATCCTGGCCCAGGGCGCCGAGCCCCAAGCCCTGTCCATCAAGGACTTCGATGCCATGTACAAGGCCGACTTCAGCCACTCCAAGGCCGTGGTCGAAGCCTCGGGCGCCAAGATCCAGTAAGCGGCATACCCTGCAGTACGTAAAAAGCCCTTGCCGTTTCGGCAAGGGCTTTTTTCATCGAAGGCCGCACGGCAGCAACAGCATACACACAGCGGCAACGCCCTGCGGAAGCGACCTGCGCGGCCACCAGACACTGCGGCACCCCGCTGCATGGGCACTCCCGAGCGTCTGCCGCCTGCCGCACGCCGTCGCCCGCACAGCGGCCCCGCTCACTGCCTCCCTGCTGCCATGCAGCCGTGCCAGCAACGCCCCCACCACCCCATGCACTGACGCACCATGCAAAAAAGGCAGCCAAAGCTGCCTTTTTTATCTGCCGCTGCATGGCCCAGGCCACGCAGCGCGGATGCACCCGCTTGTTTACTGGCGCACCACCAGCACGGGGATGCGGGCCGCGCTCAGCACGCGCTGGGCCACGCTGCCCAGCACCAGCTTTTCCAGACCGCGGCGGCCGTGCGAGCCCATGACGATCAGGTCAGCACCCACGGAGTCGGCCACGCGCACAATGCCTTCGTGCACCGCGTGGCCTTCGCCCACCATGGTCTTCACGGCCACGCCGGCTTCATCCATCTGCTTCTTGACGGCTTCCAGGGCGGTGTTGGCTTCGGCGGTAGCAGCGCTCAGGTACTGTGCCTGGCCGTAGGCGAAATCGGCGCCCACGCCGGTGAAGGGATAGGGGTCCAGCACGTAGACGGCCGTCACTTCGCTGCCAAAGGCCTTGGCCAGACCGGCGGCCTTGGCCACGGCGTGCAGCGAGGTTTCAGAACCATCAACGGGAACGAGAATGTGCTTGAACATGGCAGAGAACTCCTGTTTTATTCCAATGGAAACGTTCCGGCGCGCACTGCGCGCCCTTGAAACACAGTCTGCAGCCTGGGAGCTGCGGGCGTCTTGACTTCCGTCAATCTTGAACGGATTGCAATTCCTTGTCACCCTGAAATTCACCACGGCGGCAGGTCACCACCAGGGTGTCGCGCACCCCGCCGTCCTGCAACGGCTGGATGGGCGTGGATTCGTGGATCATGCGCGCATCGTCCATCAGCATCAGCGACCAGGGCTCGGTCAGCGTGAAGCGCTGGCCGGCCGGGCCGTTGGCCTCGAACACGCGGGTCTCGCCGCCCTTGATGTGGGCGCGGTTCACCAGGAACACCGCCACCAGGTCCACACCGTCGCGGTGCGCCCCTTCGGGCGTGGGGCGGCCAATGCCCTGGGCGGTGTCGATACGGAACTGGTGCGCCTCCACATAGCAGGGACCGGGCACGGGCGCGCGGTCGAACAGCGCACTGGACAGCGCGGCCAGCTGCTCCACCAGCTGGTGCCAGGCCGGCAGCGCCACCGTGGCATCGGACATGGGCGCAAACATGCGCTGCATGCCGCCGTGCAGGGCGTTGTACTCCACCGGCTGCCAGTGCGCGCGGTGGGGCACCTGGCGCGGCACGCCCTGCTCCACCACAAAGCAGGAATGGCGGCGGAAGCGGTAGCGGCCACCATCGCGCAGGAAGGCATCGGGCGGCAGGTCGGACCAGTCGGGATCCATCTGGTGCAGCTCGCCCAGCGTGGTCCCCAGCCACAGCGCCACATCGGAAGGCTGGAGCACGGCAAAACCGTGGTCACGGATCTGCGCCTCCACATGGGCAGGCGAGTGGTAAGGGGGGGCAAAGCTCAATTGGGACATGGTGGACTACAGCTTACTCCCGCTGCAGGCCGGCTTGGAGCAGTTGCGTCAAACTGTCCCGTTTTGCGCGCACTTTTGCATCCCGTGCTGGCCCCCGGCAGGCAGGCCCCGCAACGCCACGCGACCTTGCCCACCCCAACCGGCACATGGGCAGCTCCAGGCCCAAACGGCCTGGCGCAAGCCGTCCGCGCCAGGCACGCCACACCCCGGCCCGGGCGTTGCACCTCGCGCACGCCCGCGTCCCCCACGGCGGCCCGCGCATCCTGCGGGGTCTGCGCACGCACATTGACATGGCCCCGCAGCCGCCTGCGCCGCACTGCCTAGAATGCGCCATCGCCTTACCCTCCCGCTGACCATGGCCCACGAACCCCGTTTGATGCGCAGCCTGCGCGCCCTGCTGCACCACCACCGCACGGCGGCCCTGGCCACCCTCCAGCCGGCCGGCGAAGGCGCGCCGGTCACGCCTTTCGTGTCCTTCGTGCCCTATGCCATCGACACGGAACACCGCCAGCTGGTGCTGCACCTGTCGGGTCTGGCAGCCCACACACAGCAGCTGCAGGCCCAGCCGCTGGCCAGCCTGATGGTGGTCCAGCCGGAGGCAGCCGACGCCCCGGTCCATGCGCTGGAACGCGCCACGCTGCAGGTGCGCGCCAGCACCCCCGAGCGCGGCAGCCCCGCCTGGGAAGCCGCCCGCAGCGCCTACCTGGCGCGCTTTCCAGATGTGGGCTTCATGATGGAGCTGGGCGACTTCCGCCTGGTGTGCCTGGCGCCGCTGGCCGCACGCCACATCGCCGGCTTCGGCGCCGCGCGCGATGTCGCACCCGACGAACTGCTGCAGGTCCTGCAGGCCCCGCCGCAGCCCGGGGACTGATACCGGCCAGCGATCCGGCCCACGCCCATACCACGATCACCCGTAGCGCTCGAACAGCGACATTCCAAACTGCCCAAAGGTGTCCAGAAATGCCGGGCTATTCACTTATGAATTGACCCAAACAGCCTCCGAGAATTCTCGGGCGGCTCATTGGAGAGTCTTGCTCACAGCGATCTAGCCTCGCCCTCACGCCCAAAGCTGAAGTAACCCTGGGCAATCAGCGCCGAGGCCTCATCACGCACCACATCACATATGACGGAAATTGCTGGGTCCTGAGCGTTGTCAATGCGCGTGGCAAGTACCAGCATCCGATGGAGTTGCACGCCCGATATTTCCGAGATTCGCACATCGCGATATCTGCGATCTCTGAACACAGAAATTGGCATCAGAGTTGCGCGCCTTCCTTGAAGCACAAGTTCTCTGATGGTATCGACCGAGTCCACCTCTGCCTGAATCTTCAGGCGCGTATTCAGTGGCGCTAACGTTCTATCCACGATGTCTCGATGCAAACGGGTCATGAGCAACGGCACCTCCGCCAAGTCGGCCAGGGCAACAACTGCGGGGGTATCACGAGCGAGCGGTGTGACCAGTGCAAAAGGCTCTGCCAGCAACGGCTCCATCGATAAAGCCCGGTCGGGTTCTGGATTGGTTACGACAGCTACGTCACAAAGGCTTCGTTCCAACGCCTTCAAAAGCTGCGGGGTAAATGCCTCTTGAATCAACAAGCGCATATCTGCCAACGTCTCATGGCACCGCTCGAACACGCCTGGTAGCAGGACACGTGTCAACGTTGGCGAAGCACCCAACACCACCTCCCTTTTTCCTGCACTCCCGCTGAGTTGGAGCTTTACGCGCGCAGCCTCCGCAAGCATCCGTCGCGCGGAGGCATAAAGCGTTGCGCCCGCTTGAGTGAGGCGTACGCCTCTAGGCCCTCGCTGTACCAGCTGCACGCCCATTTCTTCCTCGAGCTCACGAAGTTGCCGAGTCAAAGCGGGCTGAGCAATGGACACAGCTATGGCGGCGGCCGTCAAGCTTCCGGCGTCAACAATCGCGACGAAATATTTCAAGGTGCGCAGATTCATGGAGCCACACGATATATCAAAGTGATATGGATAGACCAAAATTCAGTATTGGTCTTCAGGTCGAACGGTCAATAAACTTTCTCCCGTTTACTAAGGGGAAATTTAATTGTCCAAGCTTCCTGATCCAGATACTCCGGCGAACAAGCCTGCCACTAAAGATAGCAAAACATTATGGATAAACAGCCCTGCTTTGGAGCGCTTCACGAAAGAAGCATTTCAGGCGGCCGGGCTTCCAGAAGAGGATGCTGCGCGTGTCGCAAAGCTGATGGGAGAAGCCGATCTGCAAGGCTCTGATGGGCACGGCATCATCCGGCTGGCGCCCTATATCCGCCGCATTCGCAGCGGAGGAATCAACGTTCAACCGAACATCAAAGTGGTGCACGAGCGCGCTGCTATGGCGGTCGTGGACGGAGACAACGGCATGGGACACCTTGTGGTCTCGCGCGCTGTTGAGCTTGCCATCGCCAAGGCACGCGAGTGTGGAGTGGCGTGGGTGGGCACGCGAGCGAGCAACCATGCTGGCCCTGCCTCGTTGTATGCGCGCATGCCCATACAGCACAACATGATTGGCTTGTACTTCGCCGTCGGAAATGCCAACCATCTCCCTCCATGGGGAGGAATGGACATGCTGCTGTCGACCAACCCCATAGCCGCCGGGATTCCTGCTGGCGACGAACCGGCTGTGGTGCTCGACATGGCAACCACAGTTGCGGCATACGGCAAGATCAAAGCCAAGGCCAAGCGCGGAGAGCCGCTTCCCGAGGGCTGGATGATCGACCGGCAGGGCAAGCCACTGACAGATTCCAGCCGCTCGCACGAAGGCTTCCTCCTGCCTATCGGCGGTCACAAGGGCTACGGACTCGCACTGATCGTTGGACTGCTCGCTGGCACGCTGCAGGGGGCCGCTATGGGCCGCGATGTGGTGGATTTCAACGCTGACTTCACCACACCGACGAACACGGGTCAGGCCATTTTGGTCATCGACTTGGAAGCCTTCGGAGGGGCCGGTCCCTTTAAGGATGCCGTGGACACATTGGTCCGAGATATCCGCAGCAGCGAACGTCTACCCAACGTGGACCGCATCTGGCTGCCCGGCGAACAAAGCCATCAACGTCGGTCTGACTATGCCAAACGCGGGGTGCCCCTGCCCGAAGCACTGGTGCACGAGCTTGACGAACTCGCCAACCAGCTGTCCATCCGTCCTCTGGACCGATAGGTCAGCGTGAAGCCGGCATAACAAAATATTCAGGAGACAAATATGCCACTGCGTCGACGTACCTTCTCTGCCGGGCTTCTTTGCTCGATTGGAGCACCCGCCGTACAAGCCAGTACCCAACCTGGCAGCTATCCCACGAAACCGATACGACTGATTGTGCCGCTTGCTGCAGGCAGTGCAGTGGATAACGCAGCCCGTGTTCTGTGCCAGAAGATGGGACAACAACTCGGACAGAGCTTTGTCATCGAAAACCAACCGGGATCAGCCGGTTTGATTGGAGCAGAGCGCGTGGCGCGCGCCAGCCCGGATGGCTACACCATGGGAGGCTTCAACGACAGCATCCTGACAATGGTCCCGCATATCTATCCCAAGGTGGGCTGGAACGCACTGACGGACTTTGTACCTGTGTCGTTGGTCGGCACCATCGAGTGGGGCATTGTGGTGAAGCCCGATGCGCCTTATCGCACTCTGGGCGAGTTCGTGGCAGCAGCGAAAGCTGCTCCCGGAAAGCTGACCTTTGGATCAGGCGGCAATGGAAGCCCGCAGCACCTGGCCATGGCCATGTTTGCATCGCGGGCAGGCATTTCGCTGATGCATGTGCCCTACAGAGGGGCGACACCTGCCGGCTTGGCTGTGGCTACGGGGGAAGTCGATATCGGATTCCAAGGGCTAGGAACGATCAACGCCCTCGTGCAAGCAGGAAAGCTGCGTTTGCTGGCGGCTTCTGCTCCCCAACGTCTTTCCCAGTACCCCGAAGTACCGACCGTTTCTGAGTCTGGCTTTTCAGGCTTTCTTTTCAATTCCTGGTTTGCCATGGTCGCGCCCAAAGGCACGCCCAAATCCATCGTGCAGCAACTGCACAAAGCCATAGCACTGGCATTGAAGGACGAATCCACGCGGCAGCAACTTACAGCCCAGGGTCTCACCATCCAGGGCACGACTCCGGAGGCTTTTGTCACGGCGCTGCGCGAGCAGTACGACCGCTATCAAAAAGTCATCCAGACCTCCAGCATCACAGCAGATTGACACAGCATGTTCAACTCTATCAACCCCGCCACTGAAGCTCAATTGGGACAATTCTCTCCCGATGAGCCCGCACACATTGACCAGGCCCTGGATCTTGCCAACAAGGCGCAGCGCGAATGGCGTCGCCTGGACGTCAATCAACGCACCCCACTACTGCGCCAGCTGGCTCTGACCCTTCGCAAGCACAAAGGTGAATGGGCACGCTTGATCACGCTGGAGATGGGGAAGCCCTTATCTGAAGCTTTGGCGGAAGTCGAAAAATGCGCTGTGACTTGCGACTTCTACGCTGAGCATGCAACGCGCATGCTCAGTGATACGTCCATCGAAAGCAACGCCTCAGATAGCAGAATTGTCCATGACCCGCTGGGTATCGTGCTGGCAGTGATGCCGTGGAACTATCCGTTCTGGCAGGCAATGCGCGCTGCCGTGCCTGCCATCGTCGCTGGAAACGGACT
The DNA here is from genome assembly GCF_002479375.1 of Comamonas sp. UBA7528. NCBI lineage: Bacteria > Pseudomonadati > Pseudomonadota > Betaproteobacteria > Burkholderiales > Comamonadaceae > Comamonas > Comamonas sp. UBA7528. Next base: position 371,906 of record NZ_DLMU01000009.1, read on the forward strand.
ATTCCTGAAGCATGCTGCCAATGTCCCTCAGTGCGCGCGAGCCCTAGAGGCACTGTTTGTCGAAGCAGGCGCTCCACCAGGCTTGTTCACAGCGCCCTTGTTGCCATCTTCTGCCGTAGAAGGCCTGATCAACGACGAGCGCATTGCCGCAGTGACCTTCACGGGATCCACGCCTGTCGGCCGCACCATCGCCTCTCAGGCAGGAAATGCCCTGAAGAAGCAGGTTCTCGAATTAGGAGGCTCCGACCCCTTCGTGGTGCTGGCTGATGCAGACGTGGAGGCTGCTGCCGCCGCTGCCGTCAAGGCACGCTTTTCCAACACCGGCCAAAGCTGCATCTCTTCCAAGCGCTTCATTGTGGAAGAAACCATCGCTGACCGCTTCGTGGAAGCATTTTGCAATGGCGCATCAAAACTTGTGCAAGGTGATCCTTTGAACGAGGGCGTGGGGCTGGGACCGATGGCACGCGGCTCTTTGCGCGATGAACTGCATGCTCAGATAGCCGCGACAGTGGCAGAAGGCGCTCAGTTGAAACTGGGTGGCGAATTGCCGTCGGGCCCGGGGTATTTCTACCCGGCGACCGTGCTGGACCATGTCACGCCAAACATGACCGCTGCCAAGCAAGAAACTTTTGGCCCTGCCGCAGCCATTTTGCGCGTGCGCGATACCGAAGAAGCCATTGCACTTGCCAACGCAACCGAGTTTGGCTTGGGGGCAACGCTGTGGACCAAAGATGCCAGCCACGGGCGAGCGCTCGCCCGGCACATCGATGCGGGAGCTGTGTTCATTAACGGCTTGGTCGCGTCGGACCCCCGATTGCCTTTCGGCGGCGTCAAGCAATCTGGCTATGGCCGGGAGCTGGGCGCCCATGGCCTCCATGAATTCACGAATGTGAAAACCCTCTGGAGCGGCCCTGCTCGCTGAGCGCCCGACTCTTTCCACCTTTCGAAAGCAGATGATCATGAGCGAACCCACCATCCTACGCCCCAAATCCCTGAAAGCCTTTGAACGAGGCGGCGGTGCACGCACAACTCCTTTGGTCACCTCGAAACTTGGTGCCACTGCCTTTATCAATGGCATCACAGAATTCGGGCCAGGCGCAAAGATACCGTGGCATTTCCATAACTGCGAGGAAAGCGTGATGCTGCTGGAGGGCGAAGCCATCTTCGACATCGGCGATGAGCACCACGAACTGTCTCCCCAAGACACCACGTTCATTCCCTCGGGAGTTCCTCATCGCTTCCGCAACAAATCCGAGACCCAGGGCATGAAGATTCTCTGGATTTATGGTCGCATGGATGCAACCCGCACTCTGGTGGATACCGGAGAGACGCGCGAAGTCGCAGCCGAACATTCGTAATGGCAAACGCCAAGCCCATGCTTGGCGTCCTTTTTTGAAATCGAAAAATGAACCAAATGTCACGCGCAGAGCATCGCACCCGAGTGATCGAGGTGGCTGATTTCTCTGTTCATCCTGAAGAACATGCAGCCTTTGGACGAGTGCTTTCGCAAGCTGTTGCAGAGGTACTCAGCAATGCCCGGGGCTACCAAGAACATCAAATTCTTTCTTGCCAAGAAACACCAGGCCGGTACTTGCTCACCGTCGCTTGGGACACCTTGGAGGATCACACGGTCGGATTTAGGGAGTCCCCCGCCTTTGTGAAATGGCGTGCGTTGATCAGTCCCTTCTTTGCTAGTCCTCCTTCCGTGGCGCATTTCGATCTTGTTTGACCAAGCTCAGGATGACATTCCTGCTTTCAAGACGCACAATTTATTGACTTTTATATTAATAAAATGCAATAAAACGACGCTTGTGCAGAAGCGAAACGATGCTCCATGCAAGTCAATGAAGAAAGGCAATACGAAGTGAAAGTCAAGAAAACTGCGATCGTCACGGGAGCGGGCTCGGGCATTGGCAAAGCTGTGGCATTGGCCTTGCTGGCCGATGGCTATTGTGTAGTTCTCGCGGGCCGGCGCGCAGCCCTTCTGGATGAGGTCCAGTCCTTGGCGCAGCAACGGCACGGCGCGGGTGACCGAGTACTGTGTGTGCCCACCGACGTTTGCGACCCGGTAGCCGTCGAGCAGCTGTTCGCCCAGGCCGTCAAGCATTTCGGCCGTGTGGACCTGCTGTTCAACAACGCAGGCCGTGGCAATCCGCCGGGCAACTTCTTAGATTGGACCCCTGCCCAATGGCGCGACGTTGTGGACGTCAACCTCAACGGGATGTTCTATTGCCTCCAGCAGGCCTTCCGGGTGATGCGTGACCAAAGCCCGCGCGGTGGTCGCATCATCAACAACGGCTCGATCTCGGCCCATGCACCTCGGCCCAACTCCATCGCATACACGGCGACCAAGCACGCTGTCATGGGCCTGACCAAGACCGCAGCGCTGGACGGTCGGGCCTACGATATCGCTGTCGGCCAGATCGACATTGGCAATGCCATGAGCGATCTTGCTTCACGCATGGCGAAGGGAGTACCCCAAGCCAATGGCGATATCGCCGTAGAACCCCTCATCGACGTCAACATCGTCGGCCAATCGGTGCTGTACATGGCCAACCTGCCACAAGAAGCCAATGTGCTGTTCCACACCGTGATGGCCACCAAGATGCCTTTCGTCGGCCGGGGCTAAGGTCCTCTGCACGAAAGCGCCTGGCTGGGTATCAGCCCCGCCAGCTGTTCGTCAATGCTGGCCGAATGCGGCCGGTCACAGCCCTCGGCGCGCGGTTCATGGCAAGTGCATCATGAAACGCCGCCGGCTGTCGATGGCGTCTCCAGCCATGCCAACTTGAACAGGCCCTGCGCCCCGCGGTCATCCCACGAGGCGACGTCGCATGTCTCTGTGGTCCGCTCCAGCCCTGCGCCGCAGCTCTTCGCTTTGACTCACTTGCGGCGCTCGTTCTGGCATGAGGGATCGCTACCGCCGCCCTCTTTTGTACCCGGCTGTGTGGCATCGACCACGCTGCCTACAGGCCATCTACAGAACTCTGGCCGATTGACATCCCAACCCCAGAGCAGCCGTGTCATCACACGCCCCGCGACAGCATCTGCCCTTGCTGGCGAACACCCTGGCCAACGCCAACTGGCATGCCTGCGCTGCTACCACGATGTTGCCCAAGTGCAAAGAGAAGCCATCGTGGCGCACTCCCCCGGCGAGCCTCTGCCACACGAAAAACCCACGCAATCCGTTGTAAACGTTGAAAAAACATGAATAAGAGGCCAATCAATCTCGGTCCAAAAACGCTTTCAGATCGGTAAAAACCCGCAGTCATATGCAGTCTTCTATAAGACACTTTGCATTTTATCGAATCAATATGCAATGATGCGCCACCTCTCCCATCTCCAAAGGCGGTGAGAGATGCCTCTTTTTCAAAGCTTTTTATGACTGACACACAACAACAACCGCGAGGCTTCGGCATTGCGCAAGGGGTGTTCCTCTTGTACGCAGCCCTGGTCATCACACTCGGCCTGGCTCTGGCATTCAAGGGTGGACAACTGGCGCTTGCAGGCGGGTCTTACTACTACGCGACTGCAGGCGTACTTCTCGTTGCAGCAGTGGGTCTGCTAATGGCACGCCGCAAAGCTGGCGTCCATGTCTTTGGTGCAATCACCATCGCTACGTATGCGTGGGCCTTGTGGGAGGCCGGCTTCGACGGCTGGGCACTGATCCCTCGTTTGGGATGGCTCGCAGTTGTCGGCTTCATATTCCTGGCTCTGTGGCTCTCCGCTCGTGCCCACCTGGGTTCGGGCATCAAACCCACGTACTTCGGCGTTTTCGGCGCCTTGCCCCTTCTGCTGAGCGCAACCATTCTGGTGCCTCTGTTCGTACCGACCACTGCACACCTGGCTGGTCAAGACACCATTGACGCACGCCCCAAGCAGGATTTCAGCCGTGACGCAGTGACCTCGCCTGACGGCAATGTGGCGGCTTCGCATGACGAAACCAACTGGACCGCGTACGCTGGCTCCAACCTGGGCAACCACTATTCGCGCGCCAGCCAAATCACACCGGCCAACGTCGGCAAGCTGGAGAAAGCCTGGGAGTACCGCCACGGCGACAACAAGGCACCAGGTGAGAAGACCGCCTATCTCAATGAAGCCACTCCCATCAAGATCGGCGACACGCTCTATACCTGTACGCCCAAGCAGATCATCGTGGCCATCGATGCCACCTCTGGCAAGGAAAAGTGGCGCTTCGACTCCAAGAACGATCCCGCCTACTTCTCCAACGGCGGCGCCTACTGCCGTGGTGTGTCCTACTACGAAGTGCCCAAGGCTGAAGGCATCTGCTCCAAGCGCATCATCTGGGGGACAAACGATCTGCGCCTGGGCGCTGTCGATGCACCCACCGGCCAGCCTTGCCCGAACTTCGGCCAAGGCGGCTTTGTGGACTTGAAGAAGGGCATGGGCAACTTCCGCAAGGGCTCGACCGGCATCACCTCGGCACCCACCATCGTGCGCGGCGTCGTCATCACCGGCGGCCGTGTGCTGGATTCGGACGTCCGGCCCGCCCCTTCTGGCGTGGTGCGCGGCTTTGACGCCGTGACCGGCGAGCTTCGCTGGGCCTGGGATCTGGGCACTGAAGATACCCACCGCCCTGCCGGCGAGGACTACACACTGAGCACACCCAACAGCTGGGCGCCAATGTCTGCTGACGACGAGCTGGGCTATGTCTACGTCACCACAGGCAATGCCGCTGGTGACTTCTACGGCGGTGACCGCACCCCCTTGGAAGAAAAGTACACGAGCTCGCTGGTGGCAATCGACGCCACGAACGGCAAGGTGGCCTGGCACTTCCAGACCGTGCACCATGACCTTTGGGACTACGACCTGAGCCCTCAGCCCAATCTGATCGACTTCCCCAAGGAAGGCAAAGTCCGTGCGGCCGTGATCCAGGCGACCAAGTCAGGCCAGCTCTACGTGCTGGACCGCACCAACGGCAAGCCGCTGGTTGACGTGGTTGAAACCCCTGTTCCTCAAGGCACCGTGGCAGGCGATCACACCTCGCCCACCCAGCCCTTGTCCAAGATGCCGTTCACCATGGGCCGTCCGTCCAAGGAAATCGAGGTCCTGACCGAAGCCAAGACCTGGGGCCTGACGCCGTTCGACCACATGCAGTGCCGCAAGGAATTTGTGCAGGCTCGCTATGACGGCTACTTCACGCCGCCCACACTGGACCAGAACTCTCTGGTCTTCCCTGGACATCATGGTGGTCTGAATTGGGGCGGAATCATGGCCGACCTCAAGCGCGGCATTATCGTGATCAACACCCAACGTCTGCCCTATATGCAGAGCACGGTGTCACGGGAACGCATGGACGCAGTGGGTGCCAAGTCCTTCCAGGAACAGCCAGGCGCACGCAAAGGTTTCCGGGTCCAGGCAGGCATGCCCTACGGCGCTACCAAGGGAGCCTGGATGTCGGCCCTGAACCAGCCCTGCATTGCACCGCCCTGGGGTTTCATCTCCGCCATCGATCTGCGCACCACCGATGTGCTGTGGAGCCGACCATTCGGCACCGGCTATGACAGCGGCCCGATGGGTATCCCTTCGCGCACCAAGTTCGAAGTCGGTACACCCAGCGACGGCACGGGCGTGACCACGGCTGGTGGAGTGACCATCATCGGTGCAGCCCTGGACCAGTTCATCCGTGCGTACAACACAGAGACTGGCGAGAAGCTGTGGGAGCAGCGCTTGCCGGCAGGCAACCAGGCATCGCCACTCACCTACATGAGCAACGGTCGCCAATACGTGGTGGCCGTGGTGGGCGGACACGACCGCATTCCCACCAAGTTGGGCGACTACATCATTGCCTGGGCACTGCCTGAAACCACCACCAAGTAAGACGCGCAAGTGAGGCAGCCATGTTCAAACTTCATCCAACTGGGACATGGCTGATTTGATGCCCGCCGCATATCGCGGCGGGCTTTTTTTATCCTTTGAAGGAGATCCCCTATGCCCGAAGTCATCGTCTATGCCGTTGAAGGCCGTACACCAGAGCAAAAGAAAATGCTCATGCAAAAGATCACGACAGCTGTGCACGAGTCGTTTGGCACCCAGCCTGACCGGATCGTCGTGCAAATCGTGGAAGCGAAGGCCGATAACAAGACCCGCGGTGGCGTGCTGTACAGCGAGCGCTGATTCTCATGCGGCGGGTAATGCGAAGGGTTGCCAGTCGCCGCTCAATTCGCCGACTTGGAGCGCCGCTCCCCCTCTCAGGGAAAGGGAACAACAAAGGCGCGGCCAGGGATTCGATCTGAGAACTTGCCTTCGAGGACTTGGGGTTCCGCATCCAGGAAAAAATACGGCACAACCAGGTCTTCGCAAGCGCAGTGGCATCGTTGCCGTGATAAAGCAATCGCCCCGCTCATTGCACGCACAACGAGCGGGGCGACGATGGTGAGCAGCAGGGCTGAAAGCCCCCCCTCTGCATCACTCCATGCGGATGTTGCGTTCCTTGACCAGTTTGGCCCATTTGCCTGATTCGCTGGCGATGAACGCCGAGAAGTCTTGGCTGCTGCCTCCGCCGAACTCGTTGCCTTGAGACAGGATGCGCTCCTTGACCTCAGGGTGTTCCATGGCCTGAGCGAACGCAGCCTGCAGCTTGGCCACGATTGCGGACGGCGTCCCCCTTGGGGCGACATAACCCATCCAGTTAGAAACCGTCACCGCCGGATAGCCGAGTTCGGCAAAGGTAGGAACATCCGGCATGGACCGCAGACGTTCAGCCGAAGTCACAGCCAAAGCCTTGATCTTCTTGGCCTGAATGGAGGGCATCGCAGCACCGGTCTGCTCGAACATCAGGTCGACCTGTCCCGCCAGCAAGGCCGTGGAGGCGGGGCCTCCTCCTTTAAAAGGGACGCCCACCATGTCCAAACCAGCCGCGGCCTCGAAGAGCTCAGCCGAGAGGTGGTGCGCACCACCTGGTCCAGCATTGGCGATGTTCAATACACCCGGTTTCGACTTGGCCGCAGCGATGGCGTCCGCGAGATTCCGGTAGGGGCGATCTGCCGGTGCGACCAGAACCAGGGGGCTCTTCTCCAGCAGAATGATTGGCACAAAGGACTTCGGGTCAAAGTTGAGCTTGGGATAAATCCAGGGATTCACCGCAAGGGGACCAAAGCTGCCCATGGCGATGGTGTAGCCATCTGGTGCAGCGCGTCCGGCCAGCTCCATACCAACGTTCCCACTCGCGCCGGGCTTGTTGTCGATGATGATGGGCTGCCCCAAGATCTCCCCCATACGCTTGGCCACCAACCGGGTTTTCACGTCGGTATTTCCGCCCGCTGCGAATGGCACGATGATGGTGATGGCTTTGGCGGGGTAGTTGACCGGTGCCTGCTGGGCTACAGCCCAGATACTGCTCGCGGCCAAGGCCGTGCCGATGACAATCTTGCGACGTGTCGAAGAAGTGGGATGCATGTTGTGTCTCCTGTTTTGGATAAAGTGGCGGTCTATGCCGCCTTGTTGAGCCATCCCCTGCAGAAGCTGCCGAGGCAGCTTCATTCAGGGGTGATGTTTGCGGCCTCGACGATGCGCGCGTACTTGGCCGTTTCTCGGCCTATGAACTCTCGGAACTGGGCCTGGGTCATCGGTTCAGGCTCTCCTCCCTGTTCGCGCAGACGCTTGACAAGGTCATGGTCTTTCAGCGCAACGGCAATAGCTTCGTTCAGCTTGTTCTGGATAGCTGCCGGTGTCTTGGCAGGCGCAAAGACACCAAACCAGTTCTCGAGGTCGTATGCTTTGGCCGCAGGAGTCTCTGCAATGGCAGGGATGTCGGGGGCAAAGCTGGTGCGCTTGGCCGATGTCACCGCCAACGCCTTCACTCGCCCCCCTTTGAGAAATGGGGCGGCACCGGCGTAACTGACGAAAGTCAGATTGACCGCACCAGAGGCCACATCAACCAACTGGCCCGTCGCACCCTTGTAAGGGACGTGCTGCATCTTCACGTTGAGGATGGACTGCAGCAGCTCTCCGTTGAGGTGCTGGGGGTTGCCCACACCGCTGGTGGCATAGGTCACCTTGCCCGGATTCTTGGCGGCATAAGCAGCAAGCTCTGCAATGCTGTTTGCATGGAAACTTGGCGTGGCAACCAGCACATTGGGCACCCGGGAAACCAATGCGATGGGCACAAGGTCACGTTCAGGCTGATACTGCATGCGCGCCTTGTAGACCAACGGGTTGATCGAGGTTTCCCCCGCAGAGCCCAGCAACAGGGTGTAGCCATCGCCAGCAGCCTTGCTTACCAAAGCAGCCCCCACCATGCCACTGGCGCCAGGCTTGTTATCCACCAGCACCGACTGCTTCAGGCTGACGCGCAGTTTTTCGGCCACCAATCGGGCCATTGCATCGACACCACCGCCTGCTGAGAACGGTACGACGATGGTGATGGGTTTGCTGGGATAGTCACCGCTTTGCGCCATTGCAGGTAGTGCAAAGGCGGTCGCAGATATTAGTAAGAGGCTGAGGTTGGTCGATTGCATTGCTGTCTCCTTAAATGTTTTCTTTGGTCAGGTGCGGCTGGGCGCCAGGTCTTGTGTCGTGGCAGACACGTCGTCGTTGCCGTCGCTGTCGTCCAAGCGCATGAAAAAAGTCATGAGGAAGGCCACCAACAGCAAGGCAGAGAGAAACACCAAACCTGCAGATGCGCTGCCGCCTTCGCCTCCTTTGAGCACGCCGATGGCATAGGGCCCCACAAAGCCGCCCAAATTGCCGATGGAGTTGATGACAGCGATGGAGACGGCCGCGGTTGAGCGGCTCAGGAACAGCGTGGGCAAGGCCCAGAAAGGCGACTTGAAAGCGTAAAGACCAGCCAGAGCCAGACTGATGAGCGTCATTGCCAGGTAGGGATTGCCCACGAAGCCGGCGCCGAGCAGCGCAAGGGCGGCCAGCAGCAGCGGCAAGGCCGAGTGGAGCTTGCGCTCGCCTTGGCGGTCCGATCGGCGCGACCACATCACCATGGCAGCAGTCGCCACTACATACGGGACCATGGCGATCAGCCCGATCTGAGTGTGCGTCAGCGCGCCCGAGAAGCCCTTGATGATCTGAGGCATCCAGTAACCGACACCCAGGCTGCCGCACTGGTACACGAAATAGATGAATGACAGGTACACGACCTTGCCATTGCCCATGGCCTGCAACACCGTCAGGTGCTTGACGTTCTTGCGTGACTTCCGATCACGCTCCAGCTCGGCCGCCAGCCATTGCTTCTCATGCGAAGTGAGCCACTTCGCCTGCTCTGGTTTATCGGTCAGTCGGAAAAAGCAGACCACCCCCAGAAACACGGCCGGGATACCTTCCAGGAACAGCATCCATCGCCAGCCGCTCCAGCCAAACCAATGGATATGGTCCATGATCAACGTGCTCATCGGCGCGCCGATGATGTACGACACGGGAATCGCCGCCGTGAACAAAGCCACCGTGGTGGCCAACTCCTTGGAGCGAAACCAGTAGGTCAGATAAACGATGATCCCTGGGAAAAAGCCGGCCTCTGCCACCCCCAGCAGGAAGCGCAGGATGTACAGCTGCGTCGCGTTCTGGGCGAATGCGCTTGCAGCGGCAAGCAGCCCCCAGGTGACCAGAATACGGGCAATCCAGACGCGTGCCCCGTACTTGTTGAGCATCACGTTGCTGGGCACCTCGAACAGGAAATATCCCAGGAAGAAGATGCCAGAAATGAACCCGAACGCTTCGCTGGTCAGCGCCAGCTCTGCATTCATCTGCAAGGCCGCGTAGCCGATGTTGGCCCGGTCAAGATAGGAAATGATGTACAGCAGGAAGACGAAAGGAATGATGCGCCAAGTGACCTTGCGCACGATCTTCTTTTCCTGATCGGGTGGGAGCTGGATGTCGTTCATAACCGGCCTCATGCTGAAAAGACCATGCACACCGGGCTGCCGGAGCGCACTTGCGCGCCGGTCTCGGATAGCACCCCACTATTGGGGTCTACAGCCAAGGTGACGATGGAGTCGCTGTCCTCGTTCAAGGCGAACATGAAGCGGCCATTGGGAGACAAGGCGAAGAAGCGCGGTGTTTTTCCGCCCGTGGATTGCGCCCCCTGGAAAGTCAGGCGTCCCGAAGAGGCATCGATGGAAAACACTGCCACGCTGTCGTAGCCTCGATTGGATGCATACAGAAAGTGGCCTTGGGCATCAATCTGGATTCCCGATGCCCGGCTGTTTCCTGCAAAGGTGTCTGGCAGCGCAGACAGCAACTGGAAAGGCTCAAGTGCGCCAGTGCTCGCGTCAAAGCGATACGCTGTGACAGTCGAATCCAGCTCGTTAATGGCGTAAGCCAGCTGCTGGCGTGGATGGAATGCAAGGTGACGTGGTCCAGAGGATTCACGGGCCGCCACGAAAGGCGTTACAGCGGGTACCAATCGACCATCGGCGAAGGCAAAGCTGAAGATGCGATCCAGGCCTTTGTCGGGCACCACGACATATTTGCCCGAAGGATCGAAAGGGTTGAAGTGGGGCTTGGCCTGCTTTTGCTCCACGCGGTGCGGCCCAACTACGCCTTCCAATGCCACCAATTGGCTGAGCGGTGCCAAAGATCCATCTGCATTCACGGGCAGCACAGCCAGGCTGGCCCCAATGTGGTTGGAGACCACCAGGAAGTTCCCGCTCGGGTCGAAGGCCAGGTGCACGGGATTCTTTCCCTGCGTGCTCTCGCGGTTGATGAAACTGAGACGGCCTGTTTGACGATCCACCCTGAAGGCGCTCACCTCCGATTCATCGCCATGGACGGTATAGAGAAACTGTCCGTCCTTGCTCAAGGCCAGATACGACGGATTGACCAAATCTTTTTCGATGGCAACCAGTTCTAGAGAACCCAGCTCGGGGTCCACGCGAAAGATGCTGATGCCTTCACCACGGGCGTTTCTTTCCTTGGTGGTGCGGCTGCCGACATAGGCGTACATGGGGAATCCTTTGGATGGCGAGACTTTTGCGTCACGACCAGGCAGCACGGAAGTGGCGCAGACGTCTACGGCTGCGCCAGTTGCCAGTGCGGCACACAGGCCACGCCCGAGCCATTCGCGACGCGAGATCGACAAAGTCAACTCAGCCGCAGGGGCATCAGAGGGAAAGGCAAGGGTCACGAAAGCTCTCTTTCGAAGCGCGGTGCAGCGCATCGTGTGGGTCTCTAGGGTTTGCACTGGTTTGCATTTTATTTGCATTAAATGCAAAATTCATCTCATGGAAAACACTGAGACGATCCCCACGATTGCATTGACGGCTGAAGGCACCACCTACCGAGCCGTCGATTTGCCGCAGCTGGCAGGCACGCACTTGGCGCAAATGCCCGTCGTGCTTCGTCTGCTGCTGGAAAACGCCGCCCGCAACATGACCGGCGACGAACGACAAGCAGCCATCCAAGCGCTTTTGGACTGGACCCACACGGGCACGAGCGAAGCAGAAATTGCCTATCAGCCGGGGCGTGTGCTCATGCACGACACGACCAGCACCCCGGCGTTGGTGGACTTGGCGGCCATGCGTAGCACCTTGGCCGAAGCAGGACTTGACCCTTCGGTACTCAACTCCAGCCTGCCGGTGGATGTGTCGGTTGACCATTCCCTGGCTGTGGAGGCCTTTGCCAGGGCCGATGCACCAAGCATCAATATGGAATTCGAAATACGCCGCAATGCCGAGCGTTACGGCTTCCTGCAGTGGGCGTCAAAGGTGCTTCAGGGGGTACGCATCAACCCTCCCGGCACGGGCATCATGCACACCATCAACCTGGAGCAACTGGCCACCGTTGTCACCACGCAAGAGCGCAATGGCCAGGCTTGGCTGGTGCCAGACATGATGATCGGCACGGACAGCCACACGCCCATGATCAATGGCATCGGCGTGCTGGGTTGGGGTGTGGGCGGATTGGAGGCCCAGACCGTGATGTTCGGCATGCCCACGATGCTGCGCATTCCCGATGTGATCGGTGTGCGCCTGGCCGGTCAGTTGCGTCCCGGAGTGCTCGCCACCGATCTTGCGCTGACCGTTACCAGCCGACTGCGCGCCATTGGCGTATCTGGCGAATTCGTCGAATTCTTTGGCCCAGGGGTGTCAAGCCTGAGCGCGGGGGACCGCGCCGTGGTGGCGAACATGGCGCCGGAGTACGGTGCCACCACCGGCTTCTTCCCGGTCGATGCAACGACCTTGGAGTACCTTCGTACCACGGGCCGCAGCGCGCAGGCCGTCGAGCGCGTGGGAGTGCTGACGCAGGCCGTTGGCCTGTGGTTCGACCCTGCGGCCACGCCACGCTACACCCGCACCATTGAAGTGGACCTGGACCGCATCGACATGCATGTCGCAGGGCCTCGCCGCCCTCAGGACCTGCATGCTTACGGTGAGACCGCTCGTTTGCTGCAAGCAATGGACTTCCAGCCAAGGTCCGAGGTAGCCATGCCGCGCCACCCCATTGCGATTGCGGCCATCACCAGTTGCACCAACACGTCTGATCCACGCCTTCTGGTTGCGGCCGGTCTGCTCGCGCGCAAGGCTCGAGCCTTTGGACTGAAAGCACCGGCATGGGTCAAGACATCCCTGGGGCCGGGGTCTCCCGCAGCAGCAGACTATTTGCAGCGCGCGGGTCTGACCGACGACCTGTCAGCGGTAGGCTTCGACATCGTGGGTTACGGCTGCACTACCTGTATCGGTAATCCTGGCCAGTTGCTGCCACCGATTCAAGAGGCGCTGTCAGTTGGGGCTATCCACCCTGTCGCTGTGCTGTCCGGGAATCGCAACTTCCCCGGACGGATACATCCCGACCTGGATCTGGGTTTTCTGATGTCGCCCCCTCTGGTCATCGCATTTGGTCTGGCGGGAAATGCCGAAAAAGACCTGCGTGTCGACCCCATCCAGGTGACGGCAGACGGACGTGCGATTTACTTGCGCGACCTGTGGCCCACGGCAGAGGAAATTGATGCCTGTCTGGCTGCATCGCAAGACCCTTCGGACTACCTCCGTGCGTTCAACATCGCATCCCAAAATCCGCTGTGGCACCGACTACCTGCTCCTGACACGCCGCTCTACCCATGGGATTCCAAATCCACGGCCCTGCGCAGACCGCCGTTTGCCGACCTGGGCGAAGGAAGCATGCTGGGGAACTACACCGCATACCCGTTGTTGGTGGTTGGGGACGACATTACGACCGACCACATATCGCCCGCCAGTGCCATCCCCAAAGACAGCTTGGTTGCGGACTTCCTGGTGGAACGTGGCGATGACCGCAACGACCTCAATGTGTTCGCCTCACGGCGCGGCAATTGGGAGGTCATGGTCCGCGGCGCCTTTCACAGCAAGACACTGAAAAACCTGCTTGCGCCTGATGTGCCTGTAGCACATACGGTTCACGCACCCAGCGGCCAAGTCATGCCCTTGTATGACGCGGCACGGCGCTACGCCGCCGAAGGTGATTCGGTGGTGCTCATCGCTGGCGAGCGCTATGGCACAGGTTCATCGCGCGATTGGGCAGCCAAAGGCCAACGACTCTTGGGCATACGCACCGTGCTGGCCAACAGCTTCGAGCGCATCCACCGCTCGAACCTCATCGGCATGGGGATTCTGCCGCTGCGCTTCCCTGCCGGTGTCACGCCCATGTCGCTCAACCTACAGCTAGGTGACCGAGTGCAAGTGGACGCCCCCGCCGCATCGATCAGCCCTCGTTGCCCTGTGACAGTGCACATCTTGCGTGCCAACGGAGCAAGGGAACAACTGACCGCAACTGCTGCCGTAGAGACTCAACTGGAAGTGGACCTGCTGCGCAAAGGTGGGGTGATTCCCTCCACGCTCCAGCGCATGCTGGAGCAACACCGTAAGGATGTCTCGACGCGATGACTGGGTTAAATGGACAATTCGGTCCTATGCGGACCGAACAAACCATTGTCACCAAAATTCTCGATCTGATTCAGACCGAGTCTATGCCGGTGGGCAGCCACCTGCCTGCTCAACTCCTGGCCGACCGTTTGCGGGTCTCCCGCTCCCCAATAAACGAAGCCCTGGCTTTGTTGGCGGAAAAGGGCATCCTCAAACGCGAGCTCAACCGTGGCTATTTCCTCGCCACCAAGGTAGACGGCCCGGCTAAAGACTGGGCGGGAAAACTCGGCATAGATGAAACCAATGTCGTCGCGGACGTCTATTTCCGTATTGCCGACGACAGGCTGCGGGGTTTACTGCCGACCGATTTCAAGGAAACCGAGATCAAGCAGCGCTACGAGCTCACACCCGCTCAGCTCAACAGCGTGATGACGCGCATTGCACTGGAAGGCTGGGCGGAGAAGAAGCCTGGCTACGGCTGGAGCTTTTCCTCGATGCTGACCACGGCCGACAGCCTGTTGCAGTCCTATCGCTTGCGGCTGGCGGTTGAGCCCGCGGCCTTGCTTGAGCCCAATTACCACTTGGCCCCAGAAGTGATTGAACGCTGTCGCGCAGCCGAGATGCATCTGCTGCAAGGCGGTATCGAGACAGACAGCGCCGACGCCCTTCATGACCGCGGCGTCCGCTTCCACGAATCGTTGGTGGAAGGCTCGGGCAACCCATTTTTTATCGAAACCATTCGCCGCGTGAACCGCGTGCGCCGGCTGCTTTCCTACCGCTCCATGCAGGAGCGGTCTCGCTACCGGGAACACTGCAAACAGCACCTGCATCTGCTCGACCTGCTCGAGCAGGGGCGCAATGAGGAAGCCTCGCAAGCCATGCGAGAGCACCTGTCCAGTACGCTGCGCAACCTCGAAAAGATCAGCGGCATTCTTAAACCTTGACCTTCACACCATGAGCATTTCTACAGACATCATCCAAGCGTTCACCCCGACCGGCGTTCTGCGAGCCTCGATCAATCTGGGTAACCCCATCCTGGCCAATCGCAATGCCCAAACGGGCGAAGTTGGTGGTGTGTCTGTGGACTTGGCCCGTGCATTCGGCGCACAGCTGGGCGTACCCGTGGAACTTGTCGTTTTTGATGCGGCTGGCAAATCCGTCGAAGCAGTGACGGCAGAGCAGGCAGACATTGGGTTCTTCGCCATCGATCCACTGCGTGGACAGCACATCCGCTTCACCGCGCCGTATGTGCTGATCGAAGGCGCCTATCTGGTGCGCAATGCATCTCCTCTGCAAAACAACGAGCAAGTTGACCAGGCCGGCACCCGCGTGACCGTGGGCAAGGGCAGTGCCTACGACCTGTACCTGACCCGGGAACTGAAGCAGGCCACCATCGAACGCGCGCCGACCTCTCCGGCAGTCGTCGACACCTTCATCACCACAAGTTCAGACGTGGCAGCGGGGGTCAGGCAGCAGTTGGAGGCTGACGCACAACGCATTCCCGGTCTGCGCCTGCTCCCTGGTCGCTTCATGGTGATCCAGCAAGCCATGGGGACTCCCACTAGCCGCGGTGAGGCCGCCGCAGCCGTGCTGCATGCTTTTGTTGAGGAACACAAGCGCAGCGGTTTTGTCGCTGAGGCACTGAAGCGCCACCACATTGAAGGCGCCAGCGTTGCTCCTGCAGAAAGCCGCGCGTAAAGGCAGAAGCAGCGCCGGCTTTCGTGCCTGCGCTGGAAGCGTCCGCTTTGCACGGACCACCGCTGTACCCATTCAGATCGAATCCCTTGAACGACTTTTCCTTTCGAAAGATCGCGCTGGCCGCTTTCGGCCCGACGCTGCTGTTTGGCATTGGCGACGGCGCCATCCTGCCCGTCATCGTGCTGCTGGCCAGAGAACTGGGCGCATCGGTGCCAATGGCCGCTCTGGCCGTGATGCTGATCAGCATCGGCTGTGTGCTCAACAACATCCCCGCCTCGCTGCTCATTGCACGCTGGGGTGAGCGCGCAGCCATTGTCACGGCCGGGCTGTGGAGCGCGTTGGGCATGGCAGTCTGCTATTTTGCCGCGCACTTTGGCGTGTTTGCCCTCGGCTGCTTCATGATGGGTATGTCGCAGGCCATCTACAACCTGGCACGCCAAAGCTACATGACCGAAGTGGTGCCCCTGAGCCACCGCGCGCGGGCACTCTCGGCGCTGGGCGGTGTCGTGCGCATAGGCACCTTCATCGGCCCGTTCCTCAGCGCTGCAGTCATCCACTTTCACGGCTTGTCCGCAGCGTTTGCCGTAGGCATCGTCGCGGTGCTGTCCGCAGCTGCGGTGGGCTCGCGCATTCCAGACCTGCCAGACCACCCGCGCCACCAGGCCGCGCAATCCGCCAAGCGCGCGTCACTGCTGTCGACCTTTGCGGACCATCGCAGGATTTTTCTCACGCTGGGCTTGGCCATTCTGCTGGTGGGCGCGGTGCGTGCGTCGCGCAGCGTGGTCCTGCCGCTGTGGGCCGATCACCTGGACCTGGCGCCCACGGCGGCGTCGTTGCTGTTCGGTTTGGCTGGCGGCATCGAGGCGCTGGTTTTCTATCCTGCTGGCAAGGTCATGGACGTCAAGGGTCGACGCTGGGTCGCGCTGCCCGCCATGCTGATCATGGGTGCGGGCATGCTGCTGACTCCATTGACCAGCAGTTTTGCAGCGCTGGTATTGGTTGCCATGCTGATCGGCTTTGGCAACGGTATCAGTTCAGGCATGAACATGACACTGGGCGCAGACCATGCACCGGTGCAGGGCCGCTCGTACTTCCTCGGCGTCTGGCGCTTGCTCGCTGACATCGGCGGCACGGCTGGACCTGCATTGATGTCACTGATCGTGTCCGCAGCCTCGCTGGCCACCGGCATTGCATTCATGGGCACCGTGGCATTGCTGGCAGCGGCACTGCTGCATCGCTGGATTCCAGCAGCATCTCCTGCCGCACCCGGGCGGCACTGAGCGGGCAGGTTCTCCTGCCGTCGCTCACAGTGCGAGCATCCGCTTAGGCAAGGAACGCTCGCAAAGCGGTGCCCAATGCCACCAAGCACCCAGGACTGAGCCACGCCAAGCTCGCCAAGCTGCTTGGGGTCGTATTGCTTCGGGCTTTTTCTTTTTTCCAGGCCGCGGTGGCGGCGCAGCGCCACCGCGCCGGGTCAGGCGCTGGCCGCTGCCGGGGCGGCGGTGGCTTCCAGCTCCTGCAGCTGGCGCCACATCACCTTGCCGCTGCCGCTCTTGGGCAGGGCATCGGCAAACTGCACAATGCGCGGCACCTTGTAGACCGCCATGTGTTCGCGGCACCACTGGACGATGTCCTCCTCGCTGACCTGGCCCTTGAAGGCCTGGCGCAGCACCACCACCGCCTTGACGGTCTCGCCGCGGTAGGCATCCTTGGCGGCGATCACGCAGGCCTCCTGGATGGCCGGGTGGCTGAACATCAGCGCCTCCACCTCGGCCGGCCAGACCTTGAAGCCGCTGGCATTGATCATGCGCTTGAGGCGGTCGGTCAGGAAGAAATAGCCTTCCTCGTCCATGCGCCCCAGGTCCCCGGTGCGGAAGAACTTCTTGCCTCCAATGTCCACAAACGCCGCGCGCGTGGCCTCGGGGTTGTTCCAGTAGCCCTGGAACACCTGCGGGCCGTGCACCAGGATTTCGCCGGTCTCGCCCTGGGGCATTTCCTCCAGCGTGTCGGGGTTGGCCACAAACGATTCCGTGCCCATGAAGGGAATGCCCAGGCACTGCTGCTTGGGGTGGTCATAGGGGTTGTTGTGCGAGGGCGCGGCCGTCTCGGTCAGGCCGTAGCCTTCCTGATAGGACAGATCGAACTCGTCCTTGAGCCGCTGGGCCACGGCCTGGGGCATGGCCGCGCCGCCACCGCCGATATAGACCAGGCTGCTCAGGTCGAAGCTGCGGTAGTTGGGGCTGCCCATCAGGTCGATGACCATGGTGGGGATGTTGGTCCAGTGCGTGACCCGGTACTGCGAGATCAGGCGGCCCGCCACCTCGCGGTCCCAGCGCGGCAGCAGCACCATGGTGGCGCCCAGCACGATGTTGCAATGCATCATCGACACCATGCCGGTGATGTGGAACATGGGCACCACGGCCAGGGTCACGTTCTCGCTGGTGCTGCCGCCCCAGACCGAGCTGGCCATGGCGTTGTGCATGATGGAGCGGTGCGTGTGCATGCAGCCCTTGGGCAGGCCGGTGGTGCCGCTGGTGTAGGGCAGCACGCTCAGGTCGTCCGGTCCCACTTCCAGCGCCGGCACCGGGGCCGTGCTGGCGACCGCGTCCTTCCAGCTGCTGACGCTGCCGCCGTCCAGTGCGGGCAAGGCGCGCGTGGGCTTGAGCCAGGCTTCCCAGGCCTCGGGCATGGGTTCGCAGGCCGCGCCTTCGGGCAGGTAGTCATTCAGCTGCGTGACCACCATGTGCGACAGGCGGTCAGCGGCCGGCAGCGCATTGCTGGCCTTGGCCAGCTCGGGCGCCAGATCGGCGGTGGTGATGGCCAGCTTGACGCTGCCATCGGTGATGTAGTGCTTGAGCTCTTCGGCCAGGTTCATGGGATTGACCGGCACCACCACGGCATTGGCACGCTGGATGGCGAAATGCCCGATCACCAGCTGGGCCATGTTCTGCATCAGCAGGATCACGCGGTCGCCCTTGCGCACGCCCTGGGCATGCATGTGGGCGGCCAGGCGCTCGGCGGTATCGGCCATCTCGCGGTAGCTGACGCGGCGCCCGAAGAACACCAGGCCCGCCTTGTCCGGGTAGCGGCGCGCGCTGATTTCCAGGTTGTCCCACAGGGAGGTGGCAGGCACAGTCAGCGCGTGGGGAAGGCGGCGGGGCCAGAAGGCGTGATGGGGACGCATGACGGAGAGGTTCTTCTACGGGTTGGACACCCCATGAGACTAGGCCGCGCCAGCCCCCTCGGCATTAGGACGGCACCCTAGCCCGCGTCGCTTGTGCGACCCGATCTGACCTGCACGTCAACCAAACACACCACTACCCCCTGGCGCCCGCCTGACCACCCACTACCGGTACGCCCCACTGCCGGGCAGGCTGCTTTCCTGCCCGGCGTGTCAGCCGCGCCTGACAAAAAATGTCTTTCCAGGAAAAGAAACTTACAAAAAAACACAGGCGTTGCAGCCCCCCGCTGCCGCCTGCCTACCGCCTTCCCGCCCTCGAACCAGGATCCCCCATGAGCCCCGCAGCCCCCGCCGACACCCGCTACCCGAAGCCGGCACGCGCCACCCCTCCGCTGCACCGCGAAGCCACCATTGGCCTGCTCTACCTCACCCGCTGGCCCGCGCTGCCCGCGCAACTGACCGAACGCGACCGGCTGGTCCACCGCATCTGCACCCTGCTGTCCAGCAAGCCCCGGGCGTCCCACCTGATCCACCTGCTGGTGCAGGCCCCGAAGGACGATGTACAGGCCGCCCTGCGCACCCTGCTGCAAACCGGCTGCGTCCACATCGGCCACAGCGCCACCGAATCCGGCAGCGCCCGCCGCCCGCAGGCCACCCGTGACCGCGACCGCAACCCCGCTCCCGCCGCCGACACGGACGCAGCAGTTGCCAGCGCCCATCCTTCGGTCACTGCCGCAGCCACACCGTCCGTGTCGGCCACATCCCCCACCCTGCCCGCCTCGCCCGCCACCCGGCTGGGCAAGCTCTGGTCCCGCCTGTCGGCCTGACCGCCTGAGCGCCCACGGGCCGGCTGCGGTGCAGCCGCTCAAAGGCGGTAGCTGTTGCCCAGGGCCGGAATCGTCACCTGCCCCCAGCCCGGTAGCTGCCGCAGCCGCTCGGATAGCGCGGTGGCCGATTTCGCCTCCCCATGCACCACAAACGTCTGTTTCGGCGCCTGGGTGAAGGCCCCGGCCCAGTCCAGCAATGCTTTCTGATCGGCATGGGCGGAGAACCCGCCCAGGGTGTGCACCGAGGCACGCACCGCAATGTCGTCGCCCATCAGCCGCACCCGCTTCTCGCCATCGACCAGGCGGCGGCCCAGCGACCCGGCGGCCTGGAAGCCGCAGATCAGCACCGCGCATTCCGCCCGCCCCAGGTTGTTGTGCAGGTGGTGCAGCACCCGGCCGGCATCGCACATGCCGCTGGCCGACAGAATCACCGCGCCGCTCTTGATGCGGTTGAGCCTGATGGAATCCTCCACATCGCTGATGAAGTGCAGCTGCCGCCACTGCGCCAGCCGCTCCGGGCTGCCCAGCAGCTGCCGGGTCTCGGCGTCAAAAGCGGCAAAGTGCTTGAGCGTGATGGCCGTGGCCGTCACCGCCATGGGCGAATCGACAAAAATCTCCATCGGTGCCAGGCGCTGCTGCGTCGCCAGCTGGGCAAAGTGATAGAGCAGCTCCTGCGTGCGGCCCACGGCAAAGGCCGGAATCACCACATTGCCGCGCGGCACGGTGCGGTTGACCACCTCCACCAGTTCCTCCAGCGTGGAGCTGCTGTCCTTGTGTAAGCGGTCGCCGTAGGTGGATTCGATCAGCAGCACATCGGCGTCGGCAATCGGTGTGGGGTCGCGCAGGATGGGCCGCCCGGGCTGGCCCAGGTCGCCGCTGGCCACCAGCTTGCGCGTGCCGCCCAGTGCATCGCTGAGCCAGACCTCCAGGATGGCCGACCCCAGGATATGCCCCGCATCGCGCATGCGCACCTTCACCGCCGGGTGGGGAGAAAAGGTCTGGTTGTAGGGCTTGGCCTGCACCAGCGACACCGCCAGCTCGGCATCCTGCACGGTGTAGAGCGGCGGCTCCGGCGCCGGCTCCCGGCCGTGGCGCGGGTCTCTGGAATGGTTTTTCCCCGCCGACTTCTGGGAACGGCGCTGCTGCCGCTCGACCTCCATCATCTGGATGTGCGCACTGTCCTTGAGCAGCACATCCAGCAGATCGGCGGTGGCCGCCGTGGCATAGACGGGCCCGCGAAAGCCCCGTGCCGCCAGCTTGGGCAGCAGCCCGCTGTGGTCGATGTGGGCGTGGGTCAGCAACACAAAGTCGATGCGGCGCGGGTCAAAGCCGAAGGCCTGCTGGTTGTGCTCCTGGGCGCCGTGGCCGCCCTGGGCCATGCCGCAGTCGATCAGAAAGCGGCAATCCCCCAACTCCACCAGAAAGCAGGAACCGGTGACCGTCTGCGCGGCCCCGTAAAACGTGATCTGCATCGCAACACCCCTCCCTGTACACGCGCCCCTTGCGGGCGCTCTGGACCCGGGGCACTGCCCAGGCCATACCTGGACAAACTGTAACAGCCGCGCAGACAAACGGTGGCGCACCCGCCACAGGGTCACCTCAGTCCTGCCGCAGATCCGCGATCACCCCATGGCCGCCCTGCGCTTCAGCGCCGGCGCAAGCGCCCGGCCTGCACCGCACGGGCCACCCCCGCCCAGGCGGGGTCCGGCCGCCCGGCCACCAGGGCCTGCACATGGTCCTGCCACATCTGCGCCTGCTGCTCCACCTGGACCTGCCAGAACTGCCGCAGCCGCGCCCTGGTGGAATGGCCGGCGCTGTACGCATAAGGATCCCGCCTGCCCAGCCACCCGGGCAGCAGCTGGCGCGCGTGCAAGGCCACGGCCTGCCGCGTCACCGGCAGGCCCTGCCTGCGCTGCAGCTGGTGCAGCAGCTCATGGGCGAACAGGCCCGCCACCGCAGGATGGTCAAGGCGCAGCGGCGCCTGCAGGCTTGCGCCGCCATAGCAGGCGCGCGGGAACGACAGCCAGCCCCCGTTCAGGCACAGCGCCCGCCGCGTGTCCCCCACCCGGCGCAGGCCCAGGCGCACCTGCTGCGCCAGCCAGGCCCCCTGCTGCGCACCGAAGTGCTGCAGCACAAAGGCTTGTTCAGTGGGCAGCAGGCGGCGCCAGAGCATGGGGCTTCTGCGTGGTCGTGCCGCGCACAGCGGATCAGTGCTGCAGCTGCTGCCACACCTTGTCCAGCCGCTTGGTGCTGACCGGGTACGGCGTGCGCAGCTCCTGCGCGAAAAAGCTTACGCGCAGTTCTTCCAGCATCCAGCGGTATTCCTGCATACGGGCGTCGATCTGGCCCTTGCGCTCGGCCACCAGGCGCCAGTAGCGCTGCTCCATGGGCTGCAGCTCCTTGAGCTTGGTGGCATCGCGGGCCGGATCGGCACGGTACTTGTCCAGCCGCGTGGTGATGGCCTTCAGATAGCGCGCGTAGTGGCCCAGCTGGCTCCACGGCGCCACGGCGATGAAGTTCTTGGGCACCAGTTTGTGCAGCTGCTCACCCGCATCCTTGGTGGCCTCGGGCGCATTCTTGGTGTCCTTGATCTTGCGCGCGGCGGCGGCGTACTCGGTCAGGATGGTGGCACTCATGCGCGCCACTTCGTTGGCGATCAGGGTCAGGCGGCCCCGGCCGTCCTGCACGCGCTGCTTGAAGTCGGCCTCGTTGGCCGGCAGCGGGTCCTGCAGGAACGCCCGGTCGATGGCCACATCGATGATCTGGCCGCGCAGCTCTTCCTGCGTGCCCAGCGGCATATAGGCCACAGCCATCTTCTGCAGATCGGGAATGTTCTTTTCCAGGTACTTCAGCGCATCGCGGATCTGCAGCGCAAACAGGCGGCGCAGGCCCACGCGGTGCTTGGCGGCTGCCGCTTCGGGCTCGTCGAACACCTCGATGCCGACGGCATCGCCGTGGTCGATCAGCGCCGGGAAGCCGATCAGCGTGGTGCCGCCCTTCTTGATTTCCATCAGCTCGGGCAGCTCGCCAAAACCCCATTCCTTGTAGCGGGTGTCATGGGCCTGCGCGGGCGCGGCCTTCTCGGGCTTGCCGGCAGCGCCGCCCGCCTTGGCAGCAGCGGGCGCACCGGCCTGGGCCGGGTGCGGAGCCTTCTGCGCAGATTCGGGCTGGCTCTGCACCACGGCGGCCACCTTCAAGGAGGCCAGCGCCTGGAACGCCCCGCGCGCCTTCACGCCCCACTCGGCCTTGAGCGCGCCCAGGTTGCGCCCCTGGCCCAGCTGGCGGCCATGTTCGTCCGTGATGCGGAAGTTCATGAACAGATGCGGGCTCAGCATGTCCAGCTTGAAGTCGGCACGCTTCACATCCAGCGAAGTCTCGTCCCGCACCTGTTTGAGCAGCACATCGATCAGCCCGCCCTGCGCCCAGCGCTCCACGCTGGTGAACAGCGCGGCCAGCCGCGCCGCGTTCTCGGGCAGCGGCACAAAGCGGCTGCGCGGGCGCTGCGGCAGGCTCTTGAGCAGGGCCTGGATCTTGTCTTTCAGCATGCCGGGCACCAGCCATTCGGCGCGCTCTTCCGACACCTGGTTCAGCACGAACAGCGGCACCGTCACCGTCACGCCGTCGCGCGCATCGCCGGGGCTGTGCAGATAGGCCGCCGCGCAGTCCACCCCGCCCAGCTTGACCAGCTTGGGGAAGTTGTCGGTGGTGATGCCGGCCGCCTCGTGGCGCATCAGCTCGTCCTTGGACAGGCGCAGCAGCTCGGGGTTGCCCTTGCTCTGCAGGCGGAACCAGTGGTCGAACGTGGCGCCGCTGTACACATCGCGCGGCAGCTGCTGGTCATAGAAGGCAAAGATCAACTCGTCGTCCACCAGCACGTCCTGGCGGCGGCTCTTGTGCTCCAGCTCCTCCACCTTGCGCATCAGCTTCAGGTTGGCGGGCAGGAAATGCCATTTGGTTTCCCATTCCCCGGCCACCAGCGCCTGACGGATGAAGAGATTGCGCGCCTCGTGCGGATCGATGCGGCCGTAGCTCACGCGCCGGCCGTTGTAGACCACCAGGCCGTAGAGCGTGGCGCGCTCCAGCGCCACCACATCCGCCTGCTTCTTGCTCCAGTGCGGGTCCAGCAGCTGCTTGCGCAACAGGTGCCCGCCCACTTCTTCCAGCCACTGGGGCTCGATGGCGGCAATGCCCCGGCCGTACAGGCGCGACGTCTCCACCTGCTCGGCCGCCACGATCCAGCGGCCCGGTTTCTTGGACAGGTGGGCGCCGGGGTGGGGGTGGAACTTGATGCCGTGCGCGCCCAGATAGCTTTCGTTTTCCTCACCCTTGTAGCCGATGTTGCCCAGCAGGCCGGACAGCATCGACAGGTGCACGGCCTCATAGCCGGCGGCCTCGTTGTTGAGCAGCCATTTCTGCTCCTTGACCACGGTGAGCAGCTGCGAATGGATGTCGCGCCACTCGCGCACGCGGCGGATGTTGACGAAGTTCTGGCGCAGCAACTGCTCCCACTGGCGGTTGCTGATCTTGTGCGTGGCCTCCTGCTGCGGCTCGGCGGGGTTGAACAGCGCCAGCCGCTCCTCCACCGTGCCTTCCACCTGGGCGCCGCTGCCGCGCTGGCTCACCGGCAAAAAGGCCTGGCTGCGCGCACTGGGCTTGGCCGCGCTCTGGTGCTGCGCCGCCATTTCGGCACGGCTCTTGGCCACCACCTTGCCGCCCCGCGCATCCTGCAGCCATTTCCACAGCCGCAGATAGCCGGTGAACTCGCTTTTTTCATCGTCGAACTTGGCATGCGCCTGGTCGGCCTGCTGCTGCGCCTCCATGGGGCGGTCGCGCACGTCCTGCACCGACAGCGCCGAGGCAATGACCAGCACCTCCGACAGCGCACCGCGCGCACGCGCCTCCAGAATCATGCGGCCCACGCGCGGGTCCAGCGGCAGGCGCGACAGCTCCTTGCCCATGGCCAGCAGATTGCCGCGCTCGTCCACCGCACCCAGTTCGGCCAGCAGCTGGTAGCCGTCGGCAATCGCGCGGCCCGAAGGCGCTTCCAGGAACGGGAAATGCACCACATCGCCCAGGCCCAGCGACTTCATGCGCAGAATCACCCCGGCCAGCGAGCTGCGCAGGATTTCCGGGTCCGTGAATTTGTCGCGGCCGTTGAAGTCCACCTCGTCGTACAGGCGGATGCAGATGCCGTTGGCCACCCGGCCGCAGCGGCCGGCACGCTGGTTGGCGGCGGCCTGCGAAATCGGCTCCACCAGCAGCTGCTCCACCTTGCTGCGGAAGGAATAGCGCTTCACACGGGCCGTGCCCGCGTCGATGACATAGCGTATGCCCGGCACCGTCAGCGAGGTTTCCGCCACGTTCGTGGCCAGCACAATGCGCCGGCCCGTGTGGCCGTCGAAGATCCGGTCCTGCTCGGCCTGCGACAGGCGCGAGAACAGCGGCAGCACCTCGGCACTGCGCAAGGTGGGCGAGTGCTGCAGGTGCTTGCGCACATGGTCTGCCGCTTCGCGGATCTCGCGCTCGCCGGGCAGGAAGATCAGGATGTCGCCGCCCTTGCCGCCGGCCCACAGCTCGTCCACGCCGTCGGCAATGGCGTCGTTCAGGTCCTTGTCCTTCTCGCCCTCGAACGGGCGGTAGCGCATCTCCACCGGGTAGGTCCGGCCCGAGACCATGATCACCGGCGCCGGCCCATCCTTGCCTTCAAAGTGCTTGGCAAAGCGGTCGGCATCGATGGTGGCCGAGGTCACCACCACCTTCAGGTCGGGGCGCTGGGGCAGGATCTGCCGCAGATAGCCCAGCAGAAAGTCGATGTTCAGACTGCGCTCGTGCGCCTCGTCGATGATCAGCGTGTCATAGGCCTTGAGCAGCGGATCGGTCTGGGTTTCGGCCAGCAAGATGCCGTCCGTCATCAACTTGACCGAGGCGTTCTTCTGCAGCGTGTCCTGGAACCGCACCTTGTAGCCCACCACCTCGCCCAACGGCGTGTTCAGCTCCTCGGCAATGCGCTTGGCGACCGAGCTGGCCGCAATTCGGCGCGGCTGGGTGTGGCCGATCAGGTGGCCGCGCACCACGCCCTTGTCGTCCGGCACCGCATTGATCTTGCCGCGGCCCAGCGCCAGCGCGATCTTGGGCAGCTGCGTGGTCTTGCCCGAGCCCGTCTCGCCACAGACGATGATGACCTGGTGGCGGTCCATGGCCTCCATGATCTCGTCACGGCGGCTGGATACGGGGAGTTGCTCGGGGAAGGTGATCTTCAAAGACATAGGGGCGTGATTATCCCCGCGCGCGCAGCCCGCCGGCGCTGCCGCTGCAGATGGACCCACAGCAGACTCTGCACCCGCCCCGCGGCCAAGGCCCTGCGCGCCGGAACTAAATAGGTCACGGCGCTCTCACACACAGTCGCTACCATGCGCGCAGCCGCCGCACACCCTCGCGGCCTGGCGCTTTCCGTCCCGCTGCAGCACCCTGCGGCGGGCTGCATTGACTGCCCCGCTGCCCTGGCGGCGGGCAACAGCCCTTCCCGCATTCCATGATTTTCTATTCCCTGATTCTGGTGCCCATCATCGCGCTGTGGCTGTGGTGGCCCCTGCACCGGCCGGCCCGCCGCACCTTCTGGTGGGCGCTGACGGCCACCATGGTGCTGGGCGCCCTGCCCGCGCTGCTGATCCTGGCCATGCGCCAGACCACGCTGAGCTACCAGGTGATTGCCCATCTGCAGGTGGGCAGCGGCCTGGTGCTGTCCGCCATCGTGCTGTCCATCCTGCTGGCCTTGCTGCGCGATCTGGCCTGGCTGCTTTCGTGGAAGGCTGGCTGGCGCCGCCTGGCCCAGGGCCTGCGCCAGCCGCTGTGGACCGTGGCCGGCGCGGCCCTGGCCCTGCTGGTGTCGGCCTACGGGGTGCTGCAGGCGCTGAAGGTGCCCGAGGTGCGCACCCAGGAGATCACCTTGCCGCGCCTGCCCGCCGAGCTGGACGGCCTGCGCGTGGCCGTGATTGCCGACATCCACGCCAGCCCGGTCAACAACGCCCGCTATGTGCAGGCCCTGGTGGACCGCACCCAGGCGGCCCGGCCCGACCTGATCGTGCTGCCCGGCGACATGGTGGACGGCGACGTCGCCACCCAGGCCGCCAACATCGCCCCGCTGGCCCAGCTGCAGGCCCCGTACGGCGTGTGGTTTGCCCCCGGCAACCACGAGTACTACAGCGGCTACAACGCCTGGGCCAAGGAATTCCGCCGCCTGGGCCTGCACTATCTGGAAAACCAGACCGAGCGCCTGCAGATCCGCGGCCGTACGCTGGCCGTGTCCGGCCTGGGCGACCCGGCCTATGGCCGCCTGTCCAACCAGAACGACAACCCCGCCGTGGCCGAAGGCCTGCCCCCCGACATCGCCGCCGTGCAGCAGCAGGCCCAGGGCGCGGATGTGCACCTGCTGCTGGCCCACCAGCCCAAGCCCGCCCGCGACTATGCCCTGCACGGCGTGGACCTGCAGATCGCCGGCCACACCCATGGCGGCCACATCCGGGGCCTGGACCAGTTGCTGATCGCACCGGCCAACAACGGCTATGTGCGCGGCCTGTACCAGGTCGGCCCGATGCAACTGTTTGTCAGCAGCGGCGCCGGGCTGTGGGCCGGCTTTGCCGTGCGCCTGGGCGTGCCCTCCAGCATCGACCTGCTGGTGCTGCGCAGCCCGGCCGCAACCGCCAAGCCCTGAGCCCCGGCCGGGGCCAGGGCTGCGACGCACTGAGGGCCTGCGGCCCTCCACGCCAGGGCCGGTGCAGCACGCCCCGTCACTGGGTGGGCACGAACGCCACGGTGGCGGCCACGGCACCACCACACCGTGAACAGCCCGCGCACGCAACATGTGCTGCACGCGCCACCAACGCCGCACGCGCGAAAACTCCCCGGGAACCCTGTGTTTGTCGCATTTGGTTGCAGTTGGGCATGCGATGGCGCCATTTTCTGACACGAATGGCCGCCTCCACGCTGAAAAGCCAAGGGTAAGATTTCGTGCAATGGACCCATCGCTCGCTGATCCTATGAATTGCCCTGTCTGCGGCACCTCCATGCCTGCCCAAGCCAAGTTCTGCAGCCAATGCGGCTCGCCGCGCGCAGCGCCGCTGGGCTCGGTGCCGCTGCGCCCGCCCCGCTCGCCGCATGCGCCCAACGCCGCCACTCGGTGGCTGCTGGTCGGCGCCGCCCTGGTGGTGGCGGCTGCAGGCTGGCTGGCATTCAAGCCCGGCATGCTGCCCACAGGCGGCAACGCCGACAACCCGGCGGCCGACGCGCCCACGGATGCCAGCAAGGCCGCCACCCTGGTCGGCCCGCAGGGCGCCGCGGGCACGGCCGGGACAGTGACCACCCCCGACCAGCCCCTGGCAGCTCCCCCTGCGGCACCGCCCAGCGCTGCGGTGCCGGCCACACCCGCCAGCACCGCCCCCGCCACCCCGGCACCTGCCGTGGCCGCCAACCCGCCGCCCACGGCAGTACGGCCGGCCGCCACGGCCCCTTCCGTCCCCGCGGCCGCGTCCACCCCGGTGCCCGCTGCCGCGGTCAAGGCCGTGCCGGCCCCCGCCGTATCGGGCCCGGTGGCACTGCCGCCGTCCCCTTCACCATCTCCTTCACCCGCTGCGCCACGCCCGGCGCCCAAAGACACCCCCACACTGAATGACCTGCTGGACTGAGCTGGCGCCGTCCCGTCACACAGCCGATCTTGGACACAGGAGCCCTGCCATGCCGTATCTGAAACTGAGCCTTGTCACCGCCGCCGCCCTGGTGCTGGCGGGCTGCGCGGCGGTGGAATCCTCCACCACGTCCCTGGGCTGCATGCTGGGCCGCCTCACCCAGAACCCGCCGGCCGGCTGCGGCGCGCCTGCTATCGCCACGGCGCCAGGCACAGGCGCTTCCGGCGCGGCGGCGGCGCAGGCCGGCGAGCGCTTCACCAAGCTGCAGTCCGTGCTGGACCAGGAAATCGAGCTGGCCCGCTCGGTCCAGACGGATGTGGTGTCGTCCATGCAGCACCTGCCCATCAAGCTGCGCTCCAGCGCCGGTCCGGTCAAGCTGCTGGACACGCCCATCACCGACAGCCAGTCGGGCCAGACGCGCAGCATGCGCACGCTGGAGTCCATGACGGTGCAGATGCCGCTGGCGGCCAAGGGCCGCCCGGAATACACCCAGTCCATGGCTGCGCTGAAGAACCTGGCCAACCGCCTGGCCGACAACCGGGGGCAGGCCTCCATCGTCGTGCACCAGGCCGCGGCCGATGTGCAGGCCCAGCGCGTCAACACCGCCACCGGCGTCAGCAAGACCGCCAAGGGCAGTCCGGTGAAGGTGGAAAAAATCGCGGATGCCGCGCTGGCGGCCGGCACCGAGCGCTACACCATCCAGGCGGGGCCGATTCGCGGCGGGCTGTGAACCACACCGGTGTCTGTACAGGCCGTGCAGCGCGTGCAGCCCAGGCCTAACGCAGCGCCTGGCGGCCCTCCACCCCCAGGCTGATCTGCGGCGGCCGGGCCACCCGCTCCACGTCCTGGGTGCGCGGACCTTCGTTGATCAGCACGAACAGGTAGAACAGGCCCATGCTGCCCAGGCCGCCAAACACCAGGCCGATGCTGTCCATCCACCGCCCTTCGGGCATGTGGAACACGAACAGGAACGACAGCGAAAACGCCGCCAGCACGGCAACAAACAGATAAATGAGGGCACCGTCCATATGCCTGGCCTCCCGACAAGGGCGCTGGCACTTCGGTGTGCGGCCCTGCATGCTGCCGTCCGCCGCAGGCGGAGGCAGGGTTGAAGATGTGACCGGCGCCATGCTAGGCAGTCCGCCGCACGCGGCGCTGATCTGGCGCAAACCCTGGGCACGCGCTGGACACACCCTGATACAAACCACTAGGATGGTGGGCCACGGCGGGCGACAGACGGTATTTCGCACCGCCCCCTGCCGGTGCGGCCGCGTGCGCTGCCCGCGCCGGACCGTGGCCCATGATGAAAGCCGCCGCATGCCTTGCCCATTGCCTTGGGCAGTGCCGTGCCCCACAGCCGCCGTGGCACACACCCGCAGGTTCGGGGCGGTGCTGCGCTCCGGTCTGCTCCATCCTCTGTTTTGCCATGTCTGCCCTGCCACCTGCCGTCTCGCCTGTCCCTCCCGCTGCACCTGCCGCCCCCTCCCGCAACCTGGGCCTGCTGGTGGCAGCCCAGTCGCTGGGAGGCGCTTCGCCCCCCATCATCATTTCGCTGGGCGGGCTGGTGGGCCAGCAGCTGTCCAGCGACCCGACCGCCGCCACGCTGCCGGTCAGCCTCTACCAGCTGGGCCTGGCCTTGTCCACCTTGCCGGCCGCGTGGCTGATGCACCGCTGCGGGCGGCGCACGGCCTATCTGCTGGGGGCGGTGATGGGCGTGCTGTCCGGCCTGGTGGCGGCCCAGGGCATCGTCCATTCCAACTTCCTGATGTTCTGCCTGGGCACGGCGCTGGCGGGCTTTTACGGCGCCTGCGTGCAGAGCTACCGCTTTGCCGCCACCGATTCGGTGGGCGACCCCAGCCGCCAGGCACAGGCCATTTCGCGGGTCATGGTGGGCGGGCTGATCGCCGCCATCATCGGCCCGCAGGTGGTGATCTGGACGCGTGACACCCTGCCAATGACCCCGTTTGCCGGCAGCTTCTACAGCCAGGCCCTGCTGGCACTGCTGGCCCTGCCGTTGCTGCTGGGCCTGCGCCTGCCGCCCCCGCCCCCCAAGGCCGTGGCCACCGGAGCCCGGCCGCTGGCCCAGATCGCCCGCACGCCGCAGTTTGTGGTCGCCGCCGCAGCCGGCGTGGTGAGCTATGGCCTGATGGCCTTTCTGATGACGGCCGCCCCCATGGCCATGGTCGGCTGCGGCCACAGCGTGGGCGAGGCGGCGCTGGGCATCCAGTGGCATGTGCTGGCCATGTTCGCCCCCAGCTTCATCACCGGCAAGCTGATTGCCCGCTACGGCAAGCGCCGCATCACGGCCCTGGGGCTGGTGCTGATCGGGGCGTCGGGCCTGATGGCCCTGGCAGGGCTGGAGCTGACGCATTTCTGGGGCTCGCTGGTGCTGCTGGGCCTGGGCTGGAACCTGGGCTTCATCGGCGCCACCGCCTTGCTGACCGAGTGCTACCGCCCCGGCGAACGCGCCAAGGTCCAGGCATTGAACGACTTTCTGGTGTTCGGCACCGTGGCCGTGGCCTCGTTCGGCTCCGGCCAGCTGCTGCACAGCGCGGGCTGGGGCGCCATCAACGCCGGCATGCTGCCGCTGATCGCACTGGTGCTGGTGCTGCTGGCCGCCTCAGGCCGTGCCGCCCGTGATGGCGGGGCCGCGTCGGCTTAAACCGCCTTTCGGACGCCGCCCCGCAGACACCGCCGCCCTCAGTGCAGCAGAATGCGCATGATGTCGGTGCGGGTGATCAACCCGGCCAGCTGGCCCTGGCGCAGCACGGCCACAAACGGCACGGTGTGCACGGCCAGGGTTTCCAGCAGCTCGGACACCGGCGTGTCGTCCTGCACCGTCAGCGGTGCGGCCTGCATCAGATCGGCCGCGCAGGCGGGTGCGGCAGCCGGGGGCTTCTTGCCCCACAGCCGCCAGGTGCGGCGCTGGCGCCGGGCCTCGGCATCGGGCTGGCGCTGTTGCTGCTGCCACAGCCAGTCGAACAAGGCCCCGCGAGCCACCACGCCCAGCAGGCGGCCTTGCGCGTCCACCACCGGCAGGCTCTTGATGGGGTGCTGCTGAAACTGCGCCGCCAGCTGCCCCAGGCCGTCCTGCGGGCTGCAGGTCCACAGCCTGGCACTCATCACCTGGCCGCAGCGCACGCTGCCAAAGCGCCGGGCAATGGCCTGTTCCTCGGCCGCGCGCACCAACTGGCCCAGCTCCTGGGCGGTCAGGTTGTAGTCCTGGTCGAAGCGCGCCAGCAGGGCCTGCAGATCGGCGTTGGACAGATCGTCCGCCGGCAGATGCTGGGCCTTGGCCGCCGGCGTGGGCGCCGCCACCTGCAGCGGATAGTGCTTGCCCCAGGCGCGGTGGTAGGCCACGCCCAGCAGCACCAGCACCAGGGTCAGCAGGCCGATGGGGGCCAAGGCATAGGCCCAGCCATGGTGCACGCCGTGCTGGGCTTCCAGCGCCAGCAGCAGGGCCACGGCGCCGCCCGGCGGGTGCAGTGCACGCGTGATCTGCATCCAGGCAATGGCCCCACCCACGGCGACTGCCGGCAGCAGCCAGCCCAGGGCCTGCTGCGGCCACCAGCGCACCACCAGCAAGGCCCAAAGCGCCGCCACCGTGTTGCCCACCACACAGGACCAGGGCTGGGACAGCGGGCCGGTGTGCACCGCAAACACCAGCACCGCCGTCGCGCCCAGCGGCGCGAACAGTGCCCAGCTGCCTTGCCATCCCGCCCACAGCGCCAGCTGCACCAGGGCCGCCGCCAGCACCAGGCCCAGGCCCGCTCCCAGGCCCACCCGCAGCACATCCAGCCGTGCGGCCGGGGCCACGGCGGGCTTCCATCCATTTCCCAATTGCATCGTGTTCCAGACGAAGAAACCCGCTGCAAGAGCGGGTGCATTTCACCAAGGCCCCAGCATGCCACGGGGCGGGTAGCCGCGTGGCCGGCCGGGGTCTGCCGCAGCTTTGAGGCCTGCGGTCAGGCCGGCGTTCAGGCCAGTGATTCGGCCGGGCCGAAGAACTCGCAGCGCGCCTGCGCATCCGGCACGCCGGCGCGCTGCAGCACCTGTTTGGCCAGGCGCATGAAGCCCATGGGACCCAGGTAGTAGGCCTGCACATCGCGCACGGCGGGCAGCCAGCGGGTCAGCAGCGCGGCATCCGGCAGGCCCTCGGCCACCTCCACATCGGCCGCGGGCGACGGGCCGGCGTCCTGCTCGTAGCCAAAGCGCAGCCCCAGCTGGGGGTGCTGCGCCGCCAGCGCCAGCAGCTCGCTGCGGAAGGCCTGCAGCTCCGGATTGCGGGCGCAGTGGATGAAGGTGATGGGCCGCCCCGTGGGCAGCGCCTGCTGCAGCATGGCCATCAAGGGCGTGATGCCCACGCCGGCGGCCATCAGCACCAGCGGCTTGGCGCTGTCGTCCAGGGTGAAGTGGCCGGCCGGCGGGAAGACCTCCAGCACATCGCCGGTCTGCACCTGGCGGTGCAGGTGGCCGGAGACCACGCCCTGCGCCTCGCGCTTGACGCTGATGCGCAGGCTGCGCCCATCCGCCGCCTGCGACAGCGAATAGTTGCGGCGCTGCTCCTTGCCCTCCACCACCACGCGCAGGCCGATGAACTGGCCCGGCTGGTAGGCCAGCACGGCACCGCCGTCCTCGGGCTGCAGCGTGAAGCTGGTGATCTCCGGGGTTTCGGCCTGCTTGGCGGCCACCACAAAGCGGCGCACGCCCTTCCAGCCGCCCGGTGCCTGGGCATTGGCGTCGTAGCTGGCTTTTTCGGCACCGATCAGGATATCGGCCAGTTGCCCGTAGGCGGCGGCCCAGGCGTCGATCACCTCGTCGGTGGCAATCTCCGCACCCAGCACCTCACGGATGGCCCGCAGCAGGAAACCACCCACAATGGGGTAGTGCTCGGGCTGCACCTGCAGCGACACATGCTTGTGGATGATCTGCGCCGGCAGATCGCCCAGGCCGGACAGATCGTCGATGTGCTTGGCGTACATCAGCACGCTGCGGGCCAGCGCACGGGGCTGGGCACCCGTCTGCTGGTGCACGCTGTTGAACAGCGGCTGCACCTCGGCGCTTTCGGACAGCATCAGCTGGTAGAAATGGGTGGTCAGTGCTTCCCCCCCGGTTTCCAGCAGGGGCACGGTGGATTTGACAATGGCGCGTTGGCGGTCGGTCAGCATGAAAGAATCACTCTCCAAAGGGATGCATGGGCAGCACCCTCGGCGGGCTGCCCTGCCCCTCTAAGGGCAAACGGCATGCCAGCACGCAGGCCCTGCCGCATCAAGCACTTACCGCCAACCATGTCTTTTTGACGCGCGTCAATTGCAGTCAGTTTGACCGCATACGATGTCGACATGACTGCCAATGCCCTGCTGCTGAACGCCTTGCTGCCCCTGGTGGCCGAACTGTCCAGCCAGCTGCCCGAAACCGAACGCTACCGCCGCCTGCTGGCGGCACTGCGCACCGTGCTGCCCGCCGATGCCGCCGCCCTGCTGCGCTGCGAGCGCAGCGCCGACGGCAGCGACTGGCTGCGCCCGCTGGCCATCGACGGCCTCAGCCCCGACACCCTGGGCCGGCGCTTTCGCCTGCGCGAACACCCGCGCTTTGCCGCGCTGCTGGCGGCCGGCCAGGCCCTGCGCTTTCCCAGCGACAGCCCCCTGCCCGACCCCTACGACGGCCTGGTGGCCCACCACTCCGGCGCACCGCTGCCGGTGCACGACTGCATGGGCTGTGTGCTGCAGGTGGACGGCCAGCCCTGGGGACTGCTGACACTGGACGCGCTGCAGCCCGGAAGCTTTGCCGGCGACGCCCCGCTGGCCGCACTCCAGGCCTTCAGCAACCTGGCCGCCGCCACCGTGGCCACCGCCGCACGCCTGCGCCAGCTGGAGCAGTCCGTGCACAACGAACGTCAGCGGGCCGAACATTTTCGCCGCCACGCCCCGCTGGCCGCACCCCGGCTCCTGGGCCACAGCAGCGCCATGCGCGCGCTGCAGCGCGACATCGCCACCGTGGCGGCCAGCGATCTGGCGGTGCTCATCACCGGCGAAACCGGCGTGGGCAAGGAGCTGGTGGCCCAGGCGCTGCACGCCCAGTCCACCCGGGCCGACCAGGCCTTTGTCAGCATCAACTGCGCCGCCCTTCCCGACCAGCTGGTGGAGAGCGAGCTGTTCGGCCATGTGCGCGGCGCCTTCACCGGCGCGGTGAGCGACCGGCAAGGCAAGTTCGAACAGGCCCACCAGGGCACCCTGTTCCTGGACGAGGTGGGCGAGCTGCCGCTGGCCACCCAGGCCAAGCTGCTGCGCGTGCTGCAAAGCGGCCAGATCCAGCGCCTGGGGCTGGACCGGGAACGCACGGTGGACGTGCGCATCATTGCCGCCACCAACCAGGACCTGGCCGCCGCCGTGCGCGACGGCCGCATGCGCGCCGACTTCTACCACCGCCTGAGCGTCTATCCGCTGCAGGTGCCGCCGCTGCGCGCCCGCGAAGGCGATGTGCTGGTGCTGGCCGGCTACTTTCTGGAACGCACGCGTTCGCAGTTCGGGCTGGACGGGGTGCGGCTGGAGGCCGGTGCCCAGGCCGCACTGCTGGCCCACCGCTGGCCGGGCAATGTGCGCGAGCTGGAGCACTGCATCCGCCGCGCCGTGCTGCACGCCCTGCGCCGCCCGCGTGCACCTGCCGCGCCGCAGGCACCCACGGCCCCGCTCGGCATCCGCGCACAGGATCTGGCCATGGTGCCCGCGTCCATGGTCCTTGATGCACGCACCGAGGACCTGGGCAGCCTGCCGCCAGCCGACCCGCTAACCCCACTCGACCCACTCGAACCGGCCACCAGCGCAGCAACCGATCCCACGGACACCGGCTTGCGCCAGGCCGTGGACCGCTACGAAAGACAGCTGGTGCAGCAGGCGCTGGAAGCCCACGGCTACCGCTGGGCCCCGGCCGCCCGTGCCCTGCAGATGGATCGTGCCAATCTGCAGCGCCTGGCCAAGCGGCTGGGCCTGCACGCGCCCGGCAGCCCGCCCCCGCAGCGCTAGCCGCCACCGATAGGCGCCGCCCCCACGGCCCCTCACAGCCGCCCCGCTGCGCCATCGCCGCAACAGACTGCCGCCCTGCCGTGAAAATTTGCCGCGACCGCAGCGCAGCGCCGCTACACTCGCGGCTGGATTGGCTCGCACTCCCCGGAATGCGGGCCTTTTGACCCTCTGAGGCCGGCAGCGCGCTGCGCATTGCCGGCGGACAGCACTCTCTCTCGCCCCCTCTGTCTGCACCCACCATGTCCACGGTTTTCAATTTCACCTTCGTTCCCTGGTTCCGGTCTGTGGCCCCGTACATCCACAAATTCCGCCATCAGACCTTCGTGGTGGGCATCACGGGCGAAGCCATCGCCGCCGGCAAGCTGCAGGGCATCGTGCAGGATCTGGCGCTGATCCAGGCCATGGGCGTGAAGATCGTGCTGGTGCACGGCTTTCGCCCGCAGGTGAACGAGCAGCTGCGCCTCAAGGGCCAGGAGCCGCGCTACTACAACGGCGTGCGCGTGACCGACTCCATCGCGCTGGACTGCGCCCAAGAGGCCGCCGGCCAGCTGCGCTACGAGATCGAAGCCGCCTTCAGCCAGGGCCTGCCCAACACCCCCATGGCCGGGGCCCGCGTGCGCGTGATGTCGGGCAACTTCCTGACCGCCCGCCCGGTGGGCATCGTGGACGGGGTGGACTTCATGCACTCCGGCCTGGTGCGCAAGGTCGACGTGGAAGGCATCCGCCGCGCGCTGGAATCCGAAGCCATGGTGCTGATGTCGCCCTTCGGCTTCTCGCCCACCGGCGAGGCCTTCAACCTGAGCATGGAAGAAGTCGCCACCCGCGTGGCCTGCGAGATGAAGGCCGACAAGCTGATCTTCCTGAGCGAGGTGCCCGGCATCCGCATGAACCCGTCGGAGCCCGACAGCGAAGACAACCCCATCGACACCGAGCTGCCGCTGGCCGCCGCCCGCCAGCTGCTGGCCCAGCTGCCGCCGCCCCAGGAGCCCACCGACACCGGCTTTTACCTGCAGCACTGCGTGCGCGCCTGCGAACATGGCGTGGAACGCAGCCACATCCTGCCGTTTGCAGTGGACGGCGCGCTGCTGCTGGAAATCTATGTGCACGACGGCATCGGCACCATGGTGATCGACGAAAAGCTCGAAGAGCTGCGCGAAGCCACCATCGACGATGTGGGCGGCATCATCCAGCTGATCGAGCCGTTCGAGAAAGACGGCACCCTGGTCAAGCGCGACCGCACCGAGATCGAGCGCGACATCACCAGCTACACCGTGATCGAGCACGACGGCGTGATCTTCGGCTGCGCCGCCCTGCACCCCTATCTGGAAGCCAAGACCGCGGAAATGGCCGCCGTCACCGTCTCGCCCCAGAGCCAGGGCACGGGCGACGGCGAGAAACTGCTCAAGCGCATCGAGCAGCGCGCCCGCGCCCTGGGCTGCACCAGCATGTTCGTGCTGACCACCCGCACCATGCACTGGTTCATCAAGCGCGGCTTCCAGCCGGTGGACCCGGAATGGCTGCCTGAGGCACGCAAGGCCAAGTACAACTGGAGCCGCAAGAGCCAGGTGCTGGTCAAGCAGCTCTAAGCCGCTCCCGGCCACCCGCATCGCACGGGGCCTTCCCGCTCCATCGCACGCACCGTCACACGCACCAGGGCGGCAGTGGATCCACGCCACTGCCGCCCTGGTTTCATGTGGGGGGCGGCCCCTGCACGCAGCCCGCGGCCGCCGCGCCTCCAACCGTGAAGACTTAGAAACGCCGGAACCAGTGCGTCACCGCCTGGCCTACCTCGGCCAGCGCCGCATCGCGCGCGGCCGGTGCCAGCTGCGGCGTCTGCGTCAGGTAGGCGCTGACCACCAGCGGTTGCGGACGCTGGTGGGGCCAGACCAGCACCACATCATTGGCAGTGCCGTTGTCGCCCGTTCCCGTCTTGCCGCCCACCAGCCAGCCCGGCGGCATGCCGGCGCGCAGCCGCTTGGCGCCCGTGGGGCTGGCCTTGAGCCACTGCAGCAGCTGCGCCTGGTGGCCGGCATCCAGGTGCGGGCCCTTGGCCAGCGCCACCACGGCACGCGCCATGGACAGCGGCGTGGTCGTGTCGCGCTCGTCGCCCGGGGTGGCGCTGTTGAGCGCCGGCTCCAGCCGGTCCAGGCGGGTGTGCATGGTGCCCATGTCGCGCAGCCACTGGGTCAGGCCCTGTGGGCCGCCCTGGCGGGCCAGCAGCAGGTTGGCGGCGGTGTTGTCGCTCAGCACCACGGTGGCTTCGCACAGCTCGGCCACCGTCAGCCCGGCACCATCGGCCTGGGCCTCGGTGGTGGGCGAATACGGCACCAGCGCGCTGCGCGGGTAGGTCACGCGCTGCTGCAGGCTGTCCAGCCCCTGCTGGTCGCGCTGCAGCATCTGGGCGGCCAGCAGCAGCTTGAAGGTGCTGCACATCGGAAAGCGCTCGCTGCCCCGGTACTGCCACTGGCGGCCATTGGCGGTGTCGATCACCGCCACACCCAGACGTCCCCCGGTGCGGGCCTCGATCTGCGCCAGCGGGTGGGAGGCATCATCCGCCTCCAGACCCGAGTTTTTCTGCATACCTGCACACCCAGCCAACCAGGTGGCGCTCAGTGCCAGACTGCTTTGCAGCCAAATTCTTCTGTGCATAGCGTGCTCCTCTTCTTGATAACACCTGCTACCTTACCGGAGTGCGCCAACGCTGACCAACGTTAAGATGGCAGAGCAAACCCTAGAAAAACTTATACATCTACCCCCATGCACCTGCCATTGAATGCCCTGCGCGCGTTCGACAGTGCGGCCCGCCACCTGAACCTGACGCGCGCCGCCCACGAGCTGCACGTCACCCAGACCGCTGTCAGCCAGCATATCCGCAAGCTCGAAGAGCAGCTGGGCACGCCGCTGTTCCGGCGCCTGCCGCGCGGTCTGGCCCTGACCGACGAAGGCCTGGCCCTGTGGCCCGTGGTGGCCGACTGCTTTGCCCGGCTGGAACGTGCCCTGGGCCAGCTGCGCAACGACCGCCCGCGCGAGGTGCTGACGCTGGGCGTGGTGGGCACGTTTGCCGTGGGCTGGCTGCTGCCCCGGCTGGCCGACTTTGAAGCCCGCCACCCCCATATCGACCTGCGCATGCAGACCCACAACAACCGCGTGGACCTGAACGCCGAAGGGCTGGACGCCGCGATCCGCTTTGGCGACGGTGCCTGGCACGGCCTGCAGGCCGATCTGCTGGTGCAGGCCCCGCTGACCCCGCTGTGCGCCCCCGCCATTGCCGAGCACCTGCGCCAGCCGGCCGATCTGCGCGGCCAGACCCTGCTGCGCTCCTTTCGCACCGCGGAATGGGAACAGTGGTGCCAGGCCGCCGAAGTGGCCACCCTGCGCGCCGCCGGCCCGCAGTTCGACAGCTCCATCGCCCTGGCCGAAGCCGCCGCCCAGGGGGCCGGCGTGGCCCTGCTGCCCCCGGCCATGTTCACCCACCTGCTGCGCGCCGGCCGGCTGGTGCAGCCGTTTGCGCTGACGGTGCCTGCGGGTGCCTACTGGTTCACCCAGCCGCGCACGCGCGCAGCGTCGCCGGCCCTGGAGGCCGTACGCCAGTGGCTGCTGGCCCAGGCGGCCTGAACCCCGGCGCCCGGCGAAGCGCCCCCCTTCAGGAGCTCAGGCAGAAGCCATCCCGGCCATTTTCCTTGGCGCTGTACAGCGCCAGATCGGCCTTCTTCAGCAACACGCTCAGCGTCAGCGTGTCGGTGGCATCCAGCGCCACCACGCCAATGCTGATCGTGGGGCGAAGCGTCTTGCCCTCCTCCACCTCGATGGTCAGAGCCCGGATGGCGGCGCACAGCCGCTCGGCCGTGGCGCTGGCCTCCTGGCCATCGGCACCGGGCAGCAGCAGCGCAAACTCCTCCCCGCCCATGCGCCCCAGCAGCTCGTGCGGCCGCAGCGACTGCACCACCGTGCGGCTCACTGCCTGCAGCACCACATCCCCGGCCGCATGCCCGTAGGTGTCGTTGACGCGCTTGAACCAGTCCAGGTCCAGCATCAGCAGGGCCACCGATTGGCGGTCATGGGCCAGCCGCCCCAGGATCCGGTGGGCCTGTTCGCTGAAAGCCGCCCGGGTCAGCATGCCGGTCAGGTGGTCGTGGGTGGACGAATGCTCCAGCCGCGCCATGGCGTCCCCCCAGTGGTTGCGCGCACAGGCCACGGTCAGCAAGGTCACGCTCAGCATGGACAGGCCCAGGCGCATGGACATGGCGGCTTCGGCATTCTGGGAGCTGAAATCGAAGTCGTTGAGCACCAGCAGGAACACATGCCAGCTGCCCGCCAGAAAGCACAGCAGCGACACCGTGAACACCCGGTAGCTCAGCGCGCAGAGGACCAGGCCAGGCAGTAGCAGCAGCGGCACCCCGGGCCCGCCGATGTACAGGCCCACGCCCATCAGCACCAGCAGCACGGCCAGCGGGGCCACGGACCGCCCCCAGGCCGGCTCGCCGGTGCGCCACAGACGCCGGGCCGCGCCCAGCGCCGGCACATTCAGCAGCAGGGGGATGATCAGGCACATGTGCATCATCTCCGCGCCAAACCACATCATGGCCGTGCGCTGCCAGCTGCGCTGCAGCAGGTACTGGATGGCCCCGCCCCCCAGCAGCGCGCCCACGGCGGCGGCGATGCACACGCCCACCACCACATGGAACACCCCCACCGGAGAGCGCATCCGGATCACGGTATCGGCATGCTGGCGCAGATACAGCCAGCCGCAGGCTACAGCGCCCAGGTTGGCCAGCGTCAGTAGCAGCACCTTCAGAAACCAGCCTTCGCCGGCATAGCTGCCCAGCAGGAAACCCAGCGCGGCCAGCACCCAGCCCTGCGGCTGCGCCATGACCGGGAAGCGCACGATCAGCCCCAGCATCAGCGCATTGGACAGCCAGAAAAAAGACAGCAGACTGGGCGACTTGCTGGTGGTGGCAACCGCGCACGCCACCAGCACCGTGGCCCCCAGGACGGCATGCTCCAGTCTGAAGCCGGCCGCCACCCGGTTGGCATGTATCTCGAATGCAGGCATCAACACCCCCCTCGCCGGCAACTGCACCGGCCGCCATTCCATGTCGTGGTGTCCCGCATCGATACACAAGCCACACGTAGCACTGAGAACCGGCTGTCACCCACCCCGATAGAACCACAATCTGTATCTACGTGTAATCAGAAAAAACCGACAAAACGCCTGTTCTCTCCAAAAAATCGCCAGCGTGGACCCTGCACACACGGGGTCCAGGGGCGCAAAGTGCCGTCAATGTCGCACATGGCACCCCATTCCTGTGCGCCCTGCCGATGGACGGCCCACCTGCCCACATAGGCCGGAGAAGCACCAGCTACCGCCCAGGCACAGGCCTCCCCGCCCCGGCGGCTCGGCTCGGCGCCACGCTCCCGTACGGGCGGTCGTGGGCTGCGGGCCGGGGGTCATGGGCGACCGGCCACGGGCTCGACGACCGGTCCCGACCGCAGGCACCCGTGCGGCCAGGGCGCGGACCACCTGCCTGCCCGGCCTTGCCCGCCCAACCCGGCGCCATCGCCGCCCACCACAGGGACCACACCGCACCACCTTGCCGGTCACTGCGGCGGCGGTGCGGGTTCGCCTGGCCCTGCCTCACAGGTCCCGGCGAATCAGCGCCCCGGTAAACAGCACCGGCCCCGTCGGCCCGGTGGCGCTGGGCACGCCGCCCTTGGGCTCCAGGCTGATCGCCAGGGCCGGAACCGCCTTGACATCGGTCTCCTGCACCGCCAGCTGCGCCACCCGGCCCTCGCCCACTACGCCCAGGGAGCGCGGCGCCCCCTGCGGCGGCAGGGCCCACAGCTGCAGCGAATGGCTCTCGGCCTCCCGGAAGCCGCTCACCCGCTGCAGCACCAGTTGGTTGTGCCGGGGGTCGAAGGTCACCAGCATCGAGGCAGCGGCCTTGCCATCCGCCAGCACGGCCACATACTGGATCTGGGGGGCCGCCTGCAAGGCGGCCTGCGCGGTCTGCAGCTCGGTGTGCAGCGCCGACAGCTGCTGCTGCGTGCGCTGCTGGACCCCATGGTGCGTCCACAGCCCCACCGACACCGCCACCACCGTGGCCAGGCTGCCCGCCAGCGCCAGCCCCCGCCACCAGGACAGCGCCTGCACCTGCCACCCCGCCTGGGGCGTGGCGGCACCGGCCCGGCGCTGCGCAGTCTGCTGCCGCTCGGCCTGCAGCAAGTTGGCAATGCGGGTCCAGACCGCCGCGTCCGGCTGCACCGGCGTCTGCACCTCGGAAAAGGCGGACCAGCGGCCCTGCCACAGCAGCGCGGCCGCCCGCACCTGGGCATGGTCGCGCGCCAGCTGCTCGAAGCGCCGGCGCGCCCCACCGCGCAGCGTGCCCAGCGAATAGGCCGCCGCCAGGCGGTCGAGCAGTTCAGGGTTGCGGGTCAGATGCATGGTGAACACTCCTCACACTCAGACATGGCGGGCCATGCACTTGCGCAATTGCTCCAGGCTGCGCCGCATCCAGGTCTTCACGGTGCCCAGCGGCAGCTTCAAGGTACTGGCCAGCTCGCTGTGGCTCAGATCCCGCAGGTAGGCCAGGCTCACCACCTGGCGCTGGGCCTGCTCCAGCCGCTGCAGGCACTGGTGCAGCGCGGCCGCCTGTTCGCTGGCCTCGGCCTCCTGCAGAGGGCCATGCGCCACGTGGTCCTGGGTCAGCGCATCGATCTCGGCGAGATCGTCGATCGCCACATGCAGATGCAGCCGCTCGGCCCGCCGCCGACGCAGAAAATCCAGGGCCCGGCTGCGCACCAGCAGGCCCATCCAGGCCAGCGGCGGACTCAGCGAGGCACGGTAGGCCCCGGCGTTGCGCCAGATGCCCAGAAAACTCTCCTGCAGCACATCCTCGGCCCATTCCCGGTTGCCGACGATGCGCAGCGCCAGCCCATACAGCCGCGCAGCCGTCTGGTCGTACAGCAGCTTGAGCGCCGGTTCCTCCCGGCGGGCGACGCGATCGAGTAAGTCCATCAGTTCCTGGTCCGGTGTAGATGCGCTCATGCAGCCATTGTGCGCACAAGCACTGGCGGCATGCGGCGCTGTTGGATTGCCGCCAAGGCGGATTACCGGCCTTGCCTCTCCACTGGTACGCAGCATCGCGACCACTGGATGCAGCCCCAAGGGGAATGTGCACACAGAATATTTTTTCAAGAACCTGAATCCACAGCCTCCCCACCTGCGTATAGCCAGTGTCGGGCACTGCCACCACGCGCTACCTGGGACCACCAATGGCCCCCGCGCGACACCGCCCACCGCCCACCGCCCACAAGGAGTCACCGTGCCCCTCCACTGGTTTGCAGGCTGCCCCTCCCCCCTGGTGCCACGCTGCGGCTTTCCGGGCGCCAGCGGCGTGTGGCCGGCCGTGGCGCCCGCCATGCGGCCGGGGACTGCGGCGCCGGCACCGGACATCGCCTCCCACCACAGAGCCCCGGCACGGGCGCAGGCTGCCCCCCTGCCTGCCGGGACCTCCTTCCTGCTTTTGAGCGCCGCGACCTCACCCAGGTCGCGCGCCATCCGGCCGCCGCTGACACCCTGCCCCCCAGGCGCACGGGTTGCAGCGTTGGAACGCACTGTGCCCGCGAACGCCGCCGTTCGGGGGCTGGCGCGCAGCAGCAGCACCGGGGCACCCAGCCCATTTGCCCGGTGCGTTTCTTGTCCCCCTTGTTCGAGGAAATTCTGATGAAACCGCTACATGCATTCCCACTGGCCGCCGTGTGTGCTTCGGTGCTGGGCCTGACCGCCTGTTCGTCCATGGGCCCCCGCCCCATGTATTCACAGGCCGCGCTGCCCGCCCCCGTGCAGGTCCCGGCGGGCCACAAAGTGGCCATGGAAACCGTGGGCATCGGCCAGATCACCTATGAATGCCGCGCCAAGAAGGACATGGCATCCGAGCACGAATGGGTGTTTGTCGGCCCCGATGCCAAGCTGCAGACCCGCAGCGGATCGGTCATCGGCAAATACTGGGGCCCTCCCGCCACCTGGGAGAACAACGACGGCTCCAAGGTCACTGCCACCCAGGTGGCCGTGGCCCCGGCCGGCATGGGCAACATCCCGCTGCAGCTGGTCAAGGCCAACCCGGCCATGGGCATGGGCGCCATGCAGGGTGTGACCTACATCCAGCGCGTAGCCACCAAGGGCGGGGTCGCACCCGCCATGGCCTGCACGGCCGCCAACATGGGCAGCAAGCAGATCGTGCCCTACCAGGCCGACTATATTTTCTGGAAAGCCGCCTGACCGGCCTGGACCCAGGCGCACCTCCCGGACCGCCACCGGGGGGCGTCCGGGGCCCGGCCTGCCGAGCATGGCCCCGCCTGTGGCAGGCTCGGCCTCGCCGCCGCCCGCCATGGACGGTGGTCTGCCGTTGCCAGCGCCGGATCTCCCGCCAAAACGCAGCGCCCCACGGGCCCGGCGCCAACCGGCTATCATCCCCGGCTTGCTGACTCGGGCCCTGTCGCCCTCCCTGGCTCCTCCATGTCCACCACTTTGCCCGTTCTGTATTCCTTCCGCCGCTGCCCCTACGCCATCCGCGCCCGTCTGGCGCTGGCACATGCCGGGCTGGCCTGCGAACTGCGGGAAGTGAATCTGCGTGCCAAGCCCCAGGCGCTGCTGGATGCCTCGCCCAAGGGCACGGTGCCGGTGCTGGTGCTGGCCGACGGCACGGTGATCGACCAAAGCCTGGAAGTCATGCTGCACGCGCTGCGCGGCAACGACCCCGATGCCTGGCTGGCCCCCACCGCCGGCAGCCTGGAAGAGATGCTGGCCCTGATCGCCCGCAACGACGGCTTCTTCAAGCAGGCCCTGGACCGCTGCAAATACCCCGAGCGCTACAGCGCCGAGGAAGTGAACCAGGCCCAGG
The DNA here is from genome assembly GCF_002479375.1 of Comamonas sp. UBA7528. Taxonomy (NCBI): domain Bacteria; kingdom Pseudomonadati; phylum Pseudomonadota; class Betaproteobacteria; order Burkholderiales; family Comamonadaceae; genus Comamonas; species Comamonas sp. UBA7528. The sequence continues at coordinate 416,020 of NZ_DLMU01000009.1, forward strand.
CCGACGCCATCACCTGGCTGGCCGCGCTGGACGACCAGCTGGCCGATACCGGCTACCTGTTCGGCCTGAACCCCAGCTTGGCCGATATGGCGCTGCGCCCCTTTGTGCGCCAGTTCGCCCGCATCGACGAAGCCCAGTGGGCCGAACAGCCCTGGCCCCACCTGCAGGACTGGCTGCAGCGCTGGATCGATTCGGCCCTGTTTGCCGAAGTGATGGAAACCTACCCCGGCTGGGTGGCCGGCACCACCGGCCCGCTGTTCAGCGCGGCCAGCGTGGAATCGGCCTGAGCCACCCGGCCCCAGGCCCTGACCGTGGCCGCCAGGTAAACACCTCGCTGCGGCTTGGCGGAGGCCTCGCTACGCCCTGGCGGTGGCCTGCACCCTCACGCGCCGGCACACGCCCTGCGCCACTGCGCTCACTTCTTGGACGTGAACCAGCTGCCCGGCTGGCGGGTCGGCGCGGCATTGCGGCCGCCATTGCCACTGCCCTTGCCATTGCGCTTTCCATCCCCCGTGCGTGCGCTGCCTGCATCGTTGCGACCGGCGCTACCTGCACCGCGACGATCGCCACCGGGCGGCGCACCGCGCGTGCGCTCCCCCGGGCTGCGGTAGCGCACGGCCACACCGCCGGCCGTGGTGCGGTCCGCTGGCGTGTCTGCCGCGTCCACCCCCCAGTGGATGTCTGCGCGCGCTATGGACTTCCACTGCCCCGGCGCCAGATCCCCCAGCTCCAGGTTGGCAATGCTGCGGCGCTGCAGGCGCAGCGTGGGGTGGCCGATGGCCGCCGTCATCTTGCGCACCTGGCGATTCTTGCCTTCCACCACGGTGATGGCCAGCCAAAAGTCCTGCACGCTCTTGCGCACCCGCACCGGCGGGTCGCGCGGCGCCACTGCGGGCTGGGGCTCCAGCAGCTGTACCTGGCAGGGCAAGGTGGTGTAGTCCTCGATGCGCAGGCCGGCACGCATTTTCTCCAGCGCCGCCGCATCGGGCAGGCGCTCTACCAGCACCCAGTAGGTCTTGGGCTTTTGGTGACGCGGGTGGAGCAGCTGCTCGATCAGCGGCCCGTCATCGGTCAGCAGCAGCAGGCCTTCCGAATCCTTGTCCAGCCGCCCCGCCGGGTAGACGCCGGGCGGCAGGTCGAACTCGGCCAGCGAACGGGCACCGTCCTCCGGCGTGAACTGGGACAGCACGCCATAGGGCTTGTGAAAAAGGATGTACTGGGGCATGGGGTGGAGATTGTCGCGCCAAGTGCACGCGCTGCAAGCGGCCACAAAAAAGCCCCGGCATGCCGGGGCTGTGCAGAGCGTGCAGCGTGCGGTGCGCGTTCAGCGGCGGCGCACCAGCAAGGTGGCGATCACCCCGAAGAACAGCACAAAGCAGACAAAGGACCAGTTGGCAATCGAGCCGCCCAGGAAGGTCCAGTCAATCGCCGTGCAGTCGCCCGAGCCCCGGAAGATCATGGGGATGGCGCGGCTGAGGGAATAGTTTTCGATCATGCCGTAGAAATCGCGGCCGCAGCTGGCGAATTCGGGCGGGTACCACTGCAGCCAGCTCTGGCGTGCGGCCACGAAGGCGCCGAAGCCGCTGGCCAGCAGCGCCAGCACGCCCCAGCCCATCCACCAGCCCTTGTTCGGGCGCAGGCTGGCCAGGCCGGTCAGCACCGCCACCAGCACCAGCGCATAGCGCTGCACGATGCACATGGGACACGGCTCCAGGCCCTGCACATGCTGCAGGTACATGCCAAACGCCAGCAGGGCCACACAGGCCAGGCTGATCAGGGCCAGCACGCGGCGCGGGGCCTGGCTGAGGGTATTTACAAACTGCATGTCCATCCTTGTCTGGCCAACTCAGGGCCCGGGGCCGGGCACGCGCCCTGCCCCATGCAGGATGCCTACCCTCAGATACCGGCAGCGGCGTCCACGAACACCTTGGCGCGGCGGGGGGTGACCACCAGGGTCTCCCCTTCGCGCAGCGCCATCTCATGGAACTGCTGTGCGGGAATCTGGGCTTCGATCAGCTGATCTTCGCCACCATTGTCCGCTGCTTGGGTGCCATCGGCGGGAATAAGTTCCAGGCGTGCAATGGGGCCCACCACAATCGCGCGCGCCAGCTGCACCACGATGCCGGTGGGGCGGCCCTGCAGGTCCACATTCTGCCCGGACGAATAACGCTCCACATCCAGGTCGTGCGGGCGCACATAGGCAAAGGCGTTGGAGTTGGACGCGCCATTGGCCTCGGCACTCTCCAGCTGCAGGCCCTCGTCCAGGTAGACGCGGCCATCGGTGGCGCGGCCCTTGAACAGGTTCACATCGCCCAGGAAGCCGTAGACAAACGGGCTGGCCGGGTTGTCCCACACCTGCTGCGGCGTGCCTTCCTGTTCGATCTTGCCCTTGTTGATGACAACCACGCGGTCGGCCACTTCCAGCGCCTCTTCCTGGTCGTGGGTCACGAAGATGGAGGTCACATGCAGCTCGTCGTGCAGGCGGCGCAGCCAGCGGCGCAGTTCCTTGCGCACCTTGGCGTCCAGCGCACCGAACGGCTCGTCCAGCAGCAGCACCTTGGGCTCCACCGCCAGCGCGCGCGCCAGGGCAATACGTTGGCGCTGGCCGCCGGACAGCTGCGAGGGGAAGCGGTCGGCAATCCAGTCCAGCTGCACCAGCTTGAGCAGGTTCATCACCTTCTCCTTGATCTGGGCTTCGCTCGGGCGCTCGCTGCGCGGCTTCACGCGCAGGCCGAAGGCCACGTTCTCGAACACGGTCATGTGGCGGAACAGCGCGTAGTGCTGGAAGACAAAGCCCACGTTGCGGTCGCGCACATGCACGTCGGTGGTGTCAGCGCCGCTGAAATGGATGCTGCCCACATCGGGCGTTTCCAGCCCGGCGATGATGCGCAGCAGCGTGGTCTTGCCGCAGCCGGACGGACCCAGCAGCGCGATCAGTTCGCCCGATTTGATATCGAGGCTGACATCGCGCAGGGCCTGGAAGTCGCCAAACTGCTTGCTGACATTGCGGATTTCGATGCTCATGGTGTTCTCGGATTCGGTTGCAGCGCCGGCCTTCAGGGCTGGGCGGTCACGGGGGTCGGGCGCTCGGGCGGCAGCTCGGAGGCGGCCTTGCGCTGTTGTTCGGCTTTCCACTCGGCCACGGTCTTGATGAGCAGGGTCACCAGGGCCAGCAGCGCCAGCAGCGAGGCAGCAGCAAATGCGGCGACGGACTGGTATTCGTTGTAGAGGATTTCGACATGCAGCGGGATGGTGTTGGTCTGGCCGCGGATGTGGCCGGAGACCACCGACACCGCACCGAACTCACCCATGGCACGGGCGTTACACAGAATCACCCCGTACAGCAGGCCCCACTTGATGTTGGGCAGCGTCACATACCAGAAGGTCTGCCAGCCGCTGGCCCCCAGCACGATGGCGGCCTGCTCCTCGTCATTGCCCTGTGCCTGCATCAGCGGGATCAGCTCCCGGGCAATGAAGGGGAAGGTGACGAACACGGTCGCCAGCACGATGCCGGGCACGGCGAAGACGATCTTGATGTCATGGGCCTGCAGCCAGGGGCCGAACCAGCCATGGGCGCCAAACACCAGCACGTACATCAGGCCCGCCACCACGGGCGAAATGGAGAACGGCAGATCGATCAGCGTGGTCAGAAAGGCCTTGCCCTTGAACTCGTACTTGGCAATGCACCAGGCCGCGGCCACGCCGAACACCAGGTTCAGCGGCACGGCAATGACGGCCGTGATCAGGGTCAGCTTGATGGCCGACCAGGCATCGGGCTCGCGCAGACCGTCCAGGTAGGCGCTCCAGCCTTTGCGCAGCGCCTCGGTGAACACGGCGGCCAGCGGCAGTACCAGGAACAGGGCGATGAAGGCCAGCGCAATGCCGGTCAGGATCCAGCGAACGGCGCGCGACTCGGTGGTGGTCAGCTTCTCCGGCTTGGCCCCCTTCTTGGGGGCCGTCAGCTTGTAGGCCAGCAGCACCGCCACCAGGATGGCGCCCAGCACCTGGAACAAAAAGTAGTGCTGTTCGTTGAAATTCAGATTCATGCGGGTGCTCCCGAATGGCGGCGCTGCCAGGCCTGCAGTGCATTGATGACCAGCAGCATGGCAAAGGAGAAGACCAGCATCACCACGGCCACGGCGGTGGCACCGGTGTAGTCGTACTGTTCGAGCTTGCCGATGATGATCAGCGGCGTGATTTCGGAGACCATGGGCATGTTGCCGGCAATGAAGATCACCGAGCCGTATTCACCCAGGGCACGGGCAAAGGCCATGGCAAAGCCAGTCAGCAAGGCGGGCGTGATGGCCGGCAGGATCACCTTGTAGAAGATCTGCCAGCGCGAGGCGCCCAGGCTGGTGGCCGCCTCTTCCAGCTCTTTCTCGGAGTCTTCCAGCACCGGCTGCACCGTGCGCACCACAAACGGCAGGCCAATGAAGATCAGCGCAATCACCACCCCGTTGGGGTTGAACGCCAGCTGGATGCCCAGCGGCTCCAGGTACTGGCCCACCCAGCCGTTGCCGGCCAGCAAGGCGGTCAGCGAGATGCCGGCCACGGCGGTGGGCAGCGCAAACGGCAGGTCCACCAGCGCATCGACAATCTTCTTGCCGGGGAACTGGTAGCGCACTAGCACCCAGGCCACCAGCAGACCGAACACCAGGTTCACCAGCGCGGCCAGAAAGCTGGCACCAAAGGTCAGCCGGTAGGACGCCAGCACGCGCGGCGCGGTCACGGCGTCCCAGAACTGCGGCCAGGTCAGCGCAAAGGTCTTGAACAACAGGGCTGACAGCGGGATCAGCACAATGATGCTCAGGTAAAACAGCGTATAGCCCAGCGTCAGCCCGAAGCCGGGCAGAACGCGCTTGGCGCCCCCACCCCGTCGCGCCCCGGAAGGTGCGGAGGTGGTGGCGCCAGGCGCTGGGCTGGAAGGAATCGCAGCGGACATGAAGGTTCCCAAACAGCCAGAAGAATCGTTGTAGTTATCGGTCGCGCAGTGCCCGCAGCATGCTCTCGGCGCTGGCAGTGCCCACCGGCCACCGGGGTGGCAGGCGGCTCCGGCGCTTACTTACCGGGGGTGTAGATCTCGTCGAACTTGCCGCCGTCGTTGAAGTGCACCTTCTGTGCCTCCGTCAGCGAGCCGAAGTACTTGCCCACCGTGAACTGCTTGAGCGGCTTGAACACAGCGGCGTGCTTCTTGAGCACCGCTTCCGAGCGGGGGCGCAGCGCATGCTTGGCCGCAATTTCCTGGGCTTCATCCGAGTACAGATAGTCCAGATAGGCCTTGGCCAGCTGGCCAGAGCCCTTCTTGGCGGCGGTGCGCTCGACCACGGCCACGGGGTTCTCCGCCACGATGGAGGACGAGGGGTAGACAGCATCCACCTTGCCCTGGCCGAATTCGCGGTCCACCGAGATCACTTCGGATTCGAAGGTGATCAGCACATCACCGATGTTGCGTTGCAGGAAGATGCTGGTCGCGTCGCGGCCGCCCTTGCCCAGCACGGGCACATTCTTGTAGAGCTGCTTGACGAATTCCTGTGCCTGCGCGTCCGTGCCGCCGGCTTCACGCACCGAACCCCAGGCCGCCAGATAGGCGTAGCGGCCGTTGCCACCGGTCTTGGGGTTGACCACCACCACCTTCACGTCGGGGCGGGTCAGGTCTTTCCAGTCCTTGATGTTCTTGGGGTTGCCGTTGCGCACCAGGAACAGCATGGTCGAGGTGGTGGGCGACGCGTCGTTGGGGAATTTCTTGGCCCAGTCCTTGGCGACCACACCGTTGGCGGCCAGGAAATCGACGTCGGTGGTGGTGTTGAAGGTCACCACATCGGCCGCCAGACCGTCGTTCACGGCACGCGCCTGGGCGCTGGAGCCGCCGTGCGACTGGTCGATCTTGATGTCCTTGCCGGTGGTCTTCTTGTAGTGGGCCGCGAAAGCCTGGTTGTAGTCCTTGTAGAACTCACGGGCCACGTCGTACGAGACGTTCAGCAACTGGTCCTGCGCCGACGCCACGCCGCTGGCTGCCAGTGCGAGAGTGGCCAAAAGGGTCTTGAGCTTCAAAGAGGTCATGGTGTCTGCCTGCAAGAACGAACGTGTCGTTTTGTTTATGGATACAGCGATTGTGAAGACACTGTTTTAAAACTCAAAAGAATATATTCTTTTAAATTTATCGAATTTTGGAATAAAGAACCCACTACACCCACCGCACGGGCCGCAGCCACACCCCTTCGCTCATCGTTTTTCTCTATATGTCTCAATTTTTTTATAGACATGTCGAAACCCGTACAAACGCCTTTACGACTTGTTACGGCGAACCCTGAAAGGATACGGTTGATGTCTGTGTTGTTTTCCTTCCCCTCTGGCACGCGGTACGGAAGGGCAGCGCCCTCCCGCGCACCGGCCCGGCGCCGCAGGCAGGGAGATGTATGGCCCTGAGCATTTCCACCAACATCGCGTCCCTGAACGCGCAACGCAGCCTCAGCCACAGCCAGGCGGGCCTGGCGACCACCATGCAGCGCCTGTCCAGCGGCATGCGGGTCAACAGTGCCAAGGACGATGCTGCCGGACTGGCCATTTCCGAGCGCATGTTCAGCCAGGTCCGCGGCATGCAGCAGGCCGCGCGCAATGCCAACGACGGCATCTCCATGCTGCAGACGGCCGAAGGCTCCATCAGCAAGGTCGGCGACATGCTGCAGCGCATGCGCGAACTGGCGGTGCAGTCCATCAACTTCACCAACAGCGACCAGGACCGCCAGGCCTTGCAAGGCGAGGTGGCCCAGCTCAAACGCGAAATCGACCGCATCGGCATCAGCAGCCAGTTCAACGGCGAATACATCTTCGCGCCCAGCCGCACCAAGGTCGTCGGCTCCGGTGACCCCAGCATCGAGGCGGCGATCGACGGGCTGCAAGGCGGCTGGCTGGAAAACGCCGAAGCCATGATCAAGCAGTACTTCGGCATCGAAGCCACCGGGCAGACCATCAAGTTCGAGTTCACCGACAGCATCGATGGCGCGGGCGGCGTGGCGGCACGGGTCTGGTCATCGGTCGGCGCCAGCGGGCCGGGATCGAACATCCGCATGGAACTGGACATGGCGGACTTCACCAGCAGCACCTCGCTGGACGGCGGCAGCGGCCCGGTCTATTACGACCGCATCATCGCGCACGAGATGACGCATGCCATCATGGCCACGGGGCAAAGCTGGGGGGAGTTGCGTTCCGACACCAGCAACCTGTGGTTCATTGAAGGCGCGGCCGAGTTCATCCACGGCGGCGATGAGCGCATTGCCTCCCACCCCATCAACGACATCGTCAACGACGACCTCACGGCGTGGGGCTCCAGCAGCCTGGACTATGCCTCCGGCTACGCCGCGGTGCGGTACATGCACGAAGAGATCAAGGCCGCCGGGGGCGCCGGGATCAGCGACGTGCTCCAGGCCCTGCAGACCACGCCCGGCCTGACCCTGGATGCCGCCCTCGCGACATACAGCCATGGGGCATTCGCCGACCGGGCGGATTTCTACAGCAAGTACAACGCTGACAAGGCCGCATTCATCGCCGGCTTCGACCTGGGCAACACCGATGTGGGCGCCGTCGGCGGCGCGGACGTCGATGGCGGCCCGGCCATGAGCCCGGAGAACGTCGTCAACAGCGTGGGCACGCACAGCGGTGAAGACGCACTGGCCGGTTTTGTCGAGGACTGGGGCGATGCCGTGAAGGGCTCCCGGGGCGACTATGGCCGCACACTGGGATTCCAGGTGGGCGCCAACTCCGGTGACTATGTCTACGCCAAGGTCGGCAGCATGAACCTGGGGGCCATGGGGCTGGAGGACCTGGACATCAGCACCGCCGCGGGCGCCACCAAGGCCCTGCGCCGCATCGACCAGGCGCTGGACTACGCCAACGGCCAGCGAACCAAGATTGGTGCCCAGATGTCGCGCTTCGACAGCATCGTGGCCCACTTGCAAACCAGCACCGAGCACCTCTCGGCCAGCCGGGGGCGCATTGTGGATGCGGACTACGCCCAGGAGACGGCGGCGCTGTCGCGCACGCTCATCCTGCAGAAGGTCGGCACGGCCATGGTGGCCCAGGCCAACCAGCATCCCCAGTCCGTGCTGGCCCTGCTGGGCTGATAGCGCCCAAAGCGGGCTTGCGCCAAGGCCTCCATGTCCGCATGGAGGCCTTTTTCCGTTCTGCACCACCCGAGCATCGGGACTGCCGTGCCGCTTCTGCGTGCATGGCGGCACCGGTTTTTTGCGGTGACGGGGCGGACCTGCCAGCCCTCCCCGCCGCGGTACTACCGCTGTTGTGGTGCTTTTCTATCGCCTGCGCTCAGGCCCGGGCCGACCAGGCCAGCGGCGCCAGCGCCGCCGACTGCGGCCCTTCTGCCGCCACGCGGGCATCTTCCAGCAGCGACTGCAGCAGCCCCCAGCCCAACGGCCAGTGGCCGTGGCCGGATTCCACATTGATGTGGCCGGCGTTCTGCAGGCGCACAAATTCACTGCCCCAGGCGCGGGCATAGGCGCCGGCCAGGCGCACCGGGCAGTACGGGTCGGTATTGCTGGCCACCAGAATGCTGCGGTAGGGCAGCTGTGCATAGGGCACGGGAGCGAAATCGGCCAGGGCCCCCCGGCGCTCAGGGTCGGCGGGTGCCACCAGCAGCGCGCCCTGGACCCGGGCGGCGGCCTCCTCGCCCAGGTGGGCGGTGGTGATGCAGCCCAGGCTGTGGGCGGCAATGACCACTGGTTCGGGCCGCGCCAGGATCAGCCGCTCCAGGGCCTGGACCCAGGCATCCCGCCGGGGCGTGAGCCAGTCGTCCTGCACCACGCGCTCGGCCTGCGGCAACTGCTCCTGCCACAGGGTCTGCCAGTGGCCGGGGCCGGAATCCCGCCAGCCCGGGACGATGATGATGCGTGTGTGCTGCGCCATAGCGTGTGCTCCTTGGGGCGCATTGTCGGCAGCATGGCGCACAAATCCAACGACGGATTTTTTCTTTCCATATAGGCATAAGCATCTGCCACGGCAATCGAGGGGTGTCCGCCCCCTCCCTGGAACCGGGGCAGTGCCCGGGTCCAAAGTCGCGTTCGGCCCGGGTCGTCCCCGGATCCGAGGGTATGTCCTCCCCGGTTCGGCAGACCACCGCTGGCTCAGATGAAGGCGCCGTCCTCGGCCTGCGGCGCGCTGGTGCCGGGCATGATTTCCCCCAGAAAATCCAGAAAGCTGCGCACCGCCGGCGACAGCCCGCGCCGCGACGGGAACACCGCATGCACGATGCCGGGGTGCTGGCTCCACTGCGGCAGCAGCCGCACCAGGCGGCCGTCGTGCAGCGCATCGGTACACATATAGTCCGGGATCACGCACATGCCCACGCCCTGCAGCGCCGCCATCTTCAGCGACAGCAGATCGTCGGCCACATAGCGCACAGGGTGCTGCACCTGCTCGCTCTGGCCGCGCGGGCCCACCAGGCTCCAGGTGCACAGGCCCTCCTGGGCCGACATGGCAATCGCCGGCAGGTCCTGCAGATCCTGGGGGTCCTGGGGCACGGCCTGGCCCTGCAGCACCGAGGGTGCGGCCACCAGGATGCTGCGTGCCACATCCAGGCGCTTGACCACCATGGAGCCGCTGTCCTCCACCGTGTCCCGCACCCGCAGCGCCACATCGATGCCCTCTTCCAGCAGATTGACCGGGTGGTTGGCCACCCGCACTTCCAGCCGCACACGCGGGTACAGGCGCAGAAACTGCGGCACGCGCTCGGCCAGCACGGTTTGCATCAGCGTCACCGGGCAGCTCACGCGCACCGTGCCGCGCGGCTCGGTCTGGACCTGGGCCACGGTGTCGGCCGCCGCCTCGGCGGCGTCCCGCATGGCCTGGCAGTGGCGCAGATAGGCCTCGCCAATCTCGGTCAGCGCCAGCCGCCGCGTGGTGCGCTGCATCAGGCGCACGCCCAGCCGCGCTTCCAGCTCCGAGATGCGGCGCGACAGCCGGGACTTCGGGATGTTCAGCGCCCGGCCGGCCGCGGCAAAGCCGCCGCGCTCCACCACCTCGGCAAAGTACAGCATGTCATTGAGGTCATTCACAGCAGGGCTCCGGCTGATTGTTCCAAATACGAAACAATCTATCGCAAAAATGCAGGCTTATCAAAGATAGTGTCTGCAATCACACTCTATCCATCGCACACAAAGTGCTTCACACACCACTGGATACCAAGGAACACCATGCAACTGCTGCACATTGACTCTTCCATCAACGGTAACAACTCCGCTTCGCGCAAGCTGACGGCCCAGATCGTGGACGCCTGGAAGGCCAAGCACGCAGGCACCCAGGTCAGCTACCTGGACCTGGTGGCCGAAGCCCCCAACCACTTCACCTCCGCCGCCATGGCGCCCCGCACCGGCCAGTCCGAAGGCCTGAGCGCCGAGCAAGTGACGGAAAACGCCGTGTCCGAACGCCTGGTGCAGCAATTCCTGGCTGCCGACGTGGTGGTGATCGGTGCCCCGTTCTACAACTTCAGCATCCCCACCCAGCTGAAGGCCTGGATCGACCGCCTGGCCCAGCCCGGCCGCACCTTCCGCTACACCGCCAACGGCCCCGAAGGCCTGGCCAAGGGCAAGACCGTGATCATCGCTTCCTCGCGTGGCGGCATGTACTCCACCAGCGCGGCCGCTGAAGCCATGGAACACCAGGAAAGCTACCTGAAGGTGGTGCTGGGCTTCTTTGGCATCACCGATGTGCGCATCGTCCGTGCCGAAGGCCTGGGCATGGGCCCCGATGCCGTGGCCGCTGCCTTTGCCAGCGCCACCAAGGACGTGCAGAGCGTGACCACTGCCGAAGAGGCCGTCGCCGCCTGATGCACCGCACTGTTGTGCTCCCGGCGCCCTTGTGACGAGACCGCGCCTTTTTCCAGCCCCGCTACCGCGGGGCTTTTTTGTGCCCACGTGCCAGGCCCCTTCCGGTGCCCGACCGGGCGACAGCGGCGCTGCGGCCATGGCACCGCCATAGCAGCCGGGCACGCGCCCGGCCCCGGCCGCCCGACGGGCGACGCCCTCAGCGCGTCACACGGTAGGCCAGCAACCCCAGCCATTCGTGCAGCGCGGTCTGCCAGCGCAGCAGGCCGTGGGCCAGCGAATACTCGGTCCACGGTGTGCTCTGCGCGGTCAGGAAATCCACCGGGTACGGGGTGATCTGGCAGCCGGTGGCGGCGAACTCTTCCATGGCGCGCGGCATGTGCCAGGCCGATGTCACCAGCAGCCAGGGCTGCTGGCAACGCGCGCCCAGCAAGGCCGCCACGCGCTGGGCGTTTTCACGGGTGGTGCGGGCGCCGTTTTCCAGCTGCACGCGGCCCATGTCCAGGCCCTGCTCGGTGTAGAACTGTCCGGCCATGTCCGCCTCCGTCACGCCGGTGGTCAGCAGGCGCCCTTCACCGCCGGAAAACACCAGCTGCAGCTGCGGGTTGCGGTGCATCCAGCCGGCCGGCACGCTCATGCGCTCGGCGCCGTGCCCCAGTGGCACCTGCAGGCGGTCCTGCAAAATCGCGGCCCGCTCGAAGGCCCCGCCCAGCACAATCACGCCGGCGGCCTGGTCCCGCTGCGCCTCGGAAGGCACCGGATACCGGTTCTCCAGCGGACGCAGCAAGGCATCGGGCAGCGCCGTGAAGCCCAGCAGCGCCAGCGCCGCCAGCCCCGTCCACTGCAGCCTGCGCGCCAGCCGCTGCAGGCGCCCCGGCAACAACAAGCTCAGCAGCCACAGCAGCAGCAGCCAGAACGCCGGCTGGGTGACGGCCGACAGCAATTTGGACAGAACAAACATCTCACTCCCTCTCTTGGTAGGGAGGGATTCTGTCCCATGCAGCCCGTCCGTCGGCCGTCAGGCCCCAAGGACTGCGGGGTGCAGCGCAGCAGCCGGCCTGCAGGGCCGTGGATTGGTCAGGGGGAGGACATGGGATGGGCGCAGGAAGCGCGCCCGGAAGGTGCATGCACGCGCTCCCGGGCGGAACACAGCCTCACCCCAGGCCGTGTGCGGCAGAGGCCGATGGCCCCTGTCTTTGGTGGCGGCGCTGAGAGCCGCCAACACGGCCCAGCACACCGCAGGTTTGCGTTGGAGACAAGGCGCGAAGCCGCAGGCAGTACCAAAGTACGACCAGGCAAAGCAACGACGTATCAAGGGTGGTGTGAGCGGCTCTTACTGCCCCACGCCGCCATGGGCGATAGACCATTCGGCCGGCGCCTGCAGGAACTCTTCCCAGGTCTGCAGGGCCGCGTCGCTAAACTGGCCCCGGGCACGGGCCTGTTCCAGCACATCGCGCCAGTCGCACAGGGCGTGCACGCGCACGCCGTGCTGCTGCAGCACCGGGGCCGCACCCAGGCAGCCGTAGTCGAACACCACAAACAGGTCTTCCACGCGGGCACCTTCGGCGCGCAGCGCATCGATGAAGCTCAGCTTGTACTGGCCGGCGGACACCATATCGTCCACCAGCAGCACCTTGCCGCCCTGCTCCACCACACCTTCGATCTGGCGCACCCCCACGGCGCGCTTGCGCACGTACTGCAGCGGCAGGTCCATCTTCTCGGCCAGCCAGGCGGCAAAGGCGATGCCGCTGGATTCGCCGCCGGCCACGCCGCTCAGCCCCTGCAGCGCACCAGCGTCCAGCAGGCGCTGCAGGCCTTGCTTCATCAGCTCGCGGCGGATGGTGGGGAAGGAAATCAGGCGGCTGCCGTCCATATAGACCGGCGTGGTCCAGCCCGAAGGCAGGCGGAACGGGTCGGTGGTGCGGGCGTCGACGCAGCCGGCATACAGCAGCCAGCCGGCGGCCTGGCGGCGCAGAAACTGCTGGTTGGACAGGGGGGAGGAAGCAGCGGAGATGGAGGTGTTCATGGTGTATCAGGGTAAGCAGTGGCCGGTGGCGGGGGCTGTGTAGCGGCCATGCGCGCCACCAGGGCGCGCAGCCGGCGGGCCCCTTCGCGGCCCTTGCAGGCGGCGTTCCACAGGGTTTGGGTCATGTTTTCGTGCAGGCGCACGGCTTCGGGCGAGGTGGTGACCATGGCAATGCCGTTGCGCACATTGGGCAGCTCTCCCAGGCGGAACGGGCTGTGCAGCAGCACGTGGTGTTGCGGCCCCCGCAGCAGCTGGTAGGTGGCGGACGGCATGGCGTCGTCCACCAGGCCCACCTGCACCTGCCAGGGCTCGCTGTCCATCAGGTCGGCCATGCGCAGCACCTCGTCGCAGGCCGCCTGCACGCGCTGGGCACGCACGGCAGCGGGCAGATCGACGCGGCCGACCAGGCCGGTCAGCACAAAGCGCTCCAGCTCGCGCAGGCCCACCAGGCTGACGATCTGCGGCTTGCGCAGCGCAAAGTCGCGCCGGCGCTCCTGCAGCACTTCCAGCATGCGGGCGATTTCCCGGCGGCGCAGGGCCGCCTCATCCGCCAGCAGCGTGGCGGGCAGGCCTTCGTACAGCATCTGTCCCAGATGGCCCAGGTAGGCATCGGACGTGAGCAGCAGCGAGATGGGCTCGAAATGCGCCAGGATGCGGTCGGACTTCTCCTCCAGCTGGCGCATGCGCTCGAACAGCGCCAGCGCGCTGGCGTAGTACTCCGTCTCCACGCCCAGCAGCGAGGCCATGCTGGTGCCCAGCAAGGCGGCCAGGCGCTCCAGCGTATCGATCTTGACGATCTCGCCCTTTTCCATGCGGTAAACCACCGCGCGCGACACCCCCAGCTGCGCCGCCACATCGTCGGCCTGCAGGCCGGCACCGATGCGGTAGGCACGCAGACGGTCGCCCAGACCAGCATAGTCGATGGCCGGGCGGGGACTGTCAGCGGAAAGAATGGTGGCGGTGGACGTCATGGAAGGAGCAGCAAATCACGGGCTGGCGCGCACTATAACGATGCGTGGCGTGCGATGCGCAGCGTGCGGCATGCGGTGCGTGCGTTCAGGCGGGCAGTGCCTCCAACATATCGGCCAGCACCTGCACGCCCTGCATGAAGTCGTCCATCTCCATGGCTTCATGCGGGTTGTGCGATCCGTTCTGGTTGCGCACAAACAGCATGGCGCTGGGCACGCCGCCGTTGGCAAACAGCGCGGCATCGTGGCCGGCACCGCTGGGAATGCTCTCGTGGGCAATGCCGCGTGCGGCACAGGCGCGGGACAGCAGCTCGGACAGCTGGCCATCGGTGACCGCCGGGTCGCTGAGCAGGCGGCGGTCGGGCTGGAACTGCACACCGCGTTCGCGTTCGATGGAACGCATCTCCGCCTGCACCAGCTGGTAGAAGGCTTCCAGTGTGTCGATGCTCTTGCTGCGCGCCTCCAGGCTGAAGCTGGCATAGCCCGGCACGCGGGAGATGGAATGCTCGGCCGGGTTGGTCTGCAGCACGCCGCAGGTCACCACCAGGTCGGTGCCACGCTCCAGCAGCGCACGCCAGTGGGTGTCCAGGCGCATGATCAGGTCGGCCACGGCAAACACCGCATCGTGGCGCAGCCAGCGCGGCACCACGCCGCTGTGCTGGGCCTCGCCCACGCAGCCAATCAGGTTGTGGCGCACATTGCCGCGGATGCCGCTGACCACGCCCAGCGGGATCTTGCGCGCCACCATCACCGGGCCCTGCTCGATGTGCAGTTCCACATAGGCGCGGATGTCGCGCGGCTCCAGCAGCTTCTCCTGCCGGGCAATGGCCTCCACATCGGCACCGCTGGCCTGCATGCATTCGCGCAAGGTCTTGCCGTCGCCCCGGCGCTGCAGCTCCAGGTCGGACGCCGTGAGCTTGCCCCACAGCGCGCCCGAGCCCATATAGGCCTTGCCGAACCAGGCGCTTTCCTCGCCGCGAAAGCCCACCACCTTCAGCGGCACCGGCAGTTGCACGCCCGCACGGCGCGCCGCCACCTGCACCAGCAGGCCGGCCACGATGCCGGCCAGGCCGTCGTAGTTGCCGCCCTGGGGCACGGAATCCATGTGCGAGCCCACCCACACGGCCGGCACGTCCCGGCTGTCCGCCGGGTCGCTGAAGACGAGGTTGCCCGCGCGGTCGCGTGCCACTTCCAGGCCTTCGCCCTGGGCGAAGGTCTCCAGGTGCTGGGCCGCCAGGTCTTCACCAGGCCCGTAGCTGGCGCGGGTGACCCCCACGCCGTCGAAAGTCAGGGAACGGATGTCGGCGAACAGCTGCGTCGCCAGCGGCTGGAAAGTCTGCAATTCCATGGGGAGAGAGAGGGTGCGCACTGTGCGCGACCCGACAGGGGTTGCTAAGGCAACATGATAATCTCGAAAAAGATACGAACTTTGAATGCCACAAACATCCGAAGGAATTTGAAATATCTTTTTTGATACAAGGCGGGCGCAAAAAAGGCCTGCACGCAGCAGGCCCGGGTGGCAACCGCACAGGCAGCGCACGCTCCGCGCGCACGGCCGCGGCGCCCATCACTTGGTGGCAGCGATATCGTCCAGCGTCTTCTGGCCGAACTTCTTGGCGAACTGCTCGTAGGGCTTGTCCAGCGCCTTGCGGAATGCGGCGCGGTCCACGTTGTCCACCACGGCCATGCCGTGCTTGCGGGCCTCTTCCACACCCTTCTTCTCCACCTCATCCACAAAGGTGCGCGACGCCTTGCCGCCGATCTTGGCACCTTCGGTGAAGGCGGCCTTCTGCTGGGCGTTCAGGCCGTTCCAGAAGCTGGGCGAGACCAGCAGCACCATGGGGGCGTAGACGTGGGCTGTCAGCGACAGGTGCTTTTGCACTTCCCACAGCTTGGCCGAGGTCAGCACGGAGATCGGGTTCTCCTGGCCGTCGATGGTGCCTTGCTGCAGGGCGCTGACCACTTCCGGCCAGGACATGGGCGTGGGCGAGGCACCCAGCGCGCGGAACGCGGTGATGTGCACCGGGTTCTCCGTCACGCGGATCTTCAGGCCCTTCATGTCCGCCACGCTCTTGACGGCGTGCTTGTTGTTGCTCAGGTGGCGGAAGCCCTGCTCACCCCAGGCCAGCGCGATCAGACCGCGCTGCTGGAACTTGGCCAGCAGGTCGGTACCGAACTTGCCGTCCAGCACATTGCGGGCGTGACCCAGGTCGCGGAACAGAAAGGGAATGTCCACCACGCCCACGTCGGCCACAAAGTTGCTCAGGGCGCCGGTGGACACCACGGCCGCTTCCACGGTGCCCAGTTGCAGGCCTTCGATCAGCTCGCGCTCGCCACCCAGGGCGCTGGAGGGGAAGTGCTTGAACTGGAAGGCGTTGTTGGTGGCCTTTTCCACATAGCCGGACCAGCCTTGGGCGGCCGCGCCAAAGTGCGAAGCCTGGGCCAGGGCATAGCCGATCTTGACTTCCTTGCCGGCAGCGGCAGCGGTCAGGCTGGACAGGCCCAGCAAAGCTGCAGCCGAACTGGCCACCAGAGTGCGACGGGAAAAACGCATGACAGGGGATCTCCTTAGTTATAGCGACGGGACGTGCGGGGAGGATTCTAGAGAGGCCCGCCCGACACAGCGGACGGACGGTAGAGACTGTTTCGCTGGGCGATTACACCACTGCCATCGATGCAAGCCGTCCGGCCACGCCACGCAAACGCAGATGCCCCCCAACCCGAAGCACAGGACAGGTCGGCTGCCGCGCGCCCGCCACAGCGCACAAATGGCACGCCGGGCGTGGGGTGCAGGCAGATAGCAGATAGTAGGTAGCGAGTGGTGCTGGGAGCGCCCCCTGGAGCTCCTTCATGCCCATGCCCGTGCTGTGTGCCCCGTGCCTCAGCACTCCACGGCGCGGCCGTTGCAACCAGGCGCCCTGCCTGCCGCCTTCGATGCCCGCCGTACCGCCAACAGACGACCGCACCTGGCGCCGTGGCCCGCGCTGCCAGGTGAGTCCACCTTCAGCACGCGCCGACATCCCTGCTTGGCGCAGGGTTAATTGCGAATGATTCTTGTTATCCAATATACTTCATTCCAACGAGCGGCAACCTCTACTGCTGCTCGCGAGTTTCATCGTGGGGCGCCTCGCAGGCCTTCGGGTCTGCAAAGCGTTTTTGCTAGCCAGCGGTTCGCCCGGTTAGCCAAGCACTTTTTTCAAAGCACGACCGACTCCATCTCGCCAGCGCCAGCGTGCCTCCTCTGCCGCGCTGCCTCGCGCGCCTTCCCCCTCTTTTTCCTGCTTGCCCCTTCGGCAATCCCGATGATGGCCCTCTCACTGGCCCATCGGACCACCGTTGTGCTTGCGTGCACGCAGCGCCATGCCCGCTCCTGCGTCGGCCCGGCACCATCGCCGAAGCTCAGCGCATCTGAAACAGCTCCTGGTGAAACCGTTCGGGCGGCAGGCCGTGGGCACAGAAGTCTTCGCGCAGCGCCTGGCCAAACCCTGCCGGGCCGCAGAACCAGATGCTGGCGGACCGCCACTGCGGCACCGCAGCCCGGATGCGCTCGCCGTTCAGGCGTCCATCCTGGCCATCGACCAGCAGATGCAGGCGCACCTCCGCGGCTGTGGCATCGGCCGTCAGCTGGTCTATCGCAGCCTGTTCGTAGTCGGCCGTGGGGTGGAACAGATCCACCGTCCGGGTGCGCGGGTGGACGGCGCGGTGCTTCAGACGGGCGACAAAGGGCGTGATGCCAATGCCTGCACCGATCCAGATATGGTGCTGCAACCCATCCTCAAACGTGAAACAGCCATAAGGGCCTTCCACCGTGACCGGCATGCCGGGCTTCAGCCGCTCCCGCAGGCGGCTGGTGTGGTCGCCCAGCGCCTTGGTGATGAAAGTGAGCCGATGCTCCGCCGGGTTCCAGGCCGAGGCAATGGTGTAGGGGTGCGCGCCTTCCGCCCGATCCGAGGTGACGAAGGCAAACTGCCCCGCCGCATGGCCGGGCCAGCCGGCCTCCAGTGCGACGGTCGTTTGCAGCACGCGCAGCGCAGGGTACTCAGTCAGGGCCTCGATCCGGCCCTGCACCTTGCGTCCGGCACCGATCCGCCCCGCCAGGGCCAGCACGGCGGCGGCGCTGCCGCCCAGCAGCAAGCCCCCCAACACCACACCGACCGGCTGCGTCCAGTAATCGGACTTGGTGAGCACCACGCAGTGGTAGGCCAGGGCCAGGTAGGCCAGCGCCAGCCATTTGTGGGTCTTGACGAAGAGGTGGTAGGGAAAGCGGTGCACCAGGGCCAGGACCATCAGCACGGCGGCCAGGTAGAAGGTCCACTCGCCCACGGATTCCGCCAGACCCCGCTGGCTGCTCAGCCAGGCTTCGATGCTGCCCATCGCCTCGGCGGCATGGCCCTTGCGGGCCGGCCTCTCCAGCCAGCCCCAGCCCACCATCCACTTGGTTCCCTTGGCCCACCACCAGTGCAGCGCCGCCCACACCAGCGCGGCGATGCCCAGCCACTTGTGCAGGCGGT